>JAZJZQ010000416.1:0-16040 GCA_040389625.1 Pseudomonadota bacterium | reverse complement strand
GGCGACTGGATACTGGAAACGAAATTCGACGGCTACCGTCTGCTGACCAGGGTGGACGGGCACGACCTGCGCCTGTTCACCCGCAGCGGCGCGGACTGGACGGCCAAGCTGGCCCCCCTGCAGCATGCCCTGTCTGACATGCACTTGCCGGCCGGCTGGTACGACGGCGAGATCGTCGTCTGCGATGCCCATGGGCGGCCCGATTTCGGCCTGCTGCAGGCGGCCTTCGACGGCAAGCACACGGGCGACATCGTGTACTACCTGTTCGATTTGCCCTACTGCGGCGGCTACGACCTGCGCCACGTGACGCAGGCCGGGCGGCGCGCGGTGCTCGAGCGCATATTGGACGCCTGCGGGCCGTCGCCGCGCGTGCGCTTCAGCCAGGCGCTGGATGGGGCGCCGCGGCAGGTGGTGGCCGCCGCCTGCCAACTTGGGCTGGAGGGCATCATCGGCAAGCGGGCCGACGCCGGTTACGTGTCGCGCCGTACCCGCGACTGGATCAAGCTCAAATGCGACCAGCGGCAAGAGTTCGTCGTGGGCGGCTATACCGATCCCCAGGGGACGCGCAGCGGATTTGGCTCACTGCTGCTGGGCGTGTACGACGAGGCGGGACGGCTGCAGTACGCGGGCAACGTGGGCACGGGCTTCAATGCGGCAGAGTTGAAGGACCTGAGCGCGCGCATGCAGCGGCTGGCCACGGACCGCTGTCCGTTCGACGCCGACGGGCGCATCGGCGGTCACCCGCACTGGCTGCGGCCGTCGCTGGTGGCCGAGGTCAGTTTCGGCGAGTGGACACGGGACGGTTCGCTGCGCCATGCCGTGTTCCAGGGACTGCGGGCGGACAAGCCGGCCAGCGGCGTGCGGCGCGAGCAGGCGCGCCGGGCGCACCGGGCGGCATCCCGCGCGGCCAGCGCCGGTGCGCGCATGGCACCGCCCGACCCGCCCGCCGTCACGAGCAAGCTGCCGGCCCAGCTGCACGTGACTCATCCCGAGCGCATCATCGACCGCCAGAGCGGCACGACCAAGCTGGGACTGGTGCATTACTACGCCCAAGTGGGGACGCTGATGCAAACCCACCTGAGGGAACGGCCGGTGGCGCTGCTGCGCGCGCCGGACGGGGTGGAGGGCGAATTGTTCTTCCAGAAGCACGCCGGCAACCGCCTGGCCGGCGTGCATCAGCTGGACCGGGCGCTGGACCCGGACCATCCGCCCATGCTGACCATCGCGGGGACGGCAGGCTTGCTGTCGGTGGCGCAGTGGAATGTGGTGGAAATCCACACCCAGAACGCGCTGGCGCGCGCCTACGAGCGGCCCAACCGCGTGGTGTTCGACCTCGATCCGGGCAAAGGCGTGGCCTGGGCGCAGGTACGGCAGGCGGCCGTGTTGGTGCGCGCCTTCCTCGAGGAACTGGGCTTGCCGGCATTCCTCAAGACCAGTGGCGGGCGTGGCCTGCACCTGGTGGTGCCGGTCAAGCCGCAGCATGGCTGGGACGCCGTGAAGGGGTTTGCCCAGGCCGTGGTGGCGCATATGGCGCGCCTGATACCGGACCGCTTCACGGACAAGAGCGGTGAACGCAACCGGGTCGGCCGGATCTACATCGATTACCTGCGCAACGGGCGTGGCGCCACTACCGTATGCGCCTGGTCGGCGCGCGCGCGGCCGGGGCTGGGCATTTCCGTGCCGGTGGCATGGGATGAGCTGGACCGGCTGAGCGGTGGCGATCACTGGACCGTACTAACGGTGGACCAGCGGCTCGATGTGGGCAATACGCCGTGGAAGGATTACGCGCGCAGCGCACGCAGCTTGACCGGCCCCATGCGCCAGCTGGGATGCGACGACATGGCGGGTGCAGAAAACGGCAAGGCCTGAAGCGTCAAGGCCGGACCGTCAAGCCCTCGTTGAGCGTGCAGCGCCCGCCGCTTTGCGTGCGGTGCCGGCGCCGCGGCTGCGCTCCGCCTTGTGGCTGCCGCCAGTCTTGGCCGCGGCGCCCGTCTTGCGGGCCTTGTCCGCCGTCCCGGCCGCGCCGCTCGTCTTACTGGTCTTGCCCGTGCCGGCCGCGCTGTGCGTCTTGCGGCCGTTGTCCGGCTTGGCCGCATTGTCCGTCTTGCGGCCGTCACCTGTCCCTGCGGCGCTGCCAGTCTTGCGGGCCGCGCCATCCTTGCCGCGCAGGCTGCGCTGCAGCAGTTCCACCAGGTCGATCACATTGTCCGCGCCCGGTTCCCGCTCGGCGTGCGAAGGCCGGGTGATGGTGTGGGTCTTGCCCGCCTTGACCTTCTCGTCGACCAGGGCCATCAGGTCGTCGCGGTAGGTGTCGTGGTATTGCTGCGGGCGCCAGGGCGCGGCCATGCCTTCCACCAGCTCCAGCGCCATATCGAGTTCCTTCGGCTTGATCTCGCCCGCATGGGCGGAAGGCAGCGCCAGCTCGCCCGCATCCAGCACTTCGGTCGCGTAGCGCAGGGTATTGAGGACGATGGCGTCGTCCAGGCAGAGCAGGGCGCACATGTGCTGGCGGGTGCGGATCACGACCGTCGCCACGCCCACCATGCCGGACTTGCGCAGCGTCTCGCGCAGCAGCGTGTAGACCCGCGCGCCGCCGCGCACCGGCGCCAGATAGTAGGGCTGCTCGTAGTAGGTGGGGGGAATCTCGCCGGCGCCGACGAAGCACAGGATTTCTATCGTCTGGGTCGCGGCCACGTTGGCGCGCCGCAGATCCTCGTCCGACAGCACGACGTAGTCGCCGTCCTCGTACTCATAGCCTTTGATGATGTTGTCCCAGCTGACTTCCTCGCCGCTGCGCTTGTTGTAGCGGCGGTAGCCCACGGGCGCGAAGTCGCGCCGGTCGAGCATGGTCAGGTCCAGTTCGTCGCGGCGCGCGGCCGCATGGAGTTCGACCGGGATGTGGACCAGCCCGAAACTGATCGCGCCTTTCCACAAAGCACGTGCCATGGTAGCGTCCTCCGCAAGGCCTTGTTGCCTCCCATAATGCCAGCGCCGCTGGCCGTTGGCCGTGCGCTGTTTCACATGACGGGTGAAAAACAGTGAGTCTGTGTTACAAATAATATTGCTAATTATGAACTTTATGGCACACTGTTAGGATAGCAATTCTAATAATAGCGACAATAGCTGGGGGCGAATATTATGGCGGATATCGATAGCCGAAAAGACATAGTTGGCGTGTTTTTGACCACAAACGGCGAGCGGCGCGCCGAATTTCAGGCTTGTTGCGGCGAACAATTTTCCCGTTTGTTGCTGGTCGATAACATTGACGCGGCGACCGTTGCTGTGGGACGACAACGCGTCGATCTGCTGGTGCTTGACTTGAGCGGCTTTGCCAGCCTGGCCGACATGGCCGGCATGGGCGCCCTGATCCGCAGCCGCAATGGCGCCCCCGTGCTGGTGCTGTGTCCTTACGTGTGCAGCGCCTGGATCCCCGAGCTGATGGCCAGCGGCCCCTTGCAATACCGTATCCTGCCCATGTTGCAAGACGAGTTACAGGTCGCCGTGGAACAGGCGCTGACGGTGTCCGCCAACCCCGTCGCGGCAGCCCAGCAAACCTTGCTGGACAAGGAAAAGGAATTGCGCGAACTGCTGACCATCCAGCGCAGCCTGCAGCGGGCGCTGGGCAGCGTGGACGACATTCCCACCATGGCCTCGCAGGTCTGCCTGGCGCTATGCAGCTTCCCCGGCGTGCGCCATACGGCGCTGCTGCACATGAAGCAGCGCGGCGATCTGCAGCTGGTGGCGCAGGAGTCGCGCAACCACCTGGATCTGGGCCGGTTGCTGGGACAGCGCGACCATCTGCTGCAGGCGCCGCTGAGCGACATCTTCCCGCCGCTGCTGGCCGTCAGCAACGGCGAGCTGGTGCTGCTCGACGCGCCGGAAAAGGCGGGCGACCCGGAGCTGGCCCTGAGCCTGCATGACCGCGAGGTGCGCATGGTGCTGGCCCTGCCGCTGCGCAGCGAGGCGGGCGGCCCCGTGCTCGGTTCCGTCTGCCTGATGTTCGACCGCTACCTGCAGTTCTCGCGCGAGCAGTTCGCCTGCTTCGCCAGCCTGGCCCAGTTCATCAGCTTCGGCCTGGGCATGAGCGAGCTGAAACACCAGAACGACGCGCTGGCCGGCCAGTTGATGCAGATGAGCACGGTCGATGCCTTGACGGGCGCCGTCAACCGCCGTCGCGGCGAGGATATCCTGGAGACGGAAATGCGGCGCGCCCGCCGCTACGCCTTGCCGCTGGCCCTGATTACCTTTGACATCGACAACTTCCGCTCCGTCAACGACCTGTATGGCTACCCCATCGGCGACCAGGCGCTGCGCATCGTGGCCGAAACGGTGCAGACGCGCCTGCGCGGGTCCGACACGCTGGCCCGCATGCGGGGCGAGGAATTCATGGTGGTGGCCACCCACACCTGCGCCGTGGATGCCCTGAAACTGGCCGAGAAGCTGCGCGAGACCATCGCCGGGACGCCGCTGCCGGGTTGCGAGATGGTCACCATCAGCCTGGCCGTGGCCCAGGTCGGGCTGGACGAGGGCGCCATCTCCGTGCTGGACCGGCTCGACGCGGCCCTGCACCGCGCCAAGCGCGCCGGCCGCAACTGCGTGGAACTGGCGATGCAGTAAGGCCGGCCGCTTACGCCGCGTCGGCACGCAGGTCGGCGGTGGGGGCTGCACCGGCTGCGGCACCCGTTTCGGCTTCGGCCCCGGTAACTGCGCCGGCAACCGCACCGGCAATCGCGCCGGCCGTGACACCCGCTTCGATAACGGCTATGGCATCGGCGCCCCCGGCCGGCTCGCCGGGCAGTGTCAGCGTGAAGCTGGCCCCGCCCAGCGCGGAACGGCCGATGGCGATCTCGCCGCCGTGCAGCTGCACCGCCTTGCGGGCGATGGCCAGGCCCAGCCCGTAGCCGCCGGCCGCGTGATCCGCGTCGCGCGCCAGCCGGTAGAACGGCTCGAACACGCGCTCGCGCGCCGCCTCCGGTATCCCCGGGCCGTCATCCCCGACCACGATCCGTATCGCACCATGCGGCAGGCGCCGCGCCGACAGCGTCAGCGTGGTCGCCGCGTACTTGGCGCCATTGGCCAGCAGGTTGCCCAGCGCACGCGCCAGCAGGCGCCGGTCGCCGCTGCATATGCCGATATCGTCCTCGATGTCGCACGCCAGGCGCTTGCCCGCCAGGGCCGGCGCCACGCCCTCGGCCGCCGCCCGCAGCAGCGGCCCCAGTGCCACCGGCTGGCGCTGCATGGCCGGCGCCTGGTCCAGCTGCGTCACGCTCAGCAGTTCATTGACGAGCGTATTGAGTTCGCCGACATCGCCTTCCATGGCGGCGATGCGCCGTTCCAGCGCAGCGTCGGCGCCGTCGCCGCGCAGCAGCTCCAGGCCGAATGCGAGGCGCGCGATCGGGGTGCGCAGTTCATGCGAGACGGAGTGGAGCAACTGCTTGCGCGCCTCCAGCAGCCCGGCGATGCGCCCGGCCATGTCATGCAGGTGGCCGGCCAGCGGCGCGATGCCGGAGCCGGGCCGCACGGCCGCGCGCGCCGTCAGCCGGCCGTGGCCCATCTCGTCGGCCACGCGCGACAGCGCCTGCAGGTCGCGCCAGTGGCCGCGCGACCACCAGCCTATGGGCACCAGCAGGAACAGGGCGATGATGAGGAAGCGGATCGCTTCCATGCCCAGCGCCTGGCCCACGTCGATCGGCAGGTGCTGGGCATGCAGCACCTCGCGCTCGCTGTCGATGTAGCGCGCACCGCGCAGGTCGACCCGGCGGTAGAACCCCTTGCCGGCCACGTCGAGTACGATGGCGCCGTCGCGCAGGCTGGCGCGCTGGCGCTCGGGCAGGGCGGCCAGCGCCTGTTCGAGCGGCAGCAGCTCGAACGTGGCCGCCGACACTTCGCGCACCTTGTTCAGGCGCGCCAGCCATTCGTCGGCCGGGGCCTGGTCGATGTATTGTTCCAGCACGAAGATCTGGCCGGCCGCCTGGCGCCGGGCCAGCTCGTCGAGCGGGTCGCCGAACAGGGCGCGCAAGGTGAGCCAGGTCACGCCGGTGGCCAGCGTGATGGCCAGCAGCACCAGCACCACGAAGCGCCGGAAGATGCGGTTCATGGCTATTCCCAGGCCGACGGGCTGAACAGGTAGCCTTCGCCCCAGACCGTCTTGATGCGCTCGGCGCCGCCGTCGTCGAACTTGCGGCGCAGGCGCGAGATGCAGTTGTCGATGCTGCGGTCCAGGCCGTCGAATTCGATGCCGCGCATCTTGACCAGGATGTCGTTACGCGACTGCACCTTGCCGGCCGCCTCGGCCAGGATCAGGAACAGCTTGAACTCGGCGCTGTTCATCGCCACTTGCTGGCCGCGCCAGAACACGGCCCGGTTGGCCGTGGAGATGCGCAGCGCGCCCAGCCGCAGGTCGGCGCCGGGGCCGTCCGCCGCCTGCGCACCGCGCTCGCCGCGCCGCAACAGCGCGCGCAGCCGGGCCAGCAGCACGCGCGGCTGGATCGGTTTGTTGACGTAATCGTCGGCGCCCTGTTCCAGGCCGGACACCTCATCGAATGTATCCTCGCGCGCCGTCAGGATCAGGATGGGGACGGCGCTGTGCTGGCGCAGCTGGCGGCAGATCACCAGGCCGTCCATGCCGGGCAGGGTCAGGTCGAGCACCACGAGGCCGGGCTGGGTGGCCTGAAAGCGGGCCAGCGCGAGGTCGCCCCGGCTGACCACGTCGACCGCGAATTCATATTCTTCCAGGTATTCCTTGACCAGCGCGGCCAGCCGCGCATCGTCTTCCACCAGCATCACGCCTACCATCGGGCCTCCTTGTCGTCGCGTATTGTAGTGGAGCAAGGTGCTCTTGTGGTGGTTTTGACAATTGATGACAATTGCGTACACTTTTTATACAAATCAGGCCGACAATTTCGAGACAATTGCACGACAGAATGAGGAGGATTTCCGCCGGGGCGAGCTCTAACATTCAAGGCTCCTACCTCAACCTGGAATCCAACGATGAAACCAAATCTGTACCGTAGCCTGTTCCGTCAGCTGTTCATCCTGGCCGCGGCAGCCGCCATGCCGCTGGCCCATGCCGAAGGGGGCTACCTTGGCGCCAGCATCGGCGCCGGCAAGAGCGGCGCCTTGCACCTGCGCGATGGCAGCCAGTCGGTGACGATCGACAGCGGCAAGAGCCAGTATCCGCTCAGCCTGTTTGGCGGCGTGGACCTGACCCCTTACCTGGCAGTGGAAGCGGGCGTGCAGGGGCTGGGCGGCAAGACCAACTTCGACCTCGATGCCAGCCACCAGGTCAAGGTAGCCAGCAGCGCGGCCTATGTGGCGGCCAAGGGCACGCTGGCGCTGGACGAGCACTGGTCGCTGTTCGGCAAGCTCGGTGTCGGGCATTCCCGCACCAGCATCTCGGCCTACGAGGTGGGCCAGGCCGACCACCTGAGCGCCCATCGCAACAGCATCTATGGCAGCGTGGGCGCGTCCTATCTGCTCAAGGACAACCTGTCGCTGCAACTGGAACTGTCGCACCTGGGCGCCATCAAGGTGGACGGCTTCGATATCGGCATGAACAACGTGTCGCTGGGGCTGCGTTATGGTTTCTAGCGCCGGCGTGCCGGTTTAACCCTGACCTGCGGCCCGCAGTGTGGCCGCATGTCTTTTTTGATCGATGTCGATGAAGAACAAGCCGCTGTTGCCGTATTTACTGCCGTCGTTGTTGCCGAATCTGCCGCGGTATCCGCTGCGCTATCCCGCGCTGTTAGCCTGCCTGCTGGCCGGCGCCTCCGCCCATGCCGACAGCACCATGATGATGCCCGACGGTAGCCGGGAAATGTATGTGGGCCTGGCCATGGCGGCCAGGACGGGCGTAACGCCCGGCGACGACAGGCGCACGGTATTGGTGCTGTCGGGGCAAGTCCAATGGAGCAACGGCATCTTCCTGAGTGCCAATGGCGTGCTCGGCATGCAGCTGTCCGAACGCCCCGGCATCGAGTATGGCCCATTGCTGCAGCAGTCTAACGAGCGCCATCCGGGTGACAGCCGGCGCCTGGCCGGCACCCGCGACATCGCCGGCACGCTGGACGGGGGCGGTTTTTACAACTATTACCTGGGCGACGACTTGCTGCTGCGTTCCAGCCTGGTCTACAACACCAGCGCGGGCGGCGCGATGGGCAATGTCGGGCTGCAAAAGGCGTTGGTCGATGTGGCGCCTCACCACACGCTGGCGCTGTCGCTGTCCATGAACCTGGCCGGAGGGCAGGTCATGCGCGAGCTGTACGAAGTGCGCCCCGACGCGGCGGCGCCGGACCGGCCCCATTACCGGCCCTCGGCCGGGGTGTTGAGCGTCAATGCGGGCCTCAACTGGAACTGGGCGTTGAGCAGCCACTGGCTGGTCAACAGCGCCGTCACGGCGACGCGGCTGGGCCCTGGCCCGGCGAACAGCCCGGTGACGGCCCGCGCCGGCTACCTGACCTGGTCGACCGGCCTGGCCTACCGTTTCTAGGATTGCCGCCGATGCGCCTGTCGCCCATCCTGTTGCCCTTCCTGCTAGCGGCCGTGCTGGCGCTGTGCTGCGGTCCGGCCCCGGCCCAGACGCGCGACGGCGCCGGGGCGGACTGGGTCGAGTACCGGCAGGCCTACCGCCAGATGATCTGGTTCGAAAAATACGGCAAGCCCAAGCAGTTCCTGCAGAACCATTTCCGCGTGCGTGCGCGCGACAAGTCCGCCGCGCTGGACGGCGTTCGCTTGACGCTGAGCGGCAAGGCCATCCAGCAGAACCTGGCGCTGGACCCGCTGGGGCGGGCCGTGTTCCCGTTTTCCAAGGCGGCCTTCGACGACAACGCGGAGCTCACCGTCAACGCCCGGGCCGGCCAGTTCCAGCTGGGCCCTTGGGTTTCCATCGTCACCCGTGCCGACGGCATCTACGCGCTGGCCGACCTGCGCACGGCCTGCGACCAGTTGCTGGCCTATCTGCGCTCGGCCGAGCAGCGCTGGGTCGCCGGCAAGGCGTGCGTGGGCGTGCAGTTCACCTATCCGCGCACGGACGCCGACGCCGACTTGCAGCTGCGCCGGCCGGGCGCGGCGCCGGCGGCCATCGCCTGGCATGAAGGGCCGGCCTTCGCCGGCGATGCCGTGACCGGCTTCAAGGTGTTCGCCGTGCGCTTTGCCGCGCTGCCCGAGGCCGGACAGATCGTCACCCGCAATACGCCGCTGGCCATCGCGGCCTTGATAGAATAGCGGGGAACAGGGCGCCGCTCCGGCGCTTGCCCCGCTTGTCCATTCCGTACAATGAACCCGCACCACGCTAATCCATGATACGACACGCCACCAGCGACGACGCGGCCGCCATCGCCGCGATCTACAACCATTACGTGGCCACGACCACCATCTCGTTTGAAGAACAGCCGGTGGCCGTGCCCGAGATGGCGCAACGCATCGCCACCGTCGGCGCCCAGTTTCCGTGGTACGTCTACGAGGCGGACGGCCAGGTACTCGGCTATGCCTACGCCACGCCGTGGCGCGTGCGCAGCGCCTACCGCTATTCGGTCGAGTCGTCCGTGTACGTGGCGCCCGATTGCGGCGGCCGGGGCATCGGCAGCCAGTTGTACGGCGCGCTGATCGAGGCGCTGCGGGCCAGGGAAATCCAGGTGGTGTTGGGCGGCATCGCCCAGCCCAACCCGGCCAGCGTGGCGCTGCACGAGCGCCTCGGTTTCGAGAAGGTCGCCCACTTCCGGCGCGTGGGCCGCAAATTCGGCCAGTGGATCGATGTAGGCTACTGGGAATTGCAGCTGGCCTGAATGCATCGCGCGCCGCCGGGCTGGACGGCCCGCGCCGCATGCCGTAGGCTGCGGGATGGCGACGCAACGACAGGAACCGACCATGCTGCAATGGCTAAGGCAGTACCGGCGCGCGCTGCTGGCCGGCGATATCAGCGCCGGGCTGGTGGTGGCGATGATGATGATCCCGCAGGGCATGGCCTATGCGCTGGTGGCCGGCTTGCCGCCGGTGGCCGGCATCTACGCCAGCATCCTGCCGCCCGTGCTGTACGCGCTGTTCGGCAGCAGCATGACGCAATCGGTGGGGCCCATGGCCATCGTGTCGCTGATGACGGGCGCCGTGCTGGCGCCGATGGCGCCTGCCGGCTCCGGCCTGTACGGCGTGCTGGCGGCCCAGCTGGCGCTGGTGGCCGGCCTGATGCTGCTGCTGTGCGGGGCGCTGCGCATGGGTTTCCTGGCCAATTTCTTTTCCCGTCCCGTCATGGCCGGCTTCACCGTGGGCTCGGCCCTGGTGATCGCCGGCGACCAGCTGGCCGTGCTGCTGGGCGGCAGTGTGAGCCGGCCCCACCTGCCCAGCGCCGCGCTGGGCGGGGCCTCGCTGCTGGCGCTGGTGCTGGCGCGGCGCTACCTGGCGCCGCTGCTGCGCTGCTGCGGGCTGCGCCCGGCGGCGGCCGAGATCGGCGCGCGGCTGGCGCCCATGCTGGTGGTGCTGGGCGCCACGGCGCTGATGGCTACCACCAGCCTGCCGGCCCAGGGCGTGCACCTGACGGGCGCCGTGCCGGCCGGCCTGCCGCAGCTGAACCTGGCCACTTCGCACGGCCACTGGGGGCCCTTGCTGCAGCCGGGCATGCTGATCGGCTTCATGGTGTTCTTGATGAGCATGTCGGCGGCCCAGTCGCTGGCCCTGCGGCGCAACGAAAAGCTGGTCAGCAACCATGAGCTGATCGGGCTGGGCGCGGCCAACGTGGCCAGTTTCCTGTCGGGCGGCTTGCCCGTCACGGGCAGCATGTCGCGTTCGGCCGTCAATTTCGCGGCCGGGGCCCATACGCCGCTGGCCAGCCTGATCACGGCCGCGCTGCTGGCCTGCGCGCTGGCGGCGCCCACCGGCTGGCTGGCGCTGCTGCCGCTGCCCACGCTGGCGGCCACCATCATCGTGGCCGTGCTGGGCATGCTGGAACTGGGGTCGCTGCGCACGGCCTGGCGCTATGACCGCAGCGACGCGCTGGCCTGGCTGGCCACGGCGGCCGGCGTGCTGGCGCTGGGGGTGCAGGCCGGCGTCATGCTGGGCGTGGTGCTGTCGCTGGGCACGCTGATCTGGCGCGCCAGCCGGCCCCACATCGCCGTGCTGGGGCGGATCGCCGGCACCGAGCATTTCCGCAATATCGAGCGCTATCCGGGCGAGACCCGGCCCGGACTGCTGGCGCTGCGCATCGACGCCAACCTGTTCTTCGGCAACGTGGAAGCGGTCACCACCCGCATCGAGGACGAGCTGCGCAGCCGTCCCGGCGTGCGCCACCTGGTGCTGGTGATGACGGCCGTCAGTTCGATCGACACCACGGCCCTGTTCACGCTGGCAGAACTGAACCAGATGCTGGGCCGCCAGGGCATAGGCTTGCACCTGGCCGAGGTCAAGGGGCCGGTGCTGGACCGCTTGCGCCGCAGCGACCTGCTGGAGCAGCTCAACGGCCAGCTGTTCCTCAGCATGGCCATGGCCTGGGAGCGCCTGGCCGGCCCGCAAACGGCCCCCTGAAGCGGGCCAAAATCATCCTTCAAAGCAATAAATGGTTGGACGCGACGGGCGTTAGCCCCTATGATGCGGCAGGCGGCAGGATGTTTTTCCTGCACTTTTTTACAGCCCGGGGAGCTTACGATGTTGCGCAAGTTGGTCAGCCGTACGGGACGCGTGTCGATCGCGCTGTTTGTCAGCGTGGCGATGACGGCCGTGGTGACGGTGGTACTGACGGCCTTCGCCTGGTACTTCTATCAGGCTGAAAAGGCGCAGCGCCACGAGCAGCTGCACCAGACAGTGGCCACCAGCGCCGACGAACTGGCGGCGGCCGTTTCCCTGCCAGCCTGGAACTTCGACGAGAACCAGATCCTCACCATCATGAAGAGCGGCTTGAGCAACCGCGACCTGTATGCCAGCGCCGTGACCCCGGTCGCCAGCAACCACCCCTACATCCTGGTGCGCGGACCGGGCGGCCTGCTGCGGCCGGCCGCCAAGCTGCCGACCCAGCCGGAACAGCTGGTGGCAACGCGGCCCATCATGGCCAATGGCCAGAACATCGGCACCATCAGCGTGTATGCCACGCCGGCCCTGATGCTGGAACAGCTGCGCCAGCGCCTGATCACCATCATCGGCATGATCGTCGTGCTCGATGCCACGCTCGTGTTCAGCCTGTACCTGCTGCTGTGGCATTTGATCCTCAAGCCTTTGAGTTCGATCGGACGCTACGCCGTCAACGTCAAGGCCGGCATGAACCCGGGCGCCATTCCACCCAGCGACTGGTTCTTCGGCGAGCTCGATACACTGAACGCGGCCATCCGCGACATGGTGACCCTGCTCGACAGCCGCTACGTGGCCATGCACGCGTCCGAGGAACGGCTGCAGATCGCCAGCAGCGCGGCGGCCATCGGCATCTGGGACTGGAACATCCTCACCGGCGACGTGGTGTGGGACGAGCAGATGTTCCGCCTGCACGGCATGGAAGGGGGGCGCGGCGGCTTGCCCATGGCACAGTGGACCCGGATGCTCCATCCGGACGACGCGCTGCCGGTGCAGGCGCTGCTGGACCAGGCCTTGCAGGGCAGCGGCGAGTTCGATGCCGAATTCCGCATCGTGTGGGCCGACGCCAGCGTGCACCACATCAAGGGCGACGCCATGGTGTTCCGCGACGCCGAAGGACGGCCGGCCCGCATGGTGGGCGTCAACTACGACATCACGGCCCACAAGGTGGCCCAGCAGGAGCTGCGGCGCCACCGCATCCACCTCGAGGAGCTGGTGGCCGAACGCACGGCGGCGCTGTCGGTGGCCGTGCTGCAGGCGCAGGCGGCCAACCAGGCCAAGAGCACCTTCCTGGCCAACATGAGCCACGAGCTGCGCACGCCGCTGCACTCGGTGATCGGCTTCTCGCGCCTGATGGCCGACTCCAAGCACATGCTGCCGGAGGAAAAACGCAACCTGGCCATCATCCACCGCTCGGGCGAGCACCTGCTCACGCTGATCAACGACATCCTCGAACTGTCCAAGATCGAGGCCGGGCGGGCCGTGCTGCAGACCGAGGTGCTCAATCCGCAGGACATGCTGCAGGAAGTGATGGACATGGTCAGCATGCGCGCCGGCCAGCGCGGGGTGGCGCTGGTGCTCGACAGCGCCGGCCTGCCGACGGCGGCCCGGGTGGACGGCACCAAGCTGCGCCAGGTGCTGCTGAACCTGATGTCGAACGCCGTCAAGTTCACCAGCCGGGGCAAGGTGACGCTGCGCGCGCGCGGCGCGGCGCGGGGCGAGTCCTGCGAGCTGACGTTTGCCGTCATCGACACCGGGCCCGGCATCGCCGAGGCGGACCAGGCCCGCATCTTCGAGCCCTTCATCCAGGCCGACGGTCCCGGCGCCAAGGAAGGCACGGGCCTGGGCCTGACCATCTCGCGCGAATTCGTGCAGCTGATGGGCGGCACGCTGACCGTGCAGTCGGTGCCGGGCGCCGGTGCCACCTTCCAGTTCACGGTGGCGACCCAGCTGGCCGGGGTGCCGGCGCCGGCGGCAGGGGCGGCAGGGGCGGGCGGGGCGGCGGCGGGACTGGCGGCGGACGAGCAGGGCCATCGCATCGTGGTGGTGGACGAGCGGCACCGGGGCGGCGCGCCGCTGGCGCTGCCGGCGCCGCTGTCGCGCGCCGACGTGGCCTGCCTGTCGCCCCAGTTGCGGGCCACGCTGCGGGCCGCCGTGCAGGAACTGAACCTGGTGCGGGTGGCGCAGCTGCTGGCGCCGCTGGAGCCGGAGTTGGGCGCCGTGGTCGAGCGTATCGAGCACATGGTGAGCCGGCACCAGTATCCGCAGTTGTGTGCATTGCTGGAGGAGGACGGCCCGGCGCTGGTGCTGGCACCGCGGCCGTGAGCCGGAGCGTCCCGGTGGTAGCGGGGACCGACGGTGGTATATGATAGGGCCTCTGCGGGCCGTGCCGGCGGCACGGACCTGGATCGAATCACGCTGAAAGAATTTTTGCATGCACCGGGAAATGGCGGAACAACACACCAAGGGCGAAGTGCTGATCGTGGAGGACACGCCGGCCTCGCTCAAACTGCTGAGCGACCTGCTGACGGAGGCCGGCTACTACGTGCGCCAGGCGCCCAACGGCGAGCTGGCCCTGTGGACGGCCCAGTCGCGCCCGCCGGAGCTGATCCTGCTCGACATCCGCATGCCCGGCATCGACGGCTTCGAGGTGTGCCGCCGCCTGAAGGACTCGCCCGAGCTGCGCCACGTGCCCGTGATCTTCCTGTCGGCCCAGCACGACACGGACGACAAGGTGCGCGGCTTCGCGCTGGGCGCGGTGGACTTCATCGCCAAGCCGTTCCAGGCCGAGGAAATCCTGGCCCGCACCGACGCCCACGTGCGCCTGGCGCGCACCCAGAAGGCGCTGGCCGACGAGCGCGCGCTGCTCGAGCAGCGCGTGAGCGAACGCACGGCCGAACTGGCCGAACTGGCCGCCTCGCTGGAACAGGAAGTGCGCCAGCGCCGCGCCAACGAGGAATTCCTGCGCCTGGCCAGCCAGGTGTTCGAGGCGACCCAGGACGCCATCGTCATCACCGACGACAAGGGCGACATCCTGGCCACCAATCCCGCCTTCACCCGCATTTCCGGCTACGGCGCCAAGGAAGTGGTGGGGCGCAGCGTGGCCTTGCTGCACGCGGGCGGCCAGGACGCGGCCGTGTACCAGGCGCTGACCCAGTCGCTGATGGCGGCCGGCCACTGGTCGGGCGAGATCATGGCCCGCCGCAAGAACGGCAACACCTATCCCGGCCTGCTGAGCATATCCGTCGTCAAGGATGAAGAGGGCAAGCCGATCAACATCGTCGTCGTGTTCATGGACATCACCGAGCGCAAGGCCGAGCAGCACCTGATCGACTTCCTGTCCAACCATGACGCCCTGACGGGATTGCCCAACCGGCTGCTGGCGCGCCAGCGCTTCGAGCACCTGCAGGGCGCGGCCCGGCGCGAAGGGCAGTGCGTGACCGTGATGTGCCTGGACCTGGACCGCTTCAAGAGCGTCAACGATACCTACGGCCCGCAAATGGGCGACAAGGCGCTGCAGGCCGTGGCCCGCTTCCTGAACGACACGGTGCGCGAGGGCGACACGGTGACGCGCCAGGGCGGCGACGAATTCCAGATCATCCTGCAGGACGACACCAAGTGCGGCGGCACGCTGCTGCTGGCCCAGCGCATCCTGTCCGGGCTGCGCACGGAACTGGTGATCGACGGCCACGCCATTTCGCTCACCTCGAGCATCGGCATCGCCGTCAGCCCCAGCGACGGCGACAGCCTCGATGAACTGGTGCGCAACGCCGACACGGCCCTGTATCGCGCCAAGGAAACGGGGCGCGACAACTACGCCTTCTTCACCGAACGCATGGACGCCGAGATCCGCGACAAGCTGGCGATCCAGAGCCAGCTGCGCGGCGCCATCGCGCGCGACGAATTCGAGGTGCATTACCAGCCCCAGATCTGCCTGCGCACGGGCCAGATGGTGGGCGCCGAGGCGCTGCTGCGCTGGAACAATGCGGTGCTGGGCAGGGTGCCGCCCAACCGCTTCATCCCGCTGGCCGAGGAATACGGCCTGGTGAACCCGATCGGCGAATGGGTGCTCGAGAGCGTGTGCGCCCAGATCAAGGTGTGGCACGACCAGGGCCTGGGCCAGATCAAGGTGGCCGTCAACCTGTCGGCCGGCCAGTTCGGCCACGACAGCACGGTGCCGTTCGTGGAAGGCACGCTGCGCCGCTTCGGCATCCCGCCCGCCTGCCTGGGGCTGGAGATCACGGAGGGCACGGTGATGGGCGACCCGGACAAGGCGGTGGCCGCCCTCAAGCGCCTCAAGGACATCGGCGTCAGCATTTCGCTGGACGACTTCGGCACCGGCTATTCCAGCCTGGGCTACCTGAAGCGCTTCCCGATCGACGTGCTCAAGATCGACAAGTCCTTCGTCGACGACGTCACCACCAATGCCAACGACGCGGCCATCGCGCTGTCGGTGATCTCGCTGGCGCACAACCTGAACCTGCGCGTGATCG
>JAZJZQ010000415.1:0-4333 GCA_040389625.1 Pseudomonadota bacterium | reverse complement strand
CGAATTGCATATCCCGGATTGGCGCGACGTATTGACCCATGATTTTCTCCTGATGGCGTATAGCTAAATAAGTGTTGAGTGGCTGCGGGAACCGCGGCCCCTTACGATTTCTGCGTTGCATCCGCCTGGTGGGGCGGCTGCGGATTCTGGTAATTCTCGATCAGCCGGTTAAAGCCGATGCTGGCGCGGTCCAGGCTGCCCGGGATGCGCAGGAAACGCGCATCATGGTGCAGGGCCAGGATCAGGCCGTACATCTCGTAGACCAGCTGCTGCGGGTCGGTATCCGGCTTGAGGTCGCCGCATTCGATGGCCTGGCGTACGCAGCGCAGCAAAGCGCCCTGCCACGCGTTGACCATCGACATCAGCTCCTCCCGGATGGGACCGGGGCGGTCGTCGTATTCCACCGCGCCGCTGATATAAATGCAGCCCGATGCGACTTCCACGCTCACTCGCTTGACCCAGCGGGCAAACATCGCCTTCAGGCGTTGCAGACCGCGCTGTTCCTTCACGCTGGGGAAAAACACTTCCTGCTCGAAGCGGTGGTGGTACAGCTTGAGCACTTCCAGCTGCAAGTCTTCACGCGAACCAAAATGCGCGAACACCCCCGATTTGCTCATGTTCATCCTGTCCGCGAGCAAGCCGATGGTGAGTCCTTCGAGCCCGTCCCGGCTGGCCAGGTCCAGCGCCACATCGAGAATGGCTGCGCGAGTCAGTTCACCCTTACGCATAAATTTGATTGAAGTATTAATAAGTACACCCAAGGTAGAAATTCGTCTGTGAGGAGAAAAGAACATTCTCTCCCAGTTGAATTTACTTCGTGTGAAAAGAATTGCGAACGCTCGTACTATTATCCACCGGGTGGTAAAAGTCAAACAGTACCGTTAGAGGCGAGGTTCTATTGCTGCGACGCAGCAGAATTGTGTGGAAATGGGGCCGCAGCGGGGCCGCAAGCGGCTGCGCCGGGCGGCGACGGACATGCGCTGTCGTGCCCGCCGCGCAGGCGCTACCCTGACAGAAAATTAACTAAAAGGCAATCATGCGCATGCCGGATCGACGGCGGACGGCACGGCGTGACGGCACGGCGCAACGGCTGGCCCAGGACCAGGCTCGCCGCTGACCACGCGGTCGCGGCCGCCCTGCTTGGCCGCATACATGCGCTGGTCGGCGAGCTCGACCAGCCGCTTCCAGTCGCCCACATTGTCGGCCCGGCGCTCGGCGATGCCGATGCTGGCCGTCACCGGGCCGCCTTCGGGGCGCTCGCCGAAACCGCTGGTGCGCAGCCGCTCGATGGCCGTGCGTGCCTGCTCGAGCCCCGTGCCCGGCATGATCAGCAGGAATTCCTCGCCGCCCCAGCGCGCCAGCACGTCGCCGTGGCGCATGTGCTGGCTGACCCGTTCGGTCATGGTGATCAGCGCGCTATCCCCCGCTTCGTGGCCAAAACCGTCGTTGATGCGTTTGAAATGGTCGAGGTCGAGGAAGGCCAGGGCGAACGGCGCATTGGCGCGCTGGGCCATCGTGAAGTGCAGGTCGATGATCTCGACTCCGCTGCTGCGCGAGAAGGCATTGGTCATCGGATCGCGGATGGCCTGGCGCACCAGCGCGATCATGAACGCCAGCTGGCAAATGCCGGCCAGCGCCGCCACCCCGGTGATCAGCACCAGCAGCCAGAACGCGCCCGTGAACGCGGGCCAGTCCATGGCCGTCCAGCGCAGGTAGCCGGACACGGCCTGGCAGATCAGGATGGGGCTGGCGACCACGAAACTCTCGGCAATGGCGAGCGGGAACACGGCCAGTCCGCCCAGCAGCACGAAAGGCAGGAAGGCGTAACCGGCGCCGATGGCGGCCGACATGCCGGTCAGCTGGTAGTGCGTGAGCAGCGTGTGCGAGGCCACGTAGAACACGGTCGGGATCGCGAACAGCAGGGCCATGGCTCGGTACGCGTTGAACAGGTCGCCGTTGGAGCGGTAGTACACCA
The DNA here is from genome assembly GCA_040389625.1 of Pseudomonadota bacterium. Classification (GTDB taxonomy): domain Bacteria; phylum Pseudomonadota; class Gammaproteobacteria; order Burkholderiales; family Burkholderiaceae_D; genus Rugamonas. The sequence goes on along the minus strand of JAZJZQ010000415.1, from coordinate 2,358 downwards.
GCAGGCTGGCGAAGGCGGCGCTGGCCGCAAAGCGCATGAACGCCAACTGGCCCCACAAGGGAAAGGGAAACACGATGAAGTCGATGATGCTCCACATCGGGGTCAGCACCGCGAACAAGAAGGCGAACAGGCGGACGCGGTTGACGATCAGGGTGGCGCGGCGCCGCGCCAGCAGGCTCAGATGGCGGTGCGGGGAAAACAGCCAGCCGAGCTCGCTTTGCTTCAGCTCACCTGGCATCAAGCCCGTCAACCGGTGCCAGAGCATTTCCGTAACCTGATTCATGCATGCCTTTTCGACGTCGCCGCAACAGGGACGGCGGCGCCCCCTTCATTGCCGGCAATGGCTGGCCATCGGTGGATGACCGGCGCTTGCCTTTTTTGCCACTCGGCAATCCTATTCCATGTCGATGGCGCTGTCATCCCGGCGACAGGCTTTCTTGACGCATGACAGGTAAACCGTGGACGTTTGGCCGCAGGGCCGCCAAGGTGGCGTGGCCCCGCAGGGGCGCCCTCCCCTGGTCCGGCTAATCCGGGCCGCCCAGCTCGAAAAAGGGGTACGAAAAAGGGGTACGTCCCCATTTTTGAAAAAGGGGTACGTCCCCATTTTTGTCCCCGAAGCCGGCTTAGAGGTCGTTTAACTTAACGGCACTAGCCCCTGGCTAGTCCTGGCCGCCCAGCTTGCCCAACTGGCGCCGGTCGCGCTTGGTGGGCCGGCCCTTGATGTCGGCGCCCGGCTCGCGGAACAGGCGGTGCCGTTCGGCGGCCGTGGCCCGGGCCGCCACGCTGGCCGCCGTTTCCTCGTACAGGGTGCGGGCGATGGGGGCGGCGGCCCGCACGTCCGACAGGCCCAGCACCAGCACTTCCCAGCGGTCCGAACCGTTATCGATGAGCAGCCGGTCGCCCACCCGCAGCGCGCGGGCCGGCTTGACGTGGTCGCCGCCGAGCTTGACCCGGCCGCTGTCGACGGCATCCGTGGCCAGCGAGCGGGTCTTGAAGAAGCGGGCCGCCCACAACCATTTATCCAGTCTGACCGTCTCGTTCAAGCGTATTTCCCCACTGCAAAAATCCGCATCAGCAACTTGTAGCCCATGTAGGCCAGGCCATAGCCGATGCGGCGGAAGCGGCCCACGTTGGCGAACTCGTCCGCATGCACCACCACCCCGTCGGCGATGGCTTGCTCGATGTGGGCGCGCAGGCTGCGGGCGAACACGGCGTCCTTGACGACCACATTCGCTTCCTGGTTCAAAAACAGGCTCAAGCCATCCACATTGCTCGAACCCACGGTGGCCCAGTTGTCGTCGATCACGGCCACCTTGGCGTGCAACTGGGTCTTGTGATATTCCACCACTTTCACGCCGGCCGCAAGCAGCTTGGGGTAGAAGGAATGGGCCACGGCGTCCTGCAGCCAGAACTCGCCCACGCCGATCAGCAGCACCACCTCCACCCCGCGCTCGGCCGTGGCGGCCAGGGCGCGGCGGAACTTGCGGCCCGGCGCGAAATACGGATTGGCCAGCAGCACGCTCTTGCGGGCCCGGCCCAGCGCCTGCAGGTAGGCGCGCTGGATGGTCGCCCGGTTGCGCAGGTTGTCGCGCACGACAAAGCCGGCCTGCACCATGGTGCGCGAGGCCGCCTTGTTCAGCTTGCGCAAGTCGCGGTACAGGCCGATGCGCTTGAAGAGGCCCAGCCTGCCCTGGCGCGCCCACTGGGCTTCGGCCTCGGTCTGGATGGTGGCCACCAGCGGTCCCCGCACGGAGACGGCGAAATCCCAGCGCGGCGCGGCCAGGCCGATGCTGTGGTCGTAGTCGCAGAACAGGTCGTCGTTGATGTTGATGCCGCCCACGAAGGCGATGCCATGGTCCACCACGCAGATCTTGCGGTGGGTGCGGGTCACGCCGCGCCGGAACCACGGGTTGAAGATGCGGTGTTCGATGCGCGCCGCCACCAGCTGCGCATGCAGGCTGTCGACCTGGTGCCGGCCGGTGCCGAACCAGTCCGTGATCATGCGCACCTGCACGCCGCGGGCGGCGGCCCGCATCAGGGCGCCGCGCACGGCCTGGCCCGTGTCGTCGTCGGCGAAGATATAGGTTTCGAAGTAGATTTCGTACAGGGCCGCGTCGATGGCGGCGATCAGGGCGGGAAAATACTCGGTGCCGCAATAGAGCAGCTCGATTTCGTTATCGGCCAGAAAATTGACGGAACGCATAAGTCCGGTCAGGCCAGGGCCAGCGAGGCGACGATGGGCGCGTGGTCCGACAGCTTGGCCCACAGCGTGCCGTGCATGACCTCGGCCGCCTCCACCTGGAAGCCGCGCACGTAGATGCGGTCGAGCCGGAAGAACGGCAGCGCGGCGGGAAAGGT
>JAZJZQ010000414.1:0-3460 GCA_040389625.1 Pseudomonadota bacterium | reverse complement strand
CGGCCGACAGCAATGCCGACCAGGCCCTGATCCGGGCCGACCAGGCCCTGTACCGCGCCAAGCGGGGCGGGCGCAACCGGGTGGAGCGGATGCCGCCGGCGGCCTGACGGCGGCGACGGCGTGGCATGGCGCGTCCGCCGGCAGGGCGGCGGGCGGTGGCGCGGCGCGCTCCTTGTGGCGCTCCTTGTGGATATGGTTCTGTTTTTGGTCCTGCTTTCTTCCACTTTTTTCTCCTTTTTTCGGCAAATGGACAAAATGCCCGGAACCGGAGAAAGCAGAAAAAAGCAGAAGAAAATAGAAGGGAAAATAGAAGACTTCCCACAAGGTGGCGGCACGGCGCACGGGGGGCGCGCGTGGCGGGCCGTTCCGCTCAGACGGCGTGTTCCAGCAGCCGGGCCTGGCGCTGCTTGCGCTGGCGCGCCGAGCAGTACCAGAAGATGCCGGCCGGGATCAGCAGCGGCAGCAGCAGGGGCGAGATGGCCGCCACCAGCACCAGCGCCAGCAGGGCCAGGCCCGCCACCAGCACCACGCCCAGGCCGGCGCACAGCACGCTCACGAACACGGCCGCGCACAGCATGGCGATGGCGCCGATCACCATGCCGGCGCCGCCGAACAGCACGGCCAGCAGGGCGCCCAGCGGACCGTCGATCTGGTCGCCGTCCACGTTCACTTGCAGCTCGCCCGTGGCGAGCACGTAGCAGGCGGCGGCCGCCACCAGGGCGAGTGCGGCGAGGGGGAGCAGTTTCTTGGCGGTCGGGGTCATGGCGGTCCTCTGGTCGTTGGGTGGTCGGTGCGCTGATGGCATGCGCCGCGTCAGGCATGGCACCACTGTAGGACGGCGCCGCGCGGCGGGCCAGCGGCATGCGACAAAGTGCCGCTTTGGCGGGATGGACGGCATCCGGGCGGCGCCCAGCGGTCGCGGCCCGGGGCTTGATCTGCGACAGGGCTGCCGGATATTCCCTTGAACTAATGACATGTCTGCCTATACTAAAAGTCTCACTAATGTTAGGGAGGGCAACATGGCATGGCTAGAGATCAGCGAGGGTCAATCGATATCCTCGATGTGCAACCGGGCACAGCGCCAGCGTAGCGCACAGTATTGCTCCAACGGGCCCAAGGGGCCGCCTTCGGCGCCGCCCACGATACCGCCCATCATCATCAATCCCTTCAGCTACCAGATGCCGGAACCGGCCATCGATCCGCATGTGACGCCCTTGCGTCCGCCGATCACGCCGCCGCCCCGGCCCGCGCTGTCGTGCGCGGGCAGACGCGGCCGCGCCTGAACCGGCACCGACATCCCTCCGCGGGTGGCGCGACAGGACCAGGCCGTCCGGCCTGATCCTGCGTTCGTGCGCGCGCGACAATGGGACGGCGCGGCGCATCCGGCGGCGGCGGCGGCGGCCGATTTCGACTATCATGGCTGCCCTTCACTTTTTTCACGAGCCGCAAGCCATGCACACCGATGCCGCACCATGCCAGGAACCCGACGACACCCCCGTGCAGGAAGCCCGCCTGTGGCAGGGCAATGGCTGGACGGCGCGCGTCATCAAGAACGAGGAAGACGAAGGCTGGGCCGTGGCCATGATCAAGGATGGCGAGCCGGAACCGGCCCTGGTGGGACCGTGGACCATGGGGCGCGACAAGAAGAATCCCAAGCCGCTCGATGTGAACGCCTTCAACACCCTGGTCAAGACGGCCAACGAAGTGCTGCGCCGCCACGAGCAGCAATTGCATGCCCAGCTGCACAAGAGCGTGTTCGTCAACGGCGAGGTGGGCCAGCTCAAGGTCAACCTCGACATCGTGCCGGATGAGGATGATCCCTACGCCACCCTGAGCGCGTGGGACGGTTACGGCGAACAGCTGGCCAGCGTGCGCGTGGCGCCCACCTTCAAGCTGACCGTGGCCAGCGCCGAGGCGTGGGTGGGCAACGACTACCGCCGGTCATAACGCCCGGCCGTCGCCCTGCGGCGCTCGCGCGTGTGAGCGGTGGCGGCCGGCCGCAAGTCCAGCCACACTTCCGCCGCCTTCAAGCCGACCACCGCCGTCAGCAACAGCAGCGACAGCCAGCCGCAGCGGTACTTGCCGTAGGTAACGGCAAACAGCAGCACCAGGGGCGCGATGGTAAATCTGAAACTGCCATTGATGGCGGCCAGCAGCCGCGTGGTGCGGCGCATCAATCGCTGTTTGCCTGTGCTCATCCGTCTCCCCCCCAGTTGCCTGTATTTTCTTGGAATATTTATTATCATATAGATATTTATTTATTTTTTGGGAAATATTTTTTGGCATGGGCTTCAAGCGGCGGCCGGCCGGGGCAAGATTCCTGGCCCAACTTTCCGGCGACCTGCTAGTATTTCCTGTGTGCATTTGCAAACATAGGAAAAACGATGGAAAGTCGCCTCACCCGCCTGGAAGCCGTACAGACCATGCTGCTCGAAATCGGGCGCCTGTCCAGCCGCTGTACCAATGTCACGGAATTCCTGGAAGGCGTGCATGCGGCGCTGGGACGCATCATGTACGCCGCCAATTTCTATGTGGCGCTGACCGGCCATGGCCGCGACGCCAGCATGGTGCGTTTCGTCTATTTCGTCGACGAGGCGGACGCCTCGCCCGACCGCGACACCTGGTTCAAGCTGGCGTCGCCCGAGCAGTCGCCCACGGCGTGGGTGATACTGCACCGCGTGCCGCTGGTGATGACGGCCGAGCAGGCCATCTCCAAGTCGTTCGCCGGCAGCACCTGGGGCGTGGGCACGACGGCCGAGCACTGGATGGGTTGCCCGCTGCTGGACCAGGACCACCAGGCGCTGGGCGCCGTGGTGATCCAGAGCTACGACAAGGAACATACGTTCAGCGCGGAAGACCAGGCCCTGTTCGAGCTGATCGCCGGCCACGTGTCGAGCGCCCTGCAGGGCCTGCAGAGCGTGGACCGGCTGGAAAAGGCGGTGCAGGAGCGCACCGCCCTGCTGGCGCACGAGGTGGCCGAGCGGCGCCGCGCCGAAAGCATCCAGCACGGCCTGTACCAGCTGGCCGACCTGTCGGCCACGACGGCCGACGGCGCCACCCTGAACCGCCGCCTGCACGAGATCATCGGCGAGCTGGTGCCGGCCCGTAACTTCCTGATGGCCCTGTACCACCCGGACCGGCAGGAAATGACCATCCCCTATTTCGTCGATGAAAAGGACACGCAGCCGCCCGTCAAGCGCTTCGCCTACGGCCTGGGCATGAGTTCCTATGTGCTGCAGCGGCGCCAGGCCGTGCTGCTGGATGGGGCCGGCTACGCGGCCCTGGTGGCCAGCGGCGAGATGCAGGAACCGATGGGCAACGTCGACATCGCCAGCTGGATGGGGGCGCCCATGTTGCTGGGCGAAAAAGTGTATGGCGTCATCATCGTGCAAAGCTACGACAATGCCGTGCTCTACACCCAGGCCGACCTCGACATCCTGGCCTTCATGGCCAACCACGT
>JAZJZQ010000413.1:0-3160 GCA_040389625.1 Pseudomonadota bacterium | reverse complement strand
AGGGCGAGCAGGTGCCGGGCCAGCATCCGATCGGCGCCTATTTCGAAACCCATATTGAGCAGGGCCCCGTGCTGGAAGACGCCGACAAGGTGATCGGCGTGGTGCCGGCCGTGATGGGGCTGTCGTGGTACGACTGCGTGGTGAGCGGGATGGAGGCGCACGCGGGCCCCACGCCCATGGGGCTGCGCAAGGATGCGCTACAGGTGGCCACCAGGATCATGCAGGAAGTGGTGGCCATCGCCAACCGCTATCCGCCGTATGGACGCGGTACGGTGGGCATGGTGCAGGTGTTCCCCAACAGCCGCAACGTGATACCGGGCGAGGTCAAGTTCAGCATCGACCTGCGCAACGTGAACGACGAACTGCTCAACACCATGCACGGGGAAATGCTGGCCTTCGTCGAGCGCACCCGCGCCGAGACGGGGCTGGGCATCACCATCGAGCGCGTGTCCTACTATCCGCCATGCCCGTTTCATCCCGATTGCGTGGGGGCCGTGCGCAAGGCCACCGAGAAGCTGGGGTATTCGACCATGGACGTGGTGTCGGGCGCCGGGCACGACGCCATCTACGCCGCGCGCCTGGCGCCGGCCGGCATGATCTTCGTGCCCTGCAAGGACGGCATCAGCCACAACGAGATCGAGGACGCCAAGGCCGAACACCTGGAGGCAGGCTGCAACGTGCTGCTGCACGCCATGCTGGAGCGGGCCGGCATCGCCAGCTAAGGGTGGGGGAGGGCGAGGTAGCATCTCGTTACATCCCTTACAGCTGAGTGGTACACCGTTTGGCGTCTGTTTCGTTAAAGTGTGCATGGGCGCGTTGCCCGCAACCTTGACGAAAAAGGATACGAAAATGAAGATCACTAAAGTGTTGTTGACCGCCGCCCTGGCCACCCTGATCGTCCCCGCTTTTGCCCAGAACACGGCCACGCCGAAAGTGGACGCCCGCCAGGAACGCCAGGAAATGCGCATCGAGAATGGCGTCAACAGCGGCCAGCTGACGGCCAAGGAAACGCTGAACCTGGAAAAGCGCGAAGCGAAGATTGAAGCGGACAAGGAACAGGCCAAGGCCGACGGCAAGGTGACGCCTAAGGAACGCGCCCACCTGAACAAGGAACTCGACCACAGCAGCAAAAAGATCTACCGCAAGAAGCACAACGCCCGCACCGCCGGCTAAGCGGCAACACCGGGGTCAGTGCCAACAATCGTACACGGGCTCGGCCGGTATCCGGCTCAGTTCGTGCGCGATTCTTGGCACTGATCTCCACTCACTTTTGCCGGAGATATGGAGCGAACGCGGTACTTATTTCCGGAGAAATGCGGCCGGGCTGGGCACGCTGGCGCCGTAGTTCTGCACGCAGGTTGTCCCGGCCACCGAATGCATCTGCGAGCCTGGACGCCAGGTTGTCCGCTAACTTTTGAAGAATAGGCCCCGGTGTCTCTTCTAGATACCGTGTCTCGAAAACCTCACGCGCTTCGCCGAAAATCTTGCACGCTTGGTCGTCAGTTTGAATCACCGTACCGAGGTCAAGTGGTTCGTAGCGGGGAAAATCCGGGGGCTCAGGGTGAGGGCGGATACCGTAACCACCGATGACGTAATACGTCCGTTGCCCCTCTTGTGCCGATGCGTAGATCCAGAAGACGCTTCGCATATTCTCATCGTCAATTAACGTCGGGCACTTGCTCTGTACACTGGCCGGCAAAGGATCAAATTTTACTGCGGCGATCTCATAGCGCAGGCCAATGACTGGAACTCGCAGGGTGCGCGGCATGCGATCGGCTGCCGGCGCGGCACAAGAAGTGAAAACGCAAAGCAGAAAGAGGGTGATCCTGCTAAGGGCGGTAGATAACATAGCTTGGCTTTTCTTTGCGATACGCAGGTCCGGGCCAGAAACCGGTCTGGACGAAATCGGAGACCCAGCTTTTTCCATCGTAGCCTTCAATATGGCCCGCTTTGCTGCCTATGGAAGTAGGTTGAATAACAGCGATATCGCCTTTGCTGGGCGTGTAAGTCTCCAGGCTCTCCAGACTAAGTTCATGGTATCCGTTGCGCAATAATACCGGGCCATAGTCTTTGGCGTTGACAGGGTGTCCAGTAGTCTTCGCGCCGCCAGCTTCCATGGCTTTGCGCACATAGGTTGCGCATTTTCGCAGGCTGATCTTCGCTGCGTGTTTGCGCAAGTGGATTGCAAACGCATCTTTATCGATAGCCATGTCGTCCCCCTATACGATCCGATTGGTTGCGAGATCCCAGCCACCCGCGGTGCTGCCGCCAGCGCCACCGCTGATTTTTTGCTGAGTGTATTGCCACTTGACCTTCGAAAACTTCAAGCATACGTTTTCAGTCAGGATGGAGCCAGGCTGCAATACCGGCGATACCATTCCGACGAGGACATTTTCCAATTCAATGGCGAAGTACTTGACACGCGCTCCGTCGCCATCGGCGCGCATGAAATCGAATTGCGCCTTCGGAATAGTCCGGCCACTTGCGCACGATTGCAGTAGGAGTGGTGACGCAAGGTCCGCCAGTTTGCTGAATAGAATGTCTTTTAGATCAGCGCGTTCCGCAGTATGGCCGCCACCAGTGGATGCGGTTGCGCTCTTTGGCTGCGACACGCCGAAATGTACCGAGGTGCATTCGATCCAGCCTCGATGGGCGTCATCCGCGGATTCACCCTTGATTCCATCAATTTGTAGATAAACATCGATAGCCATATATCCTCCGATGATTGCGGTTGTCCGATAAGTATTCATCGATACGGCAAACTGGGCTTTGTGAGCGCTCAAACACGTAGTTTTTGCAATGGCAGTATTAGATGTAACGACATGTTATTTTTGATAATATTCGAAGGGCAGGTTGTAAAATAAAAAACGGCTCGTGAGCGCGGCACCGTCGCGCAGCCTCTTTTCTGCCTCAAATGCGACGACTGGTTCAAATCTGCGCCGTCTTCACCTTATCCGCTTATTGTTGCGTGGTTAGCGCTGTGCCGCCTGTGCCCGCGCCCGTTCCCGCGTCCGCAACTGTGCCGGCACCTGCACCCGCGCCGGCATCCTCATCCGCACCAACACAATCGGATAAGGCAGCCGTGCCCGATCCGTTCGCACCGGCGTCCGCCGGCGCCCATCCGCCGCTGACCGACGCGGCGATCCGCCAGGCCATCCAC
>JAZJZQ010000412.1:0-3168 GCA_040389625.1 Pseudomonadota bacterium | reverse complement strand
TCGATGATGAGCAAATGCAGCTGGCGTTTCATGGCTGGCTCCGTGACGGGCGGGAATGCCACATCTTAATGCAAGCGCTGCCGCCGCCGCGCACTACGGCGCCACATCGGACTTGGCCTGGCTCAAGATCCAGTCGCGCACCCGCGCCGCATGCGGGCTGACCGGCACGCTGCGCGCCAGCAGCCAGTAGGCATAGTTGACCGGCTGCGGCGCACGGGCCGTGGCGACCCGCAGCTTGCCCTGCTCCAGCAAGGGCCGGACCAGTTCCAGCCGGCCCAGTGCGACGCCCTGGCCGGCCAAGGCCGCCTGCACCACCTGGTCATACTGATTGAAGCGCAACATGCCCCTGGCCTTGGGCGGACGGGCGCCACCGAGCCAGTCCGCCCATTGCAGCCACGGGCGCGACGCGTCGTCGAACTCCAGCAGCACCTGGCCGGCCAATTGCGCGGGGTCCGCGATGTCGCCCACGCCCAGCGCCGGGTTGGCGACCGGCACCAGCGCCTCGTCGAACAAGCGGATCGCGCCCGGCGGCGCATCGCCCGGCCGGCAATAGCGCAGCGCCAGATCGATCTGCTCCCGCTCCAGGTCGACCAGCCGGTTGTGGGCCGCCACGCGCACGTCGACCTCGGGCGAGGCCAGCTGGAACGCGCCCAGGCGGGGCAGCAGCCACAAGGCCGTCACACCGATACTGGCGCTGACCGTCACCGCGTGCCCAGCCGCGTTCGGGCGCAGCGCGGCCACCACGTCGCCCATCTGCTCCAGCCAGGCGTCGGCGGTGCGGAACAGACGCTGCCCTTCGTTGGTGAACGCGATGCTGCGATGGCCGCGCACGAACAGGCGGTAGCCGAGCCGGGCCTCGAGCGCCTGCACCTGCCGGCTGACGGCCGATTGCACGATGCACAGCTCGCCCGCGGCCAGCGTGATGCTCATGCCGCGGCCCACGGCCACAAAAGTGCGTATCAGGTCGAGCGGAGGCAGATCGAGCAGGCGGTTGGCCATCGGGGGCACCTTGTATATTGGCAGAGCGCGTGGATATCCATTATACGCATGCCCTGCAGGCATACGAGACGGTCGATTTCAGCGTTTGAGCCAGACGCCGGCATGCGCTGTAATGGCATGGTCATCATGTTGATAAAGGATATGTCATGGAACAGCCCGCAACCAGCGCCAGCCCGCTTCTGGCGCAACTTGAATATTTGCTGCCCACCACGCAGCGGCCCTACAACTATATGTATCCGCCGCCGCGCGGCGCCGCCTGGCAAAACGCCAGCTATGCCCACGCCACGGTCGCGCTGGCCGATGCACGCCTGGCGCGGGAGCCGCTGTCGATCGACCGCCAGGGATTCGAACTGCATCATGCGCCTAGCCAGGTGCGCGACTTCCAGGACCGGGAGGAAATCGTGCGGGTCTACTACCCGGAAGTGCTGGCGCTGGCGCTGGCCGTGACGGGCGCCGACCGCGGCTACGTGTTCGACCACTTGTTGCGCCAGCGCGAACCGGGCGTGCCGCAAGCGTTCGGCCGGCGCGACGGCCACCGTCCCGGCGCGGCGGGACGGGTACATAACGACTTCACGCCGGCCTCGGCGCAGCGCCGGTTACTGGCCGAACTGGGCGCGCAGCGGGTGCCGCCCACGGTACGGCGCTACGCCATCGTCAACCTGTGGCGCTCCATCCGCCATCCCGTGCTCGACGCGCCGCTGGCCGTGTGCGATGCGCGCACGGTGGCGCCCAACGAGCTGGTGCCGAGCGACATCCACTATCCCGAGCGCAGCGGCGAGATCTACCAGGCGATCCATCATCCGCGCCATGCCTGGTCTTATTTCCCGGCCATGACGCGGGACGAGGTGCTGATCTTCAAGCAGTTCGACTCCGCCCCGGCGCCGGTGGCCGGCTGCACGCCCCACGCCGCGTTCGCCCACCCGCACGCGCCGGCCGGCGCGCCGCCACGGGAAAGCATCGAAATCCGCTGTTTGGTGGTGTACGAAGACCAGGAGAAACTGATATGATGCAAAACAAACAACATGGAGCGGCGGTGCTCGACTTCTGGTTCGATTTTGCCAGCAACTACAGCTACCTGAGCGTGATGCGCGTGGGCGCGCTGGCGCGGGCGGCCCAGGTGGAGGTACGCTGGCGCCCGTTCTTGCTGGGGCCGCTGTTCCAGTCCTTCGGCTGGCACACATCGCCATTCGTCCTGCAAAAGGAAAAAGGCGCTTACGTCTGGCAGGACATGGCGCGGCAATGCCGCAAGTACGGTTTGCCGTGGCGCCAGCCGGGCACCTTTCCGCGCCGCTCGGTGCTGCCGGTGCGCGTGGCCCTGTACGGCGCCGAACAGCCGTGGATTGCGCCCTTTTGCGAGCAGGTGATGCTGCGCAATTTTGCCGACGACCGCGACATCGACGCGCCGGCCAGCGTGGCGGCGATCCTCGACGGCCTGCAATTGGACTCGGCCGCCATCATCGCCGCCGCCCAGACGGCGCAGTCCAAGGCGCAGCTACGCGAACGCACGGCCCAGGCGCAGGCGCTGGGCATCTTCGGCGCTCCCACCTTTTTCGTGGGCGGCGAGATGTTTTGGGGCAATGACCGGCTCGACGATGCGATCGCCCTGGCCAGCGCCGGCCGCGGCCCCGGCGGTCCCGGCAAGCCGGGCGCGCCGTGAGGCAGGTCGCCACAGCAGTCTCGGGTGCCCGGCGGACGCCAGTAATCACGCATAGATGACAAAGAAAGTATGCAATATGGAATTGGACGAACTCGACGCCGGGATCGGCGGCACGCAACCTCAAGGAGCACACCAGCCATGACCACCCCTATCCTGCTCATCCATGGTCTGTTCGGCTCGCTGTCCGATGCGCACATCGTGGCGGCGTTCGGCGCCACGCCCGTGCTGGCACCCGACCTGCTGGGCTACGGCGAGTACCGCTCGGCCGACACGGACGGCTTGACGCTGGAAGCGCAAGCCGACCACGTGGCCGCCTGGCTGCGGCAGCGCGGCGACGCGGCGGCGCATGTCGTCGGCCACTCGGTGGGCGGCGCAGTCGCAATGTGCTTCGCCAGCCGCCACCCCGAACTGACGCGTTCGCTCACCAGCATCGAGGGCAACTTTACGCTCAAGGATGCCTTCTGGTCGAGCCAGATCGCGCAGATGGCGCTGCCCGAGGTGCAGGCCATCAT
>JAZJZQ010000411.1:10110-19804 GCA_040389625.1 Pseudomonadota bacterium | reverse complement strand
CGACCACCTGCTCGTTGGCCAGCACGGTCTGGTCGATCGGGTCCCAGTTCACGGTACCGGTCTTCTTGTAGATGATGCCTTTTTCCAGCATCTTGAGGAACATCCACTGGTTCCACTTGTAGTACTCGGGCTTGCAGGCCGTCATCTCGCGCGACCAGTCGATGGCCAGGCCCATGGACTCCATCTGCTCGCGCATGTGGGCGATGTTGGAGTAGGTCCACTGGGCCGGCGGCACATTGTTGGCCATGGCCGCATTCTCGGCCGGCATGCCGAAGGCATCCCAGCCCATGGGCATGAGCACGTTGTAGCCGTTCATGCGCAGGTAGCGGTACATCACATCGTTGATCGTATAGTTGCGCACGTGCCCCATGTGCAGCTTGCCCGAAGGGTAAGGCAACATCGAGCAAGCGTAGTACTTGCCTTTGGGGAAACGGGGGTCGTTTTCGACTGCTTTATAGGCGTCGATCGCCTTCCAGTGGGATTGGGCAGCTTTTTCGACGTCGGCGGGACTATATTTATCTTGCATGATGTGTGCGGCCAGAAGTGAATATGAACCGAACATTATACTGGTTCATGGCCCGGCTGAGCGTGCGCTCTGCCGGCCGCCCGCTGCGGCATGGACGTGGCATGATAAGATTTTTGCAATATCACTCAGGAGGCAATCATGCTCAAAGGATTACGCACCGTCATCTACCCCACGCCCGACCTGGAACAGGGCAAGGCCTGGTACGCCCAGGCCGCCGGCGTGGCGCCGTACTTCGACCAGCCGTTCTATGTGGGCTTTGCCGTGGGCGGCTTTGAACTGGGCCTGGTGCCGGACGGCCAGCCCGGCCCCGCTGGCGGCAAGGCTTACTGGGGCGTGGACGATATCGAAACGGAAGTGGCGCGCCTGCTCGCGCTGGGCGCCACCGTCCACGCGGCCGTGCAGGACGTGGGCGACGGCATCAGGGTGGCCGAACTGAACGATCCGTTCGGCAACGTGCTGGGCCTGATCCAGAACCCCCACTTCGACCTGCAGGCCGTGCGCTAGCACACTAGAGGCGCGCGTCCAGCCCTGCCTTGAACCAGCGCCGTGGCTGGCTGTCCCCCGGCCGCAACGGCGCGGGCGACGCCGGGCGGCTTGGCCTGTCCCCATGTTTGCCCACCGGCCGGCGGCCATGCTAACCTGATCCAATCATGCATTCCGGCAAATCATACCGGCTCGCCCTCTTATCCGACCAGGCTATGCGCCGTCTCCGCTTCTCCGCCACGCCGTGCCGCAACGTCCTGCCGGGCCGGCGTTGGCGCGTCCTGCCGCCACTGCTGGCCATCCTGATGTTCGTCGCCGCCCCGGCCCGGCCCGAGCCGGCCCCGCCGGAACTGGTGACGGTGGGCGTGTTCACCGTCGCGCCCTATGTGGTAGCCGGCCCGGATGGGCCACAAGGCGCGCTGATCGAGTTCTTCGACCGCGAGATCGCGCCGCGCATGGGCGTGCGTTTCCAGTGGCAGCGGCCGGTGACGGTGGCGCGCCTGGAACACAGCCTGGCCAGCGGCGACGTGCTGTTCACCCCCATCCTGGCCCACACGCCCGAGCGCGACCGCAGCGCCATCCAGTTCGACACCGACGTCTACATCCGCTTCGTGCCCTGCATCGCCATGCTGCCGGCACACCGGCCGGACGCCATCCATGGACCGGACGACCTGGCCGGCATGACCATAGGCTGGGTGCAGGCCGGGGCGCTGCCGCCGTTCATGCGCGACCCGCGCATCCGGCTCGACCTGGTGGGCGGGGTGGACTGGGAAAGGACCAACCTCGGCAAATTCAAGCTGGGCCGCATCGACGGCGCCTATTTTTCCAATTGCGCCAGCGCCCAGTACCACGCCGCGCGCAACGGCCTGCGGCTCAATCTGCTGCCGCTGCCGGTGCAGGGCGTGCCGCTGCACGGGGCGTTTGCGCCGTCGGCGCCGGCGCAGCTGGTGCAGCGCTACCGCAAGGCGGCGCAGCAGGCGTTCGCCGCCGGCCGCTTCGACAGTTATGTGAACCGGACCTTGAGCGAAACGCGACCCTGACGGGGGGCAGCTGCATACGGCCCTACCTTATGATAATATACGTTTCGTATATAAAACGTATAAAGGCATTCCCCCATGGGCATAGTGAAGATTTCCAGCCAGATGCACGAGAACCTGCGCATCGCCAGCGGCGCCCTGAACCGCTCCATCAACGCGCAGGCCGAGCACTGGCTGCGCATCGGCCTGCTGGCCGAAACCAATCCCGACCTGCGCTACAGCGACATCTGCCACCTGTTGCTGCGGGCCGCGCAGGACGGCGGCGTGACGCTGCCGCGCGCCGACGACGGCGCCGACAGCCCAGCCCTGGCCGCCGCCATCGCCGTACTGGGAGGCGCGCATGAACAAGCGTAAATCCCTCGCCATCCTGGTCAAGACGCCGGAGCAGATCGAACAGGCCCGCGTGGCGGCCCGGCTGGCAGCCGACGTGCTGACCATGATAGAACCGCACGTCCAGCCCGGCGTCAGCACGGCCGAGCTGGACCGGCTGTGCAACGAGTACATCGTCAAGGTGCAGCAAGCCATACCGGCCAACGTGGGCTACAGCGGCTTTCCCGCTACCGTGTGCACCTCCGTCAACCAGGTGGTGTGCCACGGCATACCCGCGCCGGACGAAGTGCTCAAGGATGGCGACATCATCAACATCGACGTGGCCGTGATCCGCGACGGCTGGCATGGCGACACCAGCCGCATGTACTACGTGGGCACGCCGTCCAAGGCCGCCAAGCGGCTGGTGGACGTGACCTACAACGCCATGTGGGCCGGCATCCGTGCCGTGCGTCCGGGCGCCACCCTGGGCGACGTGGGTCATGCGATCCAGACAGTGGCCGAGAAGGCCGGCTTTTCCGTGGTGCGCGACTATTGCGGCCACGGCATCGGCCTGGTGTACCACGAAGATCCGGAAGTGCGCCACTATGGCAAGCCGGCCACCGGCATGGTACTCAAGCCGGGCATGCTGTTTACCATCGAGCCGATGGTCAACGCCGGCCGCGCCGCGACCGTGGAGCTGGACGACGGCTGGACCGTGGAAACGCGCGACGGTTCGCTGTCGGCCCAGTGGGAACACATGGTGGTGGTGACGGCCAGTGGCTATGAGGTACTGACGCTGGCGCCGGCCGAACTGGGCGGGCAGGCGGTATAAGCTGGCTGCAGGCGCGCCATGCGCCCTGCACGCGGCATGCGCGCTAAGTGCGCTATGTGCGACGAGCACCGCCAGCGCATGCCGCCGGTGTTGCGTGTATTGCGTGTATTGCGTGTATTGCGTGTATTGCGCGTGCCGCGTCTAGCGCAGCACCAGCTTGAGCGCCGGCTTCTCGCCGTAATCCTCGTAGCGCTCGTTGATGCCGGCCACGCAGTAGGTGATTTCTTCCATGATGTCGGGCACCTGGGCGCCCATGGCGGCGGCGTCCTTGATGACCAGTTCCAGCACTTCGTTCGGCTTCAGGCGGAAGCGCGTCATGCCATCCTCGTCGCGCAGGTAGCTCAGGCAGTCGACCCAGCCGTCCATGGTGTGGGTGTAGCTGTCGGGGAAGCCCAGCGCGGCCTGGCATTCGCGGTGGAAGCTGGTGAAGTCGACGATCGCGGCGCCATTGATTTCTGCGGTAGCCATTATTTTTTCTCTTTCGGTGGTTCGGTGACGAAACCCAGCTTGCCCAGGCCGGCCGTCTGGGCGGCGGCCATCACCTGGGCCACCACTTCGTAGCGGGTGTTCTTGTCGGCCCGCAGCTGCAACTCCGGCTGCGGATCCAGCTTGCTGGCCTCGGCCAGGCGCGCCGCCAGCGCCGTCGGCGCCACGGCCTCGTCGTTCCAATAAATCTGGCCTTTGGCGTCGATCGCCAGCGACACGCTGGCCGGCTGCTGCGGATTGGCCTGGGCCTGGGCCCGCGGCAGGTCGAGCTTGACGGCGTGCGTGAACATGGGCGCGCTGATGATGAAAATCACCAGCAACACCAGCATCACGTCCACCATGGGCGTGACGTTGATGTCGGCCATCGGGCCTTGCTGGCGGTGGTGGTTGAATGAGCCAAAGGCCATCGCTACTCCCGGCGTGGTTCAATAGGGCCGGACGGGCCGGCCCCGGTTTTACGTGCGGGCCCGTTCGCCCGTGGTCAGATAGGCGTGCAGGTCGAAGGCGAAGGCGTCCAGTTCGGCCAGTGTGAGGCGGTTGACCCGGTTAAAGCCGTTATAGGCCAGTACGGCGGGAATGGCAACCGTGAGGCCGATGGCCGTCATGACCAGCGCCTCGCCGACGGGGCCGGCGACCTTGTCGATCTGCACCGTGCCGGCCGTGGAAACGGCCGCCAGCGCATGGTAGATGCCCCACACGGTGCCCAGCAGGCCCACGAAGGGCGCCGTGGAACCGATCGAGGCCAGCAGCGTCAAGCCCGCTTCCAGCCTGGCCGTGGCGCGCTGGACGGCCGCGCGCAGCACGCGCGTGACCTGTTCCGCATGGCCCATCTCGCCGCCCAATGAAGGCCGGCCCGCCACTTTCAGCTGGGCCGCGCCCAGCTGCGCCAGCGGCGCGAACACTTGCTCGGGATCGGCCTGGGTCAGGGCGGCCACGCCGTCGTGCATGGTGGGCGCGTCCCAGAACGCCGGCACGGCCGGCGCGCTGCGGCGGATACGCCAGGCCGCGTAACCCTTGGCCAGGATGCAGAACCAGCTGGCCAGCGACATGGCCAGCAACAGATAGGCCACGGCGTGGCTGACGGCGTCGCCCTGCTCCCAGTAACGCGCCAGGCTGAAGGTATGGTCGAGGTTGGGCGTCATCGGCGCGGCGGCTCCCCGGTCAGTCGTTGAGCGACAGCACGTCGTTCATGTCGTACAGGCCGGTCGCCTTGTCGGCCAGGAAGCTGGCCGCGCGCAGGGCGCCGTGGGCATAGGTGACGCGGCTGCTGGACTTGTGGCTGATCTCGATGCGCTCGCCCGTGCCGGCGAACAGCACAGTGTGGTCGCCCACGATGTCGCCGCCGCGGATGGTGGCGAAACCGATGGAGGACGGATCGCGCTCGCCCGTCACGCCTTCACGCGCGTAGACGGCGCAATCCTTCAGGTCGCGGCCCAGGGCCTCGGCGATCACTTCACCCATCTTGAGGGCCGTGCCGGATGGCGCGTCCACCTTGTGGCGGTGGTGCGCTTCGATCACTTCGATGTCGTAGCCCACGGCCAGCGCCTTGGCGGCCTGCTGCAGCAGCTTGAGCGTGACGTTCACGCCCACGCTCATGTTGGGGGCGAACACGATGGCCGTCTTCTGGGCAGCGGCGGCGATGGCGGCCTTGCCCGCTTCATCGAAGCCGGTGGTGCCGATGATCATCTTGATGCCGTGCTCGGCGCAATAGGCCAGGTGGGCCAGCGTGCCTTCCGGGCGGGTGAAGTCGATCAGGAAATCGGCGCCGGCCAGGCCCTTGGCCAGGTCGGACTCCACCAGCACGCCGCTGTGCTGGCCCAGGAAGGCGGCCGCGTCGGCACCGATGCCGGGCCCGCCGGCCCGGTCCAGCGCGCCGGCCAGGCGGGCGTCCGGTGCTTGCAGGATGGCTTCGATCAGGATGTGGCCCATGCGGCCGCCGGCGCCGGCGATGGCGATATTCAATGGTTTCATGCTGTGTGCTCTGTCGGTGAAAACGGGGTCGATTATTGCGCTTTACTGTTCGTTACTGTTTGGCTGCCGGGCTCGCTTCTACGGGCGCGTCCTTGTCCACGACGGGCGCCGGGCCGGCGATGCGGGCGATGTATTCCTTTTCGGTGGGCAGATGGCCGCCTTCGTAATGGTCGACCTTGCCATCCTTGAAGAACACGGTCACGCGGCTGGTGGTGATTTCGCCATTGCCCTTGGCCAGGCGGAACGGATAATCCCAGCGGTCGGCGTGGAAGATGTCGGACGCCAGCGAGGTGCCGAAGATGAAACGCACTTGGTCGCGCGTCATGCCGACTTTCAGTTGCGCCAACATTTCCTCAGAAACAAAGTTGCCTTGCTGAATATCCGGACGATAGGGCGAGAAGAACCACATGAACTTCTGGAATTGGGTGATGGTCGTCGTCTGGGCGCCGTCGGCCGACACGGGGGCGCTTTCCTGCTTGGCTTCGCTCAGCTTTTCGCCCAGCGGGGTACGGCTGGCGCAGCCGGCAGCGGCCAGCGCGACGCAAGCGGCAGCGGCCAGCAGCGGTGCGCGGCGTGAAATTCGGTGCAACAAAGACTGCGGTAAAGCCTGGGTGACGCGCATAAGTGTCCTCAATTGGATTGAGCAGAAGTGCCAAAACGCTATATCATAAAGCACATGAACCACATTCGAGTAACAAACATGAGTAACAATCCTACCGACCTCAAGGCCAGCGGCCTGAAAGCGACCCTGCCCCGCCTTAAGATCCTGGATATTTTTCAGAGCAGCCCCGTGCGCCACCTGACGGCGGAAGACGTCTACAAAATCTTGCTGGCTGACAACATGGATGTGGGCTTGGCCACCGTCTACCGCGTGCTGACCCAGTTCGAGCAGGCTGGATTACTCAATCGCAACCATTTCGAGACGGGCAAGGCCATTTTCGAACTCAATGAAGGTTCCCACCACGACCACCTGGTGTGTTTGGACTGCGGCCGGGTGGAAGAGTTCTTCGACGCTGAAATCGAGCAGCGCCAGCAGACGATCGCCCAGGAGCGCGGCTTCAAGATCGCCGAGCACGCGCTGGCCATCTACGGCAACTGCGTCAAGACGGCCTGCCCGCACAAGCACTGACAAAAAAAACCTGGGACGGACTCCGGTTTTCCCAAAACCGGAGTCCGTCCCAGGTTTGCTTCTTTAGTGGTGGCTGAGCGCGTTCGACAGCAGCTTGGCCGTGATGTCCACGATGGGGATCACGCGCTCATAGGCCATCCGCGTGGGACCGATCACGCCCAGCGTGCCGACGATCTTGCCGTTGGCCATGTAGGGTGCCGTCACCACGCTCATCTCGTCCATCGGCACCAGGTTCGATTCGCCGCCGATGTAGATCTGCACCCCGCTGGCCTTGCTCGATACGTCGAGCAGCTGCATCAATCCCGTCTTCTGCTCGAACATGTCGAACATCTGGCGCAGTGACGTCATGTTCGAGGACAGGTCGCTCACCGACAGCAAGTTGCGCTCGCCGGCGATGACCATGTCGTCCGAGCTGTCGGCCATCGCTTCGCTGCCCGCCTCCACGGCCGCCTGCATCAGCCGGCCCATGTCGTCACGCAACTGGCGCAGCTCGCCCTGCAGCCGGTGGTGCACTTCGTCGAACGCCAGCCCGCCGTAGTTCTGGTTGATGTAGTTGGCCGACTGGATCAGCTGGGCCGGCGTGTAGTCCACGTCCGTCAGCAGCAGCCGGTTCTGCACGTCGCCCGTGGGACCGACGATCACCAGCAGGATGCGCTTTTCCGACAGGCGCAGAAATTCGATCTGCTGGAACACGGACTCGCGCCGCGGGCTGAGCACGACGCCGGCAAATTGCGACAGCGACGACAGCATCTGGGCCGCGTTGGAAATCATTTTCTGGGGCTGGGGCGCCTGCAGGCTCATGCGCGCTTCCACGGCGTGCTCGTCCAGATGCTGCACCGTCAGCAGGGTGTCGACGAAGATGCGGTAGCCGCGCGGCGTGGGCACGCGCCCGGCCGAGGTGTGGGGACTGGCCACATAGCCAAGCTCTTCCAGGTCGGCCATGATGTTGCGGATGGTGGCCGGCGACAGGTCGAGGCCGGAAATCTTGGACAGCGCACGCGAGCCGACCGGCTGGCCGTCGGCGATGTAACGCTCGATCAGGGCTTTGAGCAGGGTTTGGGCGCGGGTATCGAGTTGCATATTTCTCTATGCCGGCGCGGGCCGGCCACTAACTGGGTCACCTGCTTATTATGCACGCTCGCGGCAGGGTTGGGCCATCATTCTGCGGCCAGTTGATGCAGCCAGTCCTCCAATTCGTCGAGCGTGGCGCAAATAGCGTCCGGCGTGATGCCCAGTTCCAGGTGGGCGTCGCTGCCGCTGCGGTTGAGCCAGACGGCCCGCAGCCCGGCCTGCTGCGCGCCGGCCACGTCCAGCCTGAGATCGTCGCCCACGTAGACGGCCGCCTCGGGCGCCACGCCCAGCGCGGCGCAGCCGGCCAGGAAGATGGCCGGGTCCGGCTTGGCGCGGCCGAACTGGGGCGCGGCCAGCGTGGCCTCGAAATGATGGGCCAGGCCGATCGCTTCCAGGTCGGCGTTGCCGTTGGTGATGGTGCCCAGCCGTAGCCGCGTGCGCAGCCGCGCCAGGGCCGGCAGCACGTCGTCGTAGGGCGTGACGGCGTTGCGGGCATCGAGGAAGTGGCGGATGGCGCCGTCGATGTGGCGCGCATCCTCGCCGGCCAGCGCGAACGCTTCCTCCAGCCCCACGCGGCGCAGCCGGGCCAGGTCGACGATCAGCTCGGGACGCTGTGCCAGCAGGGCCATGCGGCGCTCGCGCAGCGCAGCGATGGTGAATTGGCTGGCCACGCGGGGCGCGTGCTCGGCCAGCCAGGCGTGCCAGCTCAACTCGGCCTGGGCGATGACGGGAGCAATCGGCCACAGGGTGTCGTCCAGGTCGAACAGCAGGGCTTGCGGGCGGATCAGGGGCATAACGGGATTGGGACAATGGCGACAGCGTTATTGTCGCATCAATTGCAACAGGTGCTGGCGCGGCGCCACGTCCGGCGCCCACCGGAGGTACTGCTACCGATGCAAGCCGCCAGTGCGGGAGTCCGCGCGGTGCGGGTGCGGGTGCGGGTGCGACGGCGGTGCCAGCGCCACCATTGCTCTGCCCTTGCCAACATCGGCATGGTAAATTCACACCTCATCTATCAGGAGTCGCCGTGTCGTTCACCATCCCCCGCCGCCTGGCCGCGCTGGCCGTCCCCCTGCTGCTGGCCGCCTGCGCCGTCGTGCCGCCGTCCGGCGACGGGACACCATTCACGTCCTTCGTCGTGCTGGGCGAGGATGGCGCGGCCGTGGCGCGCGTGCTGACCCAGGCGCCCGCCTGCCCCGCCATCGTGCTCGACGGCATGGCCAGGCCCATGACCTTGCGCGCCGCGCCGGCCACCATTGGCCAGCGCCCCACCGTGTCGCCGCCGGAACTGTCCAAGCCGTCCGTGTTCGACGTGCGTACCTGCGAGGCGGCACTACCGGCCGGGCTGTCCAGCGCCAGCGTGCTGGGGCAACCATTGCCCGTTCCCCATGCCGATCCGCGGCGCATCGTCGTGCTGGGCGACACGGGCTGCCGCCTGCTGAAAAAGGATGACAGCTTCCAGGCCTGCAACGATGCGGCCCAGTACCCGTTCGCCACCGTGGCCACGCTGGCCGCGGCCTGGCATCCCGACCTCGTGATCCACGTGGGCGACTACCACTACCGGGAAAACGCTTGTCCGCCCGGCATTGACGGCTGCGCCGGCAGCCCCTGGGGCTACGGCTGGGATGCCTGGCAGGCCGACCTGTTCCATCCCGGCGCCCCCCTGCTGCGGGCCGCGCCGTGGGTGGTCACGCGCGGCAACCATGAAAGCTGCGCCCGGGGGGGGCAGGGCTGGTGGCGCTTCCTCGATCCTCGTCCCCTGCTGGCCGGACGCGACTGCAACAGGGCGGCCGACGACGACCTGGGCGACTACAGCGATCCCTACGCCGTGCCGCTGGACGCGGACAGCC
>JAZJZQ010000411.1:4647-10010 GCA_040389625.1 Pseudomonadota bacterium | reverse complement strand
GACGACCTGGGCGACTACAGCGATCCCTACGCCGTGCCGCTGGACGCGGACAGCCAGCTGCTCGTACTCGATACGGCCAACACCACGTGGCGCGGCTTCCAGCCCGGCGACACGGGCCTGGCCCATTACCGCGACAACTACATCAAGCTGGCCGCGCTGGCGCGCCGGGCCCGCCACAACATCGGCGTCGATCACCACCCGCTGCTGGGCATCGGCGCCGACCTGAAGGACGAAGGCAAGCTCCGCCTGCTGCTGGGCGACGCCGGCCTGGTCCAAAGCTTCGGCGCCATCAACCCGCTGCTGCTGCCCGACAATGTGGACTTGATGCTGTCCGGCCATGTCCACCTGTGGCAGCAGGTCAGCTTTAGCAGCGCCCACCCCAGCCAGTTCATCTCCGGTTTTTCCGGCACGGCGGAAGACATCGTCCCCATACCCGACCCGCTGCCGCCGGGCACCAGCCCGGTGTCAGGCGCCGTCATCGAACAGCTCAGCGCATGGATCGACGGCTTCGGCTTCATGACCATGGAGCGGCGCGGACCGGAGCGGTGGCTGGTCCAGGTGCATGACCTGCAGGGCGCCGTGCGCAATACCTGCCAGGTGCAAGGCAAGCGCTCCGTGTGCGAGCACACGCGGGTGCGCTAGCGGCCGCGGACACAGGCTGTTACAAGGGTTTGGCCGCCACTGTTACCAAATGCACTAAAATATGGCCCGCGCGTGTACTATGCGCACTGTGTTGCCCGCCGGCGCCTTGCGCCGCGGCGACGCCCTGGCAGCTGCGGTTGCCCTTCCTGCGCGCTGCCCAGGCATGCCGCCCCTGCCCTATTCGATTTGGAGAGTGTGTTTATGAAAAGTTTGTACCTGCGCGCCGGCCTGGCCATATTGTGCGGCGCCACCCTGGCCGGCTGCGGCGGCGGTGCCGGCAGCATGCAACTGGGCGGCAGCATTGTCGGCCTGACCAAGCAGGGCCTGGTCCTGTCGAATGGCAGCTCGACCGCCACGCTGGACTCTACCCTGACCAGCTTCACCTTCCCCGACCTGATTGCAAGCGACGCCTCGTTCGACATCCAGATCACCCATCAGCCCGACCCGAAGGAGGCCACCTGCGACACCGTGGTCCAGTACGGCAAGGGCAAGGCCAACGTCTACACCGTGCGCCAGGCCATCGTCACCTGCCACACCACTACCTACTCGCTGGGCGGCACGGTGCACGGCCTGGTGGGCAAGGGCCTGGTGCTGGCCAACGGCAGCCAGACCGTGTCCGTGCTGCCGCCGGCCACGGCCGGCGCCGACGTCGTCTTCACCTTCGAGACCAAAGTGCCAAACGGCAGCCCGTACGGCGTGACCGTGCTGGCGCAACCCACGGATGATTTAGGCCACCCCACCGCGGCCTGCGTGGTCAACAGCCCGGCCGCCCTGATGCCGACCGCAGACTTCAGTCAGCTGGACGTCAGCTGCAGCAAGCTGTAATTCAACACCGGCGGCGCCGCGCAGGCGCCGCTCGCCCCATTATCTGGAGATATACATGAAAGTTTCGACCCTGCGCGCCGCTGCGGCGCTGGCCATGGCCCTGGTGCTGGCCGCCTGCGGCGGCAAAGCCTCGTTCGACGTGTCCGGCGTAATCAGCCCGCTCGGCCCGCTCACCAATTCCGGCCTGGTGCTGGCCAACGGCAGCGAAACCCTGCCCGTAGCGGCCAACGCCACCCAGTTCACCTTTGCGCACCGCGCTTCTTATGGCGACGACTACAACGTCACGATCCAGACCCAGCCCGACCACATGACCTGCCAGGTGTACAACGGCAGCGGCTCGGCCGGCCATACCAGCACCATCCTCGTGACGGTGCAATGTACCCAGAACAGCTATCTGCTGACCGGCGTCGTGACGGGCCTGAAAATGGCAGCCGACGGCACCACGGCCAAGACCGTCACCCTGACCAACGGTAGCGGCACCCCCGTCACGGTCAGCGCCAACAGCGATCCGGCCGTCCGCGTCAATTTCTCGATGGGCACTGTCTTTGACGGCAGTTCCTACGGCGTCACCGTGCTGAACCAGCCCGATGGCCAGGTCTGCACCGTGAGCAATGGCACCGGCGTCATGCACGACAAGCCCATCAGCAACGTGCTGGTGACTTGCATCTAAGCTCAAGACATTCAAATTGGTGATAGTTGATATTGCAAAGATAAATTTGCCTTATATGCCGCGACGCAGCATAATTCACCTGTCTCCTCCAACTCCCTAAGAAGAATTGGATTTCGCCCGCTTTCATCAGCGGGCTTTTTTTTGTCCAAAAAAATGGGGACGTACCCCTTTTTCCCCATTTTTCAGGTCGGGGTGACGGCCGGCAGCGAGAGGGTGACGGAGACGCCGGCACCCAGCTCGCTGCGGATGCGGATTTCGCCCTTGAGCGTGCCATGGGTCAGGTTGTGGACGATGAACATGCCCAGCCCGGAACCGCCCTGCCCCAGCCGCGTCGTGTAGAACGGTTCGAATACCTTGTGCTGCAGTTCGGGCGCGATGCCGATGCCGTTGTCGCGGTATTCCAGTTCGACCTTGCCGCCCTGCTGGCGCCCGGCGATGACGATCTCGCCCCCCTTGCCGTCGAAGCCGTGGACGATGGAGTTGCTGATCAGGTTGCTGATGATCTGCTCCAGCGCGCCCGGATAGCTGTCCATCCGTATCCCGTCGGCGATCTGCACCACGGTGTGCACCCGGGCGTGGCGCAAGCTCGTGCCCAGGCTGTTGAGGATGTCGGTGACGGTGGCGCGCACATCGAATTCGCGCCGGCGGGCGCTGGTCTGGTCCACGGCCACGGCCTTGAAACTTTCAATCAGCTCGCTCGCGCGCAGGGCGCTGCGCAGCAGCAGCGCGCTGGCCTCGCGAAAATCCGTCACGGCCGCCGCCAGCACGGTGCGCGTCAGCTGGCCATCCTGCGCGGTCTGGGCAAAGGCGCTGAAGCGCTCGTCGAGGGCCGTGGCCACCAGCATGATGTTGCCCAGCGGCGTGTTGAGCTCGTGCGCCACGCCGGCCACGATGCTGCCCAGCGAGGCCAGCTTCTCCGATTCCACGATCTGCTCCATGGCCCGCCGCAGCTCGCGCGTGCGCACGTCGACCCGCTGCTCCAGTTCCTCGTTGAGCAGGCGCAGCGTCTGCTCGGCCGCGCGGCGCGAGCGCACTTCCTCGCCCAGCTCGCGGGCCAGCGCCGACAGCTCGGCCGTGCGCTCGGCCACCAGCGCCTCCTGGTGCCGGCGGTGCCGCTCGAGCTCGAGCCGCTGGCGGTACAGCTCGCAAAACACGGTGACCTTGCTGCGCAACACCACCGGCTCGATGGGCTTGATCAGGTAGTCGACGGCGCCCAGCTCGTAGCCGGCGAACTGGTGCGGCGGCTCGGCCATGCCGGCCGTCACGAACACGATGGGCAGTTGCCGGGTCTTGGGATTGGCGCGCAGCAGGGTGGCCGTTTCCAGCCCGTTCATGTCCGGCATCTGGACGTCGAGCAGGATCACGGCGAACTCGTGGCGCAGGCTCAGGCGCAGCGCCTCGTTGCCCGATTCGGCGCTCACCAGCTCCAGCTCCAGGCCGAAATCGTCCAGCAGGGCGGCCAGCGCGGCCAGGTTCTCGCGCCGGTCGTCCACCAGCAGCACGGGAACGGGGCCGGCGCCATCGGCCAGCGGATGCACGGCGGCGCTACACATAGCGTTTCCGGTAGATGCGCAGGCGCGGCGCCAGCGCGTCGTAGCGGGGGGCGACGGCGCGGCCGTCCAGGCCCTCCTTCATGCCCAGGCACAGGAAGCCGCCCGGTTGCAGGCAACCGTCGAACAGCGCCAGGCAGCGTTCCTTGAGGGCAGCCTGGAAGTAGATCATCACGTTACGGCAGATGACCATGTGCATCTCCCCGATATCGGTGTCCGTCACCAGGTTATGCTGGGCGAACACCAGGTTTTCCTTCAGCGCAGACATGACGATAGCATGGTCGTAGCGCGCCGTGTAGTAATCGGCAAATTCGGCCGTGCCGCCGCTTTGCTGGTAATTGCGGGTGAAGGCCTGCAGCTGGCGCAGCGCGTAGATGCCCTCGCGCGCCTGGTGCAGCACCGTTTCACTGAGGTCGGTGGCGTACAGGCGGTAGCGGCCCCGCATGCCCGCCTCGTGCAGCAGGATGGCCAGCGCATAGACTTCCTCGCCGCTGGCGCAGCCGGCCAGCCAGATCTTGACGAACGGGTAGGTCTGCAAAAACGGCAAGACCTGGCGCCGCAGGGCCAGGAAGAACGGCGGGTCGCGGAACATGTCCGTCACATGCACCGTGATCCCCTGCAGCAGCGTGGCGAACAGGGCCGGCTCGCGCAGCAGCCGCTCCTGGGCCCGGGAAAAGGTGGCGCAGCCCGAGCCGGCCAGCCACAGGCGCAGCCGGCGCTTGAGCGAGGCCGGGGCGTACTGGCGGAAGTCGTGGCCGTACACCTGGCGCACGCCGTCCAGCAGCAGGCCGATTTCCACGTCCTCGATGGTGTCGTCGGCCGCCATCGCATCAGCCCTGGGTCCAGACCCGCAGCAGCGACAGCAGCTTGACCGTGTCCAACGGCTTGGCGATGTAGTCGCTGGCGCCGGCCGCCATGCACTTCTCGCTGTCGCCCTGCATGGCCTTGGCCGTCATGGCGATCAGCGGCAGCGTGCGGTACTGCGCCAGGGCACGGATGGCGCGCATGGCTTCGTAGCCATCCATTTCCGGCATCATGATGTCCATCAGCACCACGCACACGTCCGGATGCTGCTCCAGTTGGCGCAAGGCTTCCTTGCCGTTTTCCGCCTCCACCACGACGGCGCCCTTGTCGCTCAGCAGGCTGGTGAGGGAGAACACGTTGCGCATGTCGTCGTCCACGATCAGCATCTTGCGCCCTTCGAACGGGGCGTCGGCCGGCAGCACGGCGCCATGGCCGCCCCCCGCCACGGCCTGGCGGCGCGCCAGCGCGTGCAGGCACAGCGACACTTCGTCGGCCAGCCGCTCGGCGCTGCGCTCGCCGCGCAGCACGATGCTGTCGGCGTGCTGGCGCAGGCTGCGCTGCTGTTCGGGGTCCAGTTCGCGCGCCGAGTGCAGTACCACGGGCAGCGGTTGCGCGGCCAGCTGCTGCACTTGCGCCAGCAAGTCCGGCGCCGCCATGGCGGCCAGCTCCAGGTCCAGGTCCAGTACCAGGCAGCCGATGCGCTGGCGGGCCAGCACGGCCTGCGCCTCGGCCCCGTTGCGCGCGCCCACGGCCGCGATGCCGCGCCCGGCCAGCTGGCTGCACAGGCTGGCCGGGGCGGCCGGCCGGTCTTCCAGCACCAGCACGCACCACGGCGCGGCGTGGTCACGCGGCGCCATACCTGTCGCGTCCAT
>JAZJZQ010000411.1:0-4547 GCA_040389625.1 Pseudomonadota bacterium | reverse complement strand
CGGCGGCGGCGGCCGGCACCGTCCCCTGGGCCGCCTGCAGCGGCAGCAGCAGCGTGAAGGTGCTGCCCTGGCCGGCCACGCTGTGCAGGGCCAGGCTGCCGCCCATGCGGGCCGCCAGCTGCAGCGAGATCGACAGCCCCAGCCCCGTGCCGCCGTAATGGCGCGAGATGCCGCCATCGGCCTGGCGGAACGCTTCAAAGATCAGCTGCTGCTGCCCTTCCGGCACGCCGATGCCCGTGTCGCTGACGGCGCAGGCCAGCATGGGCGGGCCGCCCGCCACGCCCGGCGCCACCGACAGCCGCAGCGCCACTTCGCCCCGGGCCGTAAACTTGATGGCGTTGCCCAGCAGGTTGCGCAGCACTTGCGCCGTGTGCTGCAGGTCCAGCCGCAGCAAGGGCGGCACGGCCCCATCGCAGGCCATGGACAGGCGCAGGCCCTTTTGCGCGGCGGCCGAGCGGAACAGATTGTCGAGCGACACCAGGAGCTCGGCCGCCGCGCAATCCTCGTAGTGGCAATCGACCTGGCCCGCCTCCACCTTGGCCAGGTCGAGGATGTCGTTGATCAGGTTGAGCAAGTCCTTGCCGGCCGCGTGGATGGTGCTGGCATACTCCGTCTGTTCCGGCGTCAGGTTGCCGGGCCGGTTGTCGCGCAGCAGGCCCGACAGGATCAGCATGCTGTTGAGCGGGGTGCGCAGCTCATGCGACATATTGGCCAGGAACTCGCTCTTGTAGGCGCTGATGCGCTGCAGCTCCTCGGCCTTGTGCCAGACTTCGCGGCTGGCCCGCTCCACTTCCGCGTTCTTGGCGCGGATCTGCTCGCGCTGGCGCTCGAGCAGCTCGGCCCGTTCCTCCAGCTCCTCGTTGCTTTGCTGGAGTTCCTCCTGCTGCATGCGCAATTCCTCGGCCTGGCGCTCCGTCTCGCCCAGCAGCGTGCGCGTGCGCTGGCGCGACAGGCACACATCAAAGCCGATGGCCACGCCTTCGCGCACCAGTTCCAGCCATGCCAGTTCGGCTTCGCTGTAGGGCCGGAAGGCGCCCGCCTCCAGTGCGCCCACCACGTTGGCGCCATGCAGCAGCGGCAGCAGCACCACGCTGGCCGGCGCCGCCCGCCCCAGCGCGGAGGCGATGGTGAGGTAACCGGGCGGCACCTGCTCGAGCACGATGGTGCGCCGTTCCAGCACGGCCTGGCCCAGCACCCCTTCGCCCAGCGCCAGCGGCGCGCCCGCCCCGGCTGCCGGCGGCAGGCCGTAGCCAGCCACGGGACACAGCTGCTGCCGGCTCTCGTCGTACAGATAGAAGGCGCCGGCGCCGGCGCCGATGCGCTGGCACAGGTAGGACAGCACGCGGTCGGCCAGCACGGCCGTCTCCAGCTCGCCGCGCATGCGCAAATTGAGCTCGTTCTGGCCCAGCATCATCCAGTCGCGCTGCTCGCCCTGGCTGCGGCTGTCGCGCAGGGCGTCCAGCATCTGCAGGAAGGCCTGGTCCAGCGTGCATTGCACCTGCCCCATGCGCATGACCGAGCGCAGCAACTCGCCCACTTCGTCGTGTGCCACCGTCGCCAGCTCGATGGCCGGCAGCGGCGCCACCGTCAGCCGCCGTTCCAGGTCGCCGCGGGCGATGGCGCCGGCCGCCTCGATCTTGTCGCTGGCGCCGGCCGTCAGCACGCGGGCCGCGTCCAGCGCCTGGCCCAGCGGCCGGGTCACCGAGCCGATGATGACGTGGCCCAGGGCCACGGCCAGTACACACAGCAGCAGCACGGCGCCTATCAGCACGAACTCCGTCTGGCGCTGGCCCGCCACCCGCGCGGCCAGCACTTGCTGCAGCGCGTCCAGCCCCGCCTCGGCCAGCCGGTGCTGGGTGTCGATGGTGTCGGTGTATTGGCGGTAGTAGGCCGCCGCCGCGTAGCTTGGCCGGGGCGGCAACACGATCTGCTCGCGCGCCAGCCGCAACGCTTGCTCGCCCTTGGCGCGGCTGACGCGCAGCAGGTCGGCCAGCCGGATGCGCAGGCTGCTGTTGTGGGCCAGGGCGATGGCCAGCGCGTCGTCGATGGTGTGGTAGTAGTCGTCGGCGCGGTCGGCCCGCGACGCGATCATGATGCGCTCGTCCATGCCGGCCGCGCCCCGCACCAGCATGCCGCTGCCGGCCCCGCGCAGCTGGCCCAGCGTCTCGCGCAGCACGGGCGCGCGCACCAGCAGGGCGTCGATCAGGAAATAGGAATCCGGTTCCGGGTCCAGCCGCAGGCCGGCATGGTCGATCACGTTCTCGTTGAGGCGGAACAGCTGCTCGACCAGGGCGCTGTGGCGGGCAAAGCTGTCGGGCGCCGCCAGCGCGCCCTGGGCATCCTGGGCCGACAACGCGCTCCACTGCTCGAGGATGCGGAACCAGGCGGCGCTGATGTCGCGCTCATCGAGCCGCTGGATGTGGCGTTCCATCTGGGCGAAGGCCTGGTCGGCCTCGCGCAGCTTGGCCATGGCCGGCGCGCGGGACGGGGCGTCGCCGCTGAGCGCCATGGAAGCCAGCCCCCGGTGCTGCTGCACCAGCTGCACCACGGCCAGCAGGGCGCGCGCCGGGGCAATGCCGTCGAGCTCCTGTTCGGCCACGGCGATGGCCTTGTTGGCCTCGTTGAGGAACAGGGCGGTGGGAATGGCCACCGTCACGCAGCCCAGCAGCGCCAAGAGCAGGAATTTTTGCCGCAGCATCAGGCGGCTCAGAAACGATGTCAACAAGATCACTCCTCCAATGTGCCCCCCATCCCGCGCCGGGCCGCGCCCTCCCCTGGCGTTCCTGCCCCGCCCCACCGCCAGGGCGGCGCGCCGCTAGCCGCCGCCCGACACGTGGGGCCGCGCCATGCCGCCCAGGGCGCCCGGCGCCGGCGCATCGCCGCCGCGCTGGGCCCGCGCCTGGCGCAGCAGCTGCTCCGTGTGCTGGTGGGCCTGCTGCATGCTGAAGCACAGGGCGCACGCTTCGCGCACCAGCGCCATCAGCTCCTGCTCCAGCGCCGTGCAGGGCCGGAACGCGCCCAGTTCCAGCGCGCCCACGGCCGTGTCGCCATGCCACAGCGGCCACACGGTGAGCACCGTGGGCCGGGCCGCGCCCAGCGCCGAACCGATGGCCATGTAATCGTCCGGCACCGGGTCCAGGCACAGCATGCGCCGTTCGCGCAAGGCTTGCCACAGCAAGCCCTGGCCGGGCGCCAGCCGGGCCGGCGTGTCGTGCCGGTTCAGCAACGCGTAGGTGGCCACCCGCTCCAGCGCGCCGTCGGCCCCCGCCACCAGGTATAGCGCCCCCAGCCCGGCCCCCAGCCGCTGGGCCAGGTAACGCAGCACGCGGTCGGCCAGTTCGGCCGTGCTGAATTCGCCCCGCATGGCCTCGCCCAGTTCGTTCTGGCCCGTCTTGAGCCAGTCGCGCTCCGCGTCGCGCACCCGGCCCGCCCGCAGCGAGACCAGCATGGCGGCGAAGGCGTCGTCGAGGGCGCGCTGCAGCTCGAGATTGCGCTGCACGGAACGCAGCAGGCTGCCCAGTTCATCGTTGCCGGGGGCGGCGCCATCCAGCGCCAGCGCCGGCACGCCGGCCATACCGCGCTCGAGGTCGCCGGCCGCGATGGCCTGGGCCGCCGCCACCTTGGCGTCGCTGGAGGCGGTCAGGGTGTCAATGGCGGCCAGCGCCTGGCCCAGCGGACGGGCGATGGCGCGCTGGTAGAACAGCCGCAGGAACAGCCCGGCCAGCAGCAACAGCGCGGCCAGCGTGGCCAGCACGGCGTAGATGGCGCGCCGCCCCGTCTCCAGCTGCAGGCTGGAATCGACTTCCAGCACGCCGCGCACGTCGCCCAGCTTCCAGTCGGTGCGGGGGCTGGCGGGCAGGCTGTTGTGACAGTCGACGCAGGACTGGGCGATCATCTTGTCGGCCAGCGCCACCCGCACCACGGTGCTGTTGCCCAGACGCTCGGTGCGGGTGTAGGCCTGGTCGGGATGGCCCTGGAAATAAGCCCAGGCATCCTCGCCGAAGCTGTCGAGCACACGGTGGGCCCGGTTGGGAAAGGGATAGGGGCTGTACAGCTTGAGGTTCACGCCCGAGTCGCGCAGCAGTTCACCCAGCTCCAGCACCATGGTGGCCGGCAGCGGGATGGTGTCGGGCCGGTCCTGGTGGTCGCTGCCCGCATGCAGGCCGGGCTGCTGCATCACCTTGGCCACCACGTTGGCCGTATAGTACTGGCGCAGGATGGTGAACTGGCGCGCCGTCTCGCGTGCCGCGCTGACGGCCTCCTGTTCCGCGTTGCGCTCGATGTAGCGCGGCACCACGATGGCGGCGGCCAGCGCGCACAGGCCCATGGCGGCCGCGATCGGCAGGAACAGTTTCCAGAATATGGAGCGGGTTGCCGCTGTCGTCATGATGCCGTCATCCTAGCCGCGCCGGCGCGGTGGCCGTTGCTGCCAGCATAGCCTAATTGACGGCCGCGGTGAACTGCCGTGGGGCCGGCGGCTCCCGCCATGGACGACTTGTTGCGGGCCCGCCGCTACGCCGGCGCGCTGTCCTGGACGATGGCGGGCG
>JAZJZQ010000410.1:0-5857 GCA_040389625.1 Pseudomonadota bacterium | reverse complement strand
GTTGATTGGCCATCTCCATCGCAATCTTGTTGTGCGAGATGAAGAGGAATTGGGTCTGGTCCGACATGCGCTTGACCATCCTGCAAAAACGTTCTGTGTTGGCGTCGTCCAACGGCGCGTCGACCTCGTCGAGCAGGCAGAACGGCGCCGGATTGAGGCGGAACATGGAAAACACCAGGGCCGTCGCCGTCAGCGCTTTTTCGCCGCCCGACAGCAGGTGGATGGTGGCATTCTTCTTGCCCGGCGGCTGCGCCATCACCTGCACGCCGGCGTCGAGGATTTCATCGCCCGTCATGATCAGCCTGGCCTGGCCGCCGCCGAACAGGATGGGGAACAGCTCGGAGAAGTGGCCGTTGACGCGGTCGAACGTGTCTTGCAGCAGTTCGCGCGTTTCCTTGTCGATCTTTTGGATCGCATCTTCCAGCGTGTTGATGGCCTCGGTCAAGTCCGCGTTCTGGGCATCCAGGAACTGCTTGCGTTCGGACGCCTGGGCCAGCTCTTCGAGCGCGGCCAGGTTGACGGCGCCCAGGCCGGCGATGGCATTGCTCAGCCGCGTCACCTCGCCCTGCAGGTAGGACGGCTTCATGTCCGGATGCAGCTTTTCCGACAGGGCCGCCTCGTCCGCGTTCACTTCGGCCAGCTGGGCCGCGTACTGCTCCTGGTTCAGGCGCGCGGCCTGTTCCTTGAGCTGCATTTCCATGATCTTGTCGCGCTGCGGCTGCAGGCTGCGTTCGGCCTGCATGCGCTGCTCTTCGGAGCTGCGCAGCTGCTGGGTAATCTGGTCCAGTTCGTGACGGGCGTCGGACAGGGCTTTTTCCTGCTCCGTGCGCCGCTGCAGCAAGTCCTGCAAGCCGTCGTTGGCCGCGCCCGCTTCCAGGCTGGCCAGTTCCTGCTGGCCGGCCAACAGGCTGGCCGCCACCTGCGCCGCCTGGGTGGTGGCGGTGGCGATATTGCGGCGCAATTCCTCGATCTTGCTGCGCTGCGATTTCTCGGCGAACTGGGCTTCCTGCGCCGCCCGTTCCAGCTCGCGCAACTGCTCGCGCGCGTCGGCCAGGCGCTGTTCCTGCTGCAGGAAGGCAGTCTGGCCGTCCTCGTGCTCGCCTTGCAGATTGCCCAGTTCCATGTCGAGCTGCTCGAATTTTTCTTCCGACTCCAGCTTGACCTGCATCTGCTCCGCTTCCTGGGCCGCGATCTCGGCCAGGTCGGTCTCGATCTGGCCGCTGCGCTGGTTGAAGCGCGCCTCGACCTCGGACAGCTTGACCACTTCCAGCTGCAGCGTATGCACGGACTGGGTCAGGCTCTGGTTGCGGGCCCGGTACTCGGTCAGCTGGCGGCCATGGTTGGCCACGGCCGCGTCGGCCCGCACGGCGCGCGCGCGCGCCTCGTCGGCCAGCATCTGCTGGGCCCGCAACTGCTTGCTGATGTTGTCGATTTCCTGCTGGCGGCCCAGCATGCCGTCCTGCTCGGCGTCGGCCGCGTAAAAGCGCACGCTGCCCTGGGTGATCACATGGCCCTGGCGCGTGACGAAGCTGCCACCGGCCGGCAACTTGGCGCGGTCGGCGAAGGCGCTGGCCGTGTCCTCGGCCAGGTAGACGTTGTGCAGCCAGTCCTGCAGCACGGCGCGCAGGCCGGGATCGTTGAGCTTGAGCAGGCTCAGGAACGGGGTCAGGCCCGCAATCTCCAGCGCGGCCGGCGGCACGGCCATGGACGGCGCGTACAGGGCCAGCTTGGCCGGCGGCGCATCGCTGAAGAACGCCTTGGCCCAGTCGATATTGGACATCTGCAGGGCC
Source organism: Pseudomonadota bacterium (assembly GCA_040389625.1). Lineage (GTDB taxonomy): Bacteria > Pseudomonadota > Gammaproteobacteria > Burkholderiales > Burkholderiaceae_D > Rugamonas. The sequence goes on along the minus strand of JAZJZQ010000410.1, from coordinate 4,067 downwards.
GAGGTGCGCTCGCGCAGCACGGACTCGAGCGCCGTCTCCCAGCCCGCTTCGATGTTGAGCTTCTGCCACAGGCGGGGCAGCGTGTCGAGCTCGTGCTTTTGCAGCCAGGGCTGGACCTTGCCCTGGGTTTGCACCCGCTCCTGCATCTGGCGCAGCGCGTTCAGGCGCGCTTCGAGCTGGGCGTTGGCGGCCGTTTCCGTGTTGACCTGGGTTTGCGCGGCCTGCCGTTCCTGTTCCAGTTTCGGCTGCTGTTCCAGCGCCTCTTCCAGCTGGTAGCCCAGCTCTTCCAGCGCCTGCTGCTTTTCCTCCAGCTGCAGTTTCAAATTGGCCAGGTGGCTGCTGTCGGGCAGGCTCAGGCCGTTCTTTTCCTGCTGCAAGCGCTCGCGCCGCGTGGCCAGGCCGGACAGGATGTTGGACGCGTTGCGCTGGTGGGCCGACTCCAGTTCCAGCTGCTGCTGGGCCTGCATGATGCGGGCCCGCGATTCCGTGCTCTTGACCTGGGCTTCGCGCCAGGCCTGGTCCAGCGCGGGCAAGGCTTCGGCCTTCTGCTCGGCCATCATCTGCGATTGTTCGACCTTGGCCGACAGCTCTTCCAGGTTGAATTCCGCCTCCTCGATCTGCTCCGTGTATTCCTGGGCCTGGCTCTGCCACTGGTCGCGCTGGGCCGTCAGGGTGGCCAGCTGCGATTGCAAACGGGTGCGCGATTCGAGCACGAACTTGATTTGCGCTTCCAGGCTGCCGATCTCGGCGTTGGTCTGGTACAGGTGGCCCTGGGCCGTGTGCAGCCGGTCGCCCACGGCGAAGTGGGCCTGGCGCATCTGTTCCAGCGACAGTTCCACATGGCGCAGCTTGGCCGTCTGCTCTTCCAGGTCGGTCTGGGCCTGCTCCATGTCGCGGAAATATTTCTTCTGCTCGTTTTCCGCTTCCGTCTTGCGCAGCAGCCACAGCAATTTCTGCTTTTCTTCCTGGTCCGCCTGCAGCGCGTGGAACTTGGTGGCCACGGCCGCCTGGGCTTCCAGCTTTTCCAGGTTGGCATTCAGCTCGCGCAGGATGTCTTCCACCCGCAGCAGGTTTTCGCGCGTGTCGTGCAGCCGGTTTTCCGTCTCGCGGCGGCGTTCCTTGTACTTGGACACGCCGGCCGCCTCCTCCAGGAACACGCGCAGCTCTTCCGGGCGCGACTCGATGATGCGCGAAATCATGCCCTGGCCGATGATGGCGTAGGCGCGCGGGCCCAGGCCCGTGCCCAGGAAGATGTCCTGGATATCGCGCCGCCGCACGGGCTGGCCGTTGATGTAGTAGGTCGAGGTGCCGTCGCGCGTGAGCGTGCGCTTGACGGCAATTTCCGCATACTGGCCCCACTGGCCCGAGGCCTTGCCGTCGTTGTTGTCGAATACCAACTCGACCGAGGCCCGCCCGGCCGGCTTGCGGTGGGTGGAACCGTTGAAAATCACGTCCTGCATGGACTCGCCGCGCAGTTCCGACGCCTTCGATTCGCCCAGCACCCAGCGCACGGCGTCGATGATGTTCGACTTGCCGCAGCCGTTGGGACCGACCACACCGACCAGCTGACCCGGGACCTGGAAATTGGTGGGATCGACGAATGACTTAAATCCCGACAATTTAATGGAAGATAAACGCACGTTGTGAACTGTTCTTCGCCGGCAGCGGCATTAAGTAAGCAATCGATGGTTCCATTCGGGGTCGAGCCGGCAAGTGCCGCCCGCGTGAATTACCCCAATGAAAAGTGGCCTATCATACCATTTCAGCCACCCTTACTGGCCAAAAACACGCGCCCCGCGCCCTAGTGCGAGGCCCGCGTCAGCGCAGCACACTGCGCGGACCGGGCCGGTGCCACAGGCTACGCGTGTAGGGACGGTCATGACCGGAAAGAAACAAGGCCAGCTGCGTCATCCACTGCTCGGTCGGCATGGGTTCGACGCGGGGCGCCACCAGCAGCACGGGGATGCACAGGGCCATCAGCACCCGGCTCAGGGCCATATGGTTTTCCGTACTGGCATGCCAGATGAAGACGGCCGCCACGGCCAGGCCCAACAGGCAACCGGTGACGGCCTCGGACACGGAATGGGCCATCACGTACACGCGCGCGACGGCGATCAGCACCGCCACCAGGATGCCGGCTACCAGCGCCAGCTGCCGGTGCGGCCCGTCCCAGCGCCGGAACGCGAGGTAGAACGCGACGGGAAACACGGCCGCGGCCCGCATGGCATGGCCGCTGAAACCGGCGAACTCCACCGATGGCACTCCCACGCCCCAGCCGATGAAGGCCACCTTGGTCAGCACCACCAGGGCCATGCCGATGCCGAACAGCACACACCAGGACAGCGTCAGCCGCCACGACTTGCCAACCAGCAGCCAGACGGCGATGGCAACGCCGATCGGGCCGGTCACGGCCAGACTGCCCAACACGCTCAAGCTTTGCCACCAGATCATCCACATCACCCAAGAAAATTGTTCCATGCGCATTGCAGCGCAACACGCATTTAACCACATCACCGCCATGGCCAGAAGTATTTCCGTGCGTCAATATTGCATAGAAATAGCAGTAGATGAAATACAGTTTCTCTTGACAGAGATCAAGGTAAACAAGCATACTACATGCATGTTTAACTGCAAGGAGTCACCATGCTGTCCCAGTCCCACCGCGCCATCGTCACCGCCACCGTTCCCATCCTCGAACAAGGGGGCGAGGCGCTGACCCGTCATTTCTACCGCACGCTGTTCCAGGACTATCCTGAAGTGCTGCCCTACTTCAATCAGGCCCACCAGCACAGCGGCCAGCAGCAGCGGGCCCTGGCGACGAGCATCCTCATGTATGCCAAGAACATCGAACGGCTCGAAGCGCTGGGACCGCTGGTCAACACCATCGTCAGCAAGCATGTGGCGCTGCGCATCCTGCCCGAACATTACCCCATGGTGGGCGCCAGCCTGCTGAAGGCGATCCGCGAAGTGCTGGGCGCCGAAACGGCCACCGACGCCGTGCTGGAAGCATGGGGCGCCGCCTACGGCCAGCTGGCCGAGATCCTGATCGGCATCGAAGGCCAGGCCTACCAGGCCCAGGCGGCCGCGCCTGGCGGCTGGGAAGGCGCGCGCGCCTTCGTGGTGGCCCACAAGCGGGTGGAAAGCAAGGAAATCACCACCTTCGTGCTGCGGCCGGCCGACGGCCAGCCCGTGATGGAATTCCAGCCGGGCCAGTACATCGGCATCCGCGCCATGGTCGATGGCAGCGAACAGCGGCGCCAGTACTCGCTGTCGGCCGAAAGCAATGGCCGCGATTACCAGATCAGCGTCAAGCGCGAGCCGGGCGGCAAGGTGTCGGGCTATCTGCATGAGCAGGTGCAGGAAGGCGATACGGTGGAACTGTTCCCGCCGGCAGGCGCCTTCACGCTGGCCGACAGCGAGCGCCCCATCGTGCTGATCAGCGGTGGCGTGGGCATCACCCCCACCCTGGCCATGCTGGGCAAGGCAGTCAAGTCGGGCCGTCCCATCCACTTCATCCACGCCGCCCGCAACAGCGCCGTGCATGCCTTCCGCGACCAGGTGGACCAGCTGGCGGAGCAGCACGCCAACCTGCGCCGCTACTACATGTACGCCGAGCCGCACGACGCCCAGCCGGCGCCGGACGCCGTGGGCCTGATCGACAGCGCCCAGCTGGCCAAGTGGCTGCCCGAAACGCGCGACGTGGACGCCTACTTCCTCGGCCCCACGCCGTTCATGAAGACGGTCAAGCAAGCCCTGCGCGAGTTGGGCGTGCCGGAAGCGCAAACCCACTATGAGTTCTTCGGCCCGGCCGCGGCGCTGAACTAAGCGCCGGCCAGTCCCGCCCCTTTTCCCTGGCCCAGGCGTGGGCCAGGGAAGCATCGCCGCGCACTGTCGCGGCTGCCCGGGTAATGCCGTGCTGGCGAAGCAAGTATGATATGGTAGGACTCGTTTAGACCTGTTTTGGAGCGCACCATGTCCAGCTCGAATAGCCGTGCTGTTGCGGTAAAAATCGACCAGGAGACTCAGGATCGCGTCAAGCGTCTTGCGAACGCCCGTCAACGCACATC
>JAZJZQ010000409.1:0-1913 GCA_040389625.1 Pseudomonadota bacterium | reverse complement strand
CGACGCCGGCCCCTACCAGTCGCCGATGGAAGACGGCATGCAGCACTTCCACGAGTGGTACCGCGGCAAGATCACGCTGTAACGTCAGCCAAAGCCGCGCGGCGGCAGAACCAGGATTTCGATGCAATCGCTTTGGATGTTGTTTGCCAGTTTTATGTTCGCCGCCATGGGGGTGTGCGTCAAGCTGGCTTCCGAGCAGTTCTCCACGTCGGAAATCGTGTTCTACCGCGGTGTGGTGGGCGTCACCACCCTGTACTGCATGATACGGCTGCAAGGCGGCCGCTTCCGCACCACCATGCCGGGCGCCCACCTGTGGCGCGGCCTGGTGGGCGTGGTGTCGCTGTGGCTGTGGTTCTGGGCCATCGCCCGCCTGCCGCTGGCCACGGCCATGACCCTCAACTACATGGCGCCGATCTGGATCGCCGTGTTCCTGTTCGCCACCGGCTGGTGGCACGCCAAAAACCATGTGGAATGGCCGCTGATCGCGGCCGTCGCCATGAGCTTTGTCGGCGTCACCTTGCTGCTGCAGCCGGCCTTTCACGCCAACCAGCTGACGCCGGCCCTGATCGCCCTGTCTTCCAGCGTGCTGTCGGCCATGGCCTACCTGCAGGTGCGCAAGCTGGGGCTGGCCGGCGAGCCCGAATACCGGGTCGTGTTCTACTTCTCCATCATGAACCTGGTGGCCGGCGCGGCCGGCACCATGCTGGCGGGCGCGCCCGGCCAGTCCGGCTGGCACCCCATCAACACCATGCACGGCGCCCTGCTGCTGCTGGGCATAGGCATCTGCGCCACCAGCGCCCAGATGGCCATGACGCGCGCCTACCGGGTCGGCAAGACGCTGGTGGTGGCCAACCTGCAATACACGGGCATCGTCTTTTCCAGCGTATGGGGCGTGGTGGTGTTCGGCGACGTGTTCGACTGGCACAGCTGGGCCGGCATCGGCGTGATCCTCGCATCCGGCAGCGCCGCAACGTTTTACAATACCCGCAGTACCGAACGCGGTAAGGCCATCGCCAACACCGACCCGATCGCAAGCGAAGTATAAGGAGCGCAGCCATGCACACGACACTGATAGACGCCGCCACCCTGGCCCAGCACTTGACCGATCCCGACTGGATCGTGATCGACTGCCGCCACGACCTGATGGACCTGGAAGCGGGCCGCGCGGCCTATGCGGCCGGCCACATCCAGAACGCCGCATTCGCCAGCATGGAGGACGACCTGGCCGGCCCCAAGGTGGGCCCGGACGGCAAGTTCCACGGCCGCCATCCCCTGCCCGACCGCGCGACCCTGATCGAGAAGCTGCGCCAGTGGGGCGTGAACGACCAGTCGCAGGTGGTGGCCTATGACGCCCACGGCGGCATGTACGCGGCCCGCCTGTGGTGGATGCTGCGCTGGATCGGCCATCCGGCCGTGGCCGTGCTGGACGGCGGCCTGGCCGCCTGGACGGCCCAGGGCCTGCCGCTGGTGACGCCGGTGGCCACGCGCCCGCGCGGCCATATCACGGAAAAGCCCACGCTGACCAGGACCGTGACGGCGGCCGAGCTCATGGCCAACCTGGCCGACGGTGAGCTCAAGGTGATCGACGCGCGCGCGCCGGACCGTTTCCGCGGCGAGAACGAAGTGGTGGACCCGGTGGGCGGCCACATCCCCGGTGCCAAAAACCGCTTCTTCAAGGACAACCTGCAAAGCGATGGCCGCTTCAAGAACGCCACCCAGCTCACGCGCGAGTTCGGCCCCCTGTTCGATACGGCGCAGGATGTCGTCATGCAGTGCGGTTCCGGCGTGACGGCCTGCCACAACCTGCTGGCCCTGGAAGTGGCCGGCCTGGGCGGCGCGGCCCTGTATCCGGGCTCGTGGAGCGAATGGTGCGCCGACCCGGCGCGGCCGGTGGCGACGGGCGAGGCGTAAGT
>JAZJZQ010000408.1:0-3291 GCA_040389625.1 Pseudomonadota bacterium | reverse complement strand
GCTGCATGTTGGCCAGGGTCTTGTCGCGCGTGATGCCGGCGTTGTGGACCACGATGTCGACGCCGCCGAAACGTTCGGCCAGGAAGCCGGCCAACGCCACCGGCGCGGTCGCCGCCGCGATATCCATCGCCAGCGGCACGCCGTCGAACTGCGCGCACACGCGCTGCAGTTCCTCCTCCGCCGCCGGCACGTCCAGCGCCACCACAGTGGCGCCTTCCTGCGCCAGCCGTTCGGCCGTGGCCCGGCCGATGCCGCGCGCCGCGCCCGTGACCAGCGCCACCTTGCCGGCCAGCGCTTTGCTGGGCGGGGCGGCCGCCGGCGCCGTGACCTGTGCCGTTACCTGCAGCACCTGGCCCGTCACATAGGTCGACGGTACGCCGCAGAAAAAGCGCAGCGGTCCGTCCAGCCGGTCCAGCGCGTCGCGCGCGACATACAGCAGGTTGACGGTGATGCCTTTCGGCCCCAGCTCCTTGGCCAGGCTGCGGACAAAGCCTTCCATGCCGCGGCTGACGGCGGCCGCCGCCGGCGTGGCGCATTCGGCCGGGTTGGCCGCCACCAGCAGTACCCGGCCGTTGCGGGCGATGCGCCGCAGGATGGGGTGGAATGCATCGTACAGCGCGCGGGCATCGGCGGGCGTGACGCAGCCCGTGGCATCCATCGCCACCAGTGCGGGGCGCAGCGCCGCGTCGGGCGGCAGCTGTTCCACCACGCCGGCCCCGGACTCGGCCAGGCCGCGCTGCAGGGTGTCGGCGGCGTAGCCGCCCGCGCTGCGGCACAGCAGCGCGCACTGGCCGTCAAACGGCCGCGCCACATAGCCGCCGTCGGCCCGCGCCAGCACGACGGGGTTGGGCACGCCGAGCGCCTTGACGAGGCGCGAGCTGAGGGGATTGCGGTGCAACTTCATCAATAAATCCGGCATATTTTTACCCAGGTTCGTTAGTCGTCGTGCCGCGTCGTCCAGGCCGGCGTTGCGCACGCCATGATATCGCCGACGCGCTAGAGGACGGTCACTATTTGCGCCATTGCCCGGGTTGCGCTGCGCCCGATTTGCTTCCCCGGTTTGATTTCACGTGGGTGCCAACTCGCCACAGAGGTTGCCAGTTGTTCATTTTTGATTGATAATGCGAGTCATTCTCATTTGCATTAAGGAAAAGCCATGTTCCGCCACGCAGCCGCCGTCCCCGCCGTTCCCGCCGTCCAGCTCCGCCTGTCCACCATCGCCCATGCCGTCCGGCTGGCCGCCGGGGCGGCGTGCGCCTCTGTCCTGCTGGCGCACGCACCGGCCCGGGCCGACGACGAGATGCCCATGCAGCAGGTGACGATCACGGGCACGGCGGAATCGGGCTACGGCGCCAGCCGCAGCACCACGGCCACCAAGACCGACACGGCGCTGCGCGACACGCCCCAGGCCATCACGGTGGTGACCAAGGAACTGATGCGCGACCAGGCCATGCAGTCCATGGCCGACGTGATCCGCTACGTGCCGGGCGTGGTGACGGCCCAGGGCGAAGGTAACCGCGACACGGCCGTCTTCCGCGGCAACAGCTCGACGGGCGACTTCTTCATCGACGGCATGCGCGACGACGTGCAGTACTACCGCGACTTCTACAACATCGACAGCGTGGAAGCGCTCAAGGGTTCGAACGCGATGATCTTCGGCCGCGGCGGTTCCGGCGGCGTGATCAACCGCGTCAGCAAGCAGCCCGAGTGGAACAATATCGGCGAAGCGTCGCTCACGCTGGGCTCCTGGGGCAACCGCCGCGCGACGGCCGACGTGGGCCGGATCGTCAATGACAGCATGGCGCTGCGCGTGAACGGCATGGTCGAGAATTCGGACAGCTACCGCAACGGCGTGACCGTCAAGCGTTCCGGCATCAACCCCACGCTGGGCATCCGCGCCGGTGCCAACACCAACGTGGTGCTCGGTTACGAACACTTCGAGGACGACCGCACGGCCGACCGCGGCATCCCGTCCTATCAGGGCAAGGCGTTCGACACCGACCCGTCCACCTTCTTCGGCAACGCGCGCCTGAACCGCGCCAAGGTGGCCATGGACGCCGTCACGGCCACCATCGAGCATGACCTGGGCCAGGGCGCCATGCTGCGCAACCGCACCCGCTACGCCAACTACGACAAGTTCTACCAGAACACCTTCCCCGGCGCCGTCAACGCGGCCGGCACCAGCGTGGAGATCAAGGCCTACAACAACGCCACCGAGCGCAGCAACCTGTTCAACCAGACCGACCTGAGTTTCAACGTGCAGACGGGCGCCGTGCAGCACAAGCTGGCCACGGGCCTGGAACTGGGGCGCCAGGTGACGGACAACTTCCGCAACACGGGCTACTTCCTGAGCGTGGGCCCGACGGCCACGTCGATCAACGTGCCGACTTCCAATCCGCTGCTGACGGTGCCGGTCACCTTCAAGCAAGGCGCCACGGATGCGGACAACCACGGCACCTCGACCGTCGCTTCCGTCTACCTGCAGGATCAGATCCAGCTGTCGCCGCAGTGGCAAGCCATCGCCGGCCTGCGCTACGACCGCTTCAAGGTGGACTTCCTCAACCACCGCAACGACAGCACCATCACCGTGACCGACACCCCCGTCTCGCCACGCGCGGGCCTGGTGTACAAGCCGGTGGAGGCGGTGTCGATCTACGGCAGCTACAGCCTGGCCTACCTGCCGCGCGCGGGCGACCAGCTGTCCTCGCTCACGCCCACCAACGCCGCCTTCGATCCGGAACAATTCAAGAACCTGGAGCTGGGCGTGAAATGGGACGTGCTGCCCAAGCTGGCGTTCACGGCCGCAGTCTACCGGCTGGACCGCAAGAACGTGGCAGTGGCCGATCCCACCGATTCCACCAAGTCGGTGCTGGCCGACGGCCAGCGCAGCAAGGGCGTGGAGCTGGGCCTGAGCGGCGCGATCGGGAAGAACTGGAGCGTGATGGGCGGCTATGCCTACCAGGATGCGAAACTGACGGCCGACGTGGCCAAGACGGGGCCGTTCGCGGGCGCCGTGCTGGCCCAGGTGCCCAAGCACAGCGCCTCGCTGTGGAACCGCTACGACTTCAGCGATGCGCTGGGCGCCGCGCTCGGCATCGTGTACCGCAGCAGCATCTTCCCGTCCACCGCCAACAACGTCACGCTGCCCGGCTTTACCCGTTTCGACGGCGCGCTGTACTACACCGTCAACCGCAACCTGCAACTGCAGCTCAACGTCGAGAACCTGTTCGACAAGAAGTACTACGCTTCGGCCAACAGCAACGACAACATCACGCCCGGTTCGCCGCGCGC
>JAZJZQ010000407.1:2883-3579 GCA_040389625.1 Pseudomonadota bacterium | reverse complement strand
ATTCGACTCTGACCCCATTTATTTGTTGCCGCTTATTAAATTGATGCTGACCTATTATTCTGGCGCAGGTTATTTTTGTGGCGTCGCCCCGCCGACATGGCTGAACTCGGCCGGCGCGGCCGTGATCGCGGTGCTGGCATCGAGCTGATGGATGTCGGTCACATAGCTGCCCTGATAGCTCAGGCGATAGGTATGCGGACCGGCCAGGAAGCCATAGCTGGCCGTGATGTCGAGCGTATTGCGGCGCACGCCGCGCGGCTTGAGCGTGACGTAGTCGTCGCGCGTGTACGGCCCGCGCTTGACCATGATGCCCTGGTAAGGCAACAACGCGCCGCTGGCGACGTCGTGGATCTCGAACACCTTGCCGAACACTTCCTTGTCGACGGCGATCTCATGGGGTATGAAAACGGGCAACTTGCCGCGATTTTCTATCGTCACATGCACCAGCACGCGTCCGCCTTCCGACTCGACGCGCAAGGTTTCGACCACGTCGTGGTCAGCGGCAGCCATGGCCAGGGACGATGCCGACAGCAGCAGTGCCGCGCCGGCCAGCGTCGCGAAATGAATCGGGATCATGACAGCCATCCTTATATGTGGCGCGATGCAAGGCGCGCCTTAACGGGTAGGAATTTCAGTGGCGGGGTCGGGCAGGCCGGACAGGATCGTCACCGCGACCCGACGGTTGCGGGCGCGCCC
>JAZJZQ010000407.1:0-2873 GCA_040389625.1 Pseudomonadota bacterium | reverse complement strand
CCACCGGCACGTTGGATGAAAAGCCGACTGCGGAGAGCCGCTCGGGTGCCACACCCACGTCGACAAACAAGCGTACCACGCTGCTCGCGCGCACGGCGGACAGTTCCCAGTTGGACGGGAACAGGGCATTCTTGATCGGCATGGTGTCGGTATGGCCTTCGACCTGCACGGCATGGGTGTCGTTCTTGAGCAGGATGGCAACCGCGCGCAGGGCCTGGTCGGAATCGGGCGTCAGGGTGGCGTCACCCGGGTCGAACAGCACGCTGGCGTTGATTTCCACGCTCACGCCGCGGCTGGTCTGGGTGACCCTGACCTTGCCTTCCTTAACCAGCGGCGCCAGTGTGGACTTGAGGTCGCCGGCCAGGCGCGTCATTTGTTCGCGCTCGCGGCGCAGGGCTTCGGTGCGGCGCTTGAGGCCAGGATTGGGCAAGGGAAAGGTCTGGGAAATCTCCGTATTGACCCGTGGGGCGCCGCCGTGGCCGCCGAAGGCGTCGCCCAATGAATCAGAAAATACGCGATATTTACCGACGTTGACGGATGATATCGCGTACATCACGACAAAAAACGCAAACAGCAGGGTAATGAAGTCAGCGTAGGAAATCAGCCAGCGCTCGTGGTTTTCCGTGTCGTCGTCGTAACGTTTGCGTGCCATGGCGCCGTCCTAGTGGCGTTGCAGCAATGAGCCGACGCGCTCTTCAATCACGCGCGAATGGTCGCCGCTGGCCATGTCGTGGAACACGGCGGCCAGGATTTCGTACTGGGTGACGGTCTCGGCGGTAATCGCCTTGAGCTTGTTGTGGATGGGATAGAAGAACAGATTGGCCAGGCCCACGCCGTAAATGGTGGACACGAAGGCAACCGCAATGCCGCCGCCCAGCTTGGCCGGGTCGGTCAGGTTTTCCATCACGTGCACCAGGCCCAGCACGGCGCCCAGGATGCCGATGGTGGGCGAATAGCCGGCCGCCGATTCCCAGATCCGCACCGCTTGCCGCTGTTCCGTCTCGTAGGCCGTGATTTCCGTGTCGAGGATGTGGCGCAGCTTGTCGGGCGCGATGCCGTCCACGATCAGGCGCAAGCCCTTGGCATTGAACTTGTCCTTGGAGGCGAGCATGTAGCGCTCCAGCGCCAGCAGGCCGTCGCGCCGGGCCGCCAGGTTCCAGGCGTTGATTTCGCGCGCCAGCGCCAGGCGGTTGTCGGGCGGCGGCGCGAACACCAGGCGCAGCATGCGCAGCCCGCGCCAGAAGGTGGGCGGGCGGGTCTGCAGCAGCACGGCGCCGAAGGTGCCGACGATGACGATGGCGAAGGCGGCCGGCTGCACCAGCGAGCCCAGTTGCCCGCCCTCCAGGCCCTGGCCGACGACGATGCCGGCCAGCGCCAGCAACACCCCCGCTACGCTGGCCCAGTCCAAGACCGCTCCCGTAAGGTTGCCCGCAGCCGCGCCACGGCCTGCGTGTGCAGCTGCGACACGCGCGATTCCGATACGCCCATCACGGCGCCGATTTCTTTCAAGTTCAGTTCCTCTTCGTAGTACAGGCCCATCAGGATTTTCTCCCGTGGCGGCAAGGCGTCGATGGCGTCGATCACGGCCTGGCGGAAGTCGCCGTCCAGCAGCGCGCGCAGCGGGTCGCTCTCCTCGTCCGAGCAATAGCGGTCCAGGAAGCTGTCGTTGCCGTCGTCGTCATGGAAGTCCTCGTAGTAGACCAGCTGGTGGCCGCCGCCGTCGGACAGCATTTCCTGGTAGTCAGCCAGCGACATCTTGAGCATCTTGGCCACTTCCGACTCCGTGGGCGGGTGGCCCAGGCGCTGCTGCAGCGTACTCATGGCCGTCTCGATCTTGCGCATGTTCTGGCGCATGGAACGGGGTAGCCAGTCGCTGTTGCGCAACTCGTCGAGCATGGCGCCGCGGATGCGCAGCACGGCATAGGTTTCGAATTGGGCGCCATGGGTTTCCTCGTAGCGATTGATAGCGTCAAGCAAGCCGATCATCCCGGCCTGGACCAGATCATCGACTTCCACCGAGGGTGGGAGTTTGGCCTTCATATGGTGGGCGAGACGCTTCACCAACGGCATGTGTTCCGTTAGCAAATAATCCTTGTCCGCTTTCCCTTTGACCGTGTACATGGCGTATCGCTTAACTATGGCTCAATATCCAATTGTTGACCTCTCCCCAGGGCGACGAAGTTGAGCAGCCGGCGCCAGCGCGAAGCGTCCCGCCAGGCGCCGGAAGGCGACCGACGCTCCCGCCAGCGGGAAGGCGTCGACCACGGCCCGGCCCAGACGCGCTGCGCGCTGCAGGTATTCGTCGGCGGGCACCGAGCCCATCGACGATAACTGCACAGCCAGATAACGGCTCGCCGCGCTTGCCATATTATCGTATACCACTTTTGCCTCGGATTCGGAAGCCCCGGTGACGAGAATTCCGAATGGACGACGACCAAACTGCAAGGAAAGCCGTTTGATGAGGGTGTAGGCGGCCGTGATGGAGGTTGCGCTGGTGCCAACCTGGACCACGATTTCGGCGTTGGCCATGATGGGAATCGGGAAGCTGTCGTCGGCGCCCAGGGCCCCGTCGACGATGACGATGCCGCTTTGCTTGACCAATACGTCAAAGGTCTTGGCCAGGCGGCGCAATTCGTCCGGGCCGCAGGGACCGGGGCGGCGCACCTGCTTGAGCGACACCACGCCAAAGCCTTGCGGCACCTGGTTGATGACCTGGTTGATGCCGCATTCCTGGCGTGCCACATTGAGCAGGCCGGCGCTGTGGTCGACGCCCAGGCGGGCGGCGACGCCGTCACGGTCTTCGGTGGCGTCGACAATGAGCACGTCGTTGCCGGCGCGCGCCAGCGAGGCGCCCAGGTTGACCAGCATGGCGC
>JAZJZQ010000406.1:0-2890 GCA_040389625.1 Pseudomonadota bacterium | reverse complement strand
TGGGCGCCAAGCTGCGCGCCATGATGCCTTGGATCGCCAAGAACAAGATGGTCGACCAGTCGAAGAACTAAGCAGCATCTGCGCCACGTAAAGAAGCCGGGATGCGTTCCCGGCTTTTTTTCGTCCGGCCGTGTCTGGCGCAGTGTTCGGCCCAGTGTTCAGATTTCGCTCAGGCGCTCGGCCATGCGCGTTTGCCAGCCCGGCCCGGTGGCTTTCCAGCGGGCGATCACGTCGGCTGGCAGGCGCAGGGAAATCAGCTGGCGGGGATGGGCGAGCCGGGGGCGTCCACCCTTGTTCACCGTGCCATGCGCCAGCATGTCGTCGGTAATTTCAGGCAGCTCGAGGTATTCCTCGGGCCGGATGTGATGGGCGTCAACCTGCGCCAGATCCGATCCCAAGGAGCGGCGCGATGCGCTTTTTTTCGCGTTCATTGGCTTTCCTCATGCTAAAAATGTGGCACGCATAAGGTTATTGTAGATACGAAAACTACGTGTTGCAAGAAAAGCGGATATGGTGCACGATGGCCGACGCGGCAGTGAGGCATGATCTGCGCATGACAGCACACGTGCACAAGCAGCGTATTGATCGTGCTTGAATGTAGTTACAAAAGCTCACCAGTTGTTACTGGCCGCCGCGGCAAGATCGGGTACAGTGCTGCTTGTCTATATTTCAACCTGGAGCAAGCCATGACCGTCATCCACAAACTCGCCGCCGTTGCCGCCGTTTCCTTTGCCCTGGCCGCGCAGGCGGCTCCGCCCGAACCGTTGCCGACAGCCGGCACGCTGGTGGTGGTGCCCGCCTTCGGCGAAGTCAAGCACGCCAACGACATGGCACTGGCCGTGCTGGCCGTGGAAGAGCAGGACAAGGACAAGGCTGCCGCCGCCTCGCGCGTCAACCAGAAAATGAAGCAGGGCCTGGAGCTCGTCAAGCAGGCCGACCCGCAGGCCAGCCTGAAAACCCAGGGCTATTACACCTATCCCGTCTATCCGGAAGAGCGCCCCATGCCCAACGGCGTTGCGCCCAAGCCGCGCGTGCCCACCGCCTGGCGCGTGGGCCAGTACCTGCAAGTGAGCACCACCAACCTGGCCGGCCTGCCCAGGACGGTGGCCGCCGCCCAGCGCATCCTGAGCCTGAACAGCCTGCAGTTCGGCCTGACCCCGGAAACGACCAAGAAGCTCGACGATCAGCGCATTGCCGCCACCTATCAGAACCTGAACGAGCGCGTGGCCTCGATCGCCGCCGCCATGGGCCGCAAGGTGAGCGACGCCGTGCTCGACACGGTGGACTTCGAAGGCTCCGGCAACTACGCCCAGCAGAGCGAGCGGGCCGCGCCCATGATGATGCGGGCCGGTAAAATGATGGACAGCGCCGAGGTGGCCGAACCGAGCTTCGAGCCGGGCGAGACGACGCTGCAGATGCACCTGGTGGGCAAGGTGAAGTTCAAGTAAGGGCAAGGCGTGCCGGGCGGCCTGGCCGGGCAGAGGGCAGGGCAGCGGCGAGGACAGAGCGCAGGACAGCGGGCGGCCCGGTGCGCCAGTCCCTTTTTTGTTGTCTCGTCCTCTATAATGATGGCGCAACACGCTGACAAAAATAACGCGCGCACCGCCCGCAGCACTTAGAATTGGAACAATATGGCCACTTTCCCCCGTCGCAGAGCCAAGAACGGCGCCAACCAGGCCGCCAAGGCGCCCAAGCTGTCCCGCCTGGGCCGCTTCGCACGCCAGCCGCTGGCCGAGGGCGCCGTCAAGCCCCGTCCGCGCGGGATCTACCTGCTGCCCAATGCCTTCACCACGGCCGCCCTGTTCTGCGGCTTCTACGCCATCGTGATGGCCATGAACCAGCGTTTCGAGCATTCGGCCTGGGCCATCTTCATCGCCATGGTGCTCGACGGCCTGGACGGGCGCATCGCCCGCCTGACCAACACCCAGAGCGAATTCGGTGCCCAGTACGACAGCCTGTCGGACATGGTGTCGTTCGGCGCCGCGCCGGCGCTGGTGGTCTATGAATGGTCGCTGCGGGGCCTGGGCAAGCTGGGCTGGATCGCCGCCTTCGTCTATTGCGCCGGCGCCGCGCTGCGCCTGGCCCGTTTCAACACCAACATCGAAGTGGTCGACAAGCGCTTCTTCCAGGGTTTGCCCAGCCCGGCCGCGGCCGCGCTGGTGGCCGGCTTCATCCTGCTGATGGTGGACCAGGAAGTGTCGGGCATCGAACTGCGCTGGGTGTCGTGGAGCATCGCCGTGTTCGCCGGCCTGACCATGGTCACCAACGTGCCGTTCTACAGCTTCAAGGATGTCAATTTCCGCAAGTCGGTGCCGTTCATCGCCGTGTTCCTGATCGCGCTGATGTTCGCACTGGTTTCGATCGACCCGCCCAAGGTCCTGTTCCCCATCTTCATCGCCTACGGCCTGTCCGGCTATGCCGTTTCGGCCTGGCGGGTGGCCAAGGGCAAGCCGGTCAGCCTGATCCCGACCGACGACGAACCGGTCGACCCGAGCGAGCGCCGCTGATTGCGGCGGGCGGTCGGCCCAGAGATATTTTGTGTAACGCCACGGAGCCATCATGAGTAACCTGTCCAACCGCCTGATCATCTTTGACACCACCCTGCGCGACGGCGAGCAATCGCCGGGCGCCTCGATGACCAGGGATGAAAAGATCCGCATCGCCAAGCAGCTCGAACGCTTGCGCGTGGACGTGATCGAAGCCGGTTTTGCCGCCGCCTCGCAAGGCGATTTCGAATCGATCAAGGCCATTGCCGGTGCGGTGCGCGAGTCGACCATCTGCTCGCTGTCGCGCGCCAACGACCGCGACATTTCGCGCGCGGCCGAAGCGCTGGCCCCGGCCGAGCGCAAGCGCATCCACACCTTCATCGCCACCTCGCCGCTGCACATGG
>JAZJZQ010000405.1:0-4098 GCA_040389625.1 Pseudomonadota bacterium | reverse complement strand
TGTGCCCGGCACATGGGGCGTTTTGCATCGTGCCGCCGCGCGTCAGACGAAGCCGAGGTTGCGCGTGGCCGGCTGATAGTTCTTCAGGTTGGGCAGCACGCCCAGCAGGTCGCTGGCCGTCACCCCCATCCAGCTACCCAGCGTGGCCGCATACTGGTCCACCGACGTGGTCGGCAGCAGACGCCCCTGGCCCACGTCGTCCGGCCCGTCGCTGGCCACGGCCGGCGGCACGCCGTAGTAGCGCTGGCCGTTGACGGCGCCGCCCAGCACGAAATGCATGCTGCCCCAGCCGTGGTCGGAACCGTCGTTGTTGACCGTCAGCGTGCGGCCGAAGTCGGAGGCGGTGAAGGCCGTCACGTTGCCGGCCACGCCCAGTTCCACCGTGGCGGCGTAGAAGGCGGCCATGGCGTCGGCCACGCTGGTGAGCAGGCCGGGATGGACCGTGGCCAGGCCGTCATGGTTGTCGAATCCGCCCAGGGAAACGAAGAACACCTGGCGCCGGGCGCCGATCGCAGGCGCGCTGGTGATCATCCTCGCCACCATGTGCAACTGGCTGGCCAGGTCGTTGTTGGCGGGGAAGGGCGTGTTGATGGCCGGACCGCTGGCCAGCGCGGCGCTGAGGATGTTGTTGGCGTCCAGCGCGCGCTGGGTCACGCGCGTGTATTCCTGCTCGAACAAATGGACGCGGGGCTGGGTTACCAGCGATTGCAGGGCGGCGCTGGCCGCCGCCGATCCATACAGGGGCTTTTGCAGCGCGTTCAGGGGGACCGGGCCGTTGGCCGTGATCTGGTACTGCACGGCCGTATTGCCCGACATGAAAACGGCATTGCCGGACACATTGACGCAGGTGAAGGTGGCGTTGCCATTGCCGGATACGAACAGGTCGCCCATGCGCCCGCCCCAGCCCGACATGGCCCCTTCCGGCGCCGAGGCCTGCCAGAACGATTGCTGGTCGTTGTGCGAGAACAGCTTGGGCGGCAGCGGCACCGACTTGTTGGTGTACTGCAGCTTGGTGGTCGGCTGCACCAGCGTGCCCACATTGAGCAGCACTCCCAGCTTGCCGGAGTTAAACAGCGGCAGCAGCGGCGCCAGTTCCGGCGCCAGCGCGTACTGGCGCTGGAAGCCGGCCGCATCGACGGGCGCCGTCGCCGGCACCAGCACGGTGCCGCCCAGGCTGGTGCGGCTGTAGGCCAGGTTGGGGCGCAGGCTGGCATAGGCGTTGTAGTTGCCGCTGTCGTAGGGCACCAGGGTGTTGCCGTAGTCGTTGCCGCCATACAGGAACACGCAGACGATGGCCTTGTAGTCGCTGGCCGTGGCGGCCGATGCCTCGGCCATGGCGGCCAGGTTGAGCAGCCACGGCGTGGCGGCGCCGGCCGCGGACAGGGCCGAGGCCCGCTGCAGGAAGGCGCGGCGGGAGGCGTTCGGATGTTTTACGCTGGTCATGGCGGCCTCCTATTTCAATACCAGGAATTCGGGGGCGGCCAGCACCAGCAGCACGGCCGTACGCACGCGGTTGAGCCGTCTGGCGTCGGTGCCGGACGGCATGGCGTTCAGGGCGCCCACGATCAGCGTCTGGCTGGCGCTGCCGAGCTGGCCGGCGGCCAGCACGGTGTTCAGTTCGGCCAGCAGGACGGCGCCGTTATCGGCCAGCGGCAGCCAGGCGCTGTAGTCGGGCAGCACGTCGCCCACGCCCGTCGCCACCACCCGCTGCATGAAGTTGATGTAGCCGATCACGGACGATTCGTTGGCGATCTGGAATTCGGGCGCCACCAGGCCGGCGGCGGCGATGCCGCTGTTGGGCGGCACATAGCCGGGCCGGAAGAAATTGAACACGGAGGGCGAGCGCAACGGGCTTTGTCCCAGTCGCGTGGCCGGGTCCGACGTGTTGCCGATGGCCCAGGCGTCGGTGGCGGAGCCGGCCTTGGCGGCGCGGGCCCAGCCGGTAAAGCGCAATACCGGTTCGCGCAGCTTGCCTTCGCCGGTGGCGCTGGCGGGGACGGCGGCGCGAGCCTCGGGGTCGAGCAGGATGGCCTTGAGCACGGCGGGCAGGTTGCCCTTGACGTGCTGGCCGTCGTCGTTGAACACGGCCGCCACCCGCGCCACATAGGCCGGGCTGGGATTGCTGGTGACGAGACGCTGGATCAACTGGCGGCCGATGAAGGGCGCCACGTTGGGGTGGGCGTAGATGATGTCGAGCGCGGCCTGCAGGGCGTCGGCGCCGCCCAGGCCGGACGGCACCGTGTGGCCGAGGAAGGTCGAGGCGCCCGTTTCGTGGCGGGCCGGGTACTGGCGCATGGGACGGCGGATGAAGTCCGGGGTGGCGGTGGTGGTGCCGCTCAGGTCCACGTCCCAACCCGTGAAGATGCGGGCCAGGCCGCTCACATCGTCCGGGCCGTAGGTGTAGACGGGAGCGCCGTTGGACAGCTTGGGCGTGCCGTCGCCGTTCAGCTGCACCAGGCCGATGGTAAACAGCTGCATCAGCTCGCGCGCGTAGTTCTCGTCGGGATGGGAGCCGGTGGTGGGATTGGCTTTGGTGTTGCCGCGGAAGGTGAGGAACTGGCCCATGGCCACGCTGGTGGAAACGGCGCCCAGCAGGGTGCGGTAGTTGCCGAACGCATGGGCTTCCAGCAGGTCGAGCCAGGCGGCGGCCGAGAAGCTGCGCCAGCCCAGGCCGACCAGGCCGTCGATGGCGACCACGATGATTTCGGACAGGGCCAGCGTGACGCGTTGGCGCAGCGTGTCGGGCGCCGTGACCAGCTTGCGCCAGGCGGCGGCGTCGAAGCCGGCCTCCGAATTCTTGTAGGTGGCCGCGTCGTAGCCTTTGGCCACCAGCCAGTCCCAGCGCGTGCCGGAAGGGGGCAGGGCGAACTGGGCGTCGAGCCAGCCTTGGTAGCCCATGCTTTGCACGGCGGCGATCTGCTGGCGCTCGCAGCCCATGGCGGCCTGGGCCAGGAAGCGGGCCGACTCGGCGTCGCTCACGGCATCGGCCCGGACGACGGTGGCCAGCACGGTGGCCTGGGCACTGCCCGTGCCGCCGGGACTGGCGCCGCCGCAGGCGGTCAGCAGCGCGGCGGCGGCGACGGCAGTGGCTGCGGTGGCGGGAAAGTCGGCAGTGGCCGCGGTTGCGGCGGCGGTGGTCGTGGTGGCTGTGGTGTCCGTGGCCGTGGTGGCGCCGGTGGCGGCGGACTGGTCCGCCGCTGATGGCGGCCGGACGGGAATATCGGTAGTGGAAGTAGCTAGCATGGCAGGTCCTGAAGGGGGATGAACGGGACTGGGCGGCAACGCTGAAGCGATTTCTAGTCAGAAATATATACCAGTTCTTTTGGCGAGCTGGGCGGTGTTACACCGCTGTTACACATTGCTTGAGCAGGCTCCAGCGAGGTGGCCGGCTGGTGTAGCTCGCAAGCAACGTTTCAGGGATGGGGCGGAGCAGGCTGTGCTATACAGAAAGGCCCGCTGGCGTTAATCTGTTTGAAACATTCGGCGCCTGGCGGCAAGTGGCTGGCAGACCGGCCAGCAACGGCAAAGTCGGGCAAACGGCGAGGAGACGGGCGGTATGGTATTTCACTTCGGTGCGATGGGCTGGCTGCATACCGTCGCTTCCCTGTATGCGTTGGGCGCGGGGGCGTTGGTGCTGTCCCAGCCCAAGGGCGACGGCGCCCACAAGCGGGCAGGGCGCCAGTATCTGTACGGCGCGGCGCTGGCCGATCTCAGTGCGCTGGGCATCCACAAGATAGGCGCGTTCCACCTGTTCCACGTGTTTGCCATCGTCTCGCTGGCTTGCCTGGCGCTGGCCTTCTGTTGTGCCAGATGGCAGGCGCCGCGCCGCCACTGGCTGCGCATCCACCTGAGCGCCATGCTGTTCAGTTACTACCAGCTGGTGGCGTCGCTGATCCACGAAGTGTTCACGCGCGTGCACGTGCTGGAGACGCGCCACTTCCCGCTGGTCTACACGCAAGGACTGGCGCTGCTGGGGTTCTTGATGACGGTGGCGTATTTCTGGGGCAGGACGGCGGCCAGTGTGCCGTCGTCGAGGATATACGATCAGCAGCCGACGACGCTGCAATAGATCGGCAAGCGGCCGCGCTGGTGGCGCGC
>JAZJZQ010000404.1:0-2030 GCA_040389625.1 Pseudomonadota bacterium | reverse complement strand
GCGCAAGGCGGCCATCGAAATCCTGCTCAACACGCCGACCATCGCCGAGATGATCTTCAAGGGTAATTTCCAGTCGATCAAGGAAATCATGCACAAGTCGCGCGAACTGGGCATGTGCACCTTCGACCAGGCCCTGTATGAACTTTATAATAAGGGCTTTATCGGCTACGAAGAAGCGATACGCAACGCCGACTCCGCCAACGGCCTGCGGCTCCAGATCAAGCTGCGCGGCGACCGCCACGGCGGCCAGGCGGCCTCCGGCGGGGGCGAACTGAGCATGCAGGTGGACGACGAGGAAGAGGACGAATAAGCCAGGCCGGCGGCCGGCGCCGCCGTTCGCAACAGCAGAACGCAGCAAGCGGCGGCTCCCGGCCGCCGCATCACCCAACCAGATATTTGCCATGCCCCTTTTTGAAGACAAGATTTGCACCCGTGAACAACTGGCCGCGCGCGTGGCCGCGCTGCCCAAGCCCGTGGTCCTGACCAACGGCGTATTCGATATTCTGCACCGCGGCCATGTGACCTATCTGGCGCAGGCGCGCGCGCTGGGCGCTTCGCTGGTGGTGGCGGCCAACACGGACGCTTCCGTCAAGCGCCTGGGCAAGGGCGACGACCGGCCTCTCAACAGCTGCGCCGACCGCATGGCCGTGCTGGCTGCGCTGGAGTCCGTCAGCCTGGTGGTGGACTTCGACGAGGATACGGCCTTGCAAGTGGTACTGGAAGCGCGTCCCGAGATCTACGCCAAGGGCGGCGACTACGACATGGGGGCCATTCCGGAAGGGCAGGCCGTGCTGGCTTACGGCGGCCAGGCGATTGCCATCGACTTCGAGCACGACCGGTCGACCACCAAGCTGCTGAATAAGGTACGCCAGGCATGAAATCGCCGTCGTCGCCGCACGGCACGCAGGCATGGCTATCGACCGTGCGTGCCTACAACCTGTGCGAGACGGTGGTCAGCCGGCGGCTGGCCGAGATCCAGCTGCGGGTGGGCGACCTGGAAGTGTTGGCCACGCTGGCCACCCGGCCCGGCCTGAGCCAGCGCGAGCTGGCGGCCCGCTGCTTCATCACCAAGAGCGGTGTGAGCATGCTGCTGACGCAAATGGAAGAGCGGGGCCTCGTCGTGCGCGGCACCGACGCGGACGACGCCCGCACCAAGCGCCTGACCCTGACGGCCGCCGGCATGGCGCTGGCGGAACAGGCCATGCAGATACAGGCCGAGGTGGTGAAGGCCATGGTGGCCGGGTCTTCGGAGGCGGAAATCGCCACCATCGGCCGCGTGATGGAGCGCGTGTCGGCCCAGCTGGAGGCGCTGCTGTAGTCAACGCAGCAGTCGCTGTTCAGGCGCGGGCATCCTGGCTGGCCTGCAGGGCCGCGATCACCACGTGGGGCGCGACCACGCCCTGCTTGCCCACCAACAGTCCTTTCGACGTGCCCTCGGCGATGAGCTTGTCGCCGATGGTGAAGCGGTGCGTCATGAAGAAATGGCGCTCGTCCCAGTGCGTCAATTCCATGGTCGCCTTGAAGCGGCGGAACACGCCCAATTCCTTGCGGTACTTCATCGTATGTTCCGCGATGACGGGCATCCAGCCATGCTTGACCATCAGCCGCGCCAGGCCGGAGCGGATGAACAGGTCGACCCGGTTCAGGTCGCACAGCGTCAGGTAGCGGCCGTTGTTGACGTGCAGGTTGATGTCCAGGTCATTGGGCATGGTCATCAACGCCAGTTCGCTGGTGGCCGGTCCCACGGGCAGGCGCGGGCGGAACAGCGTGGTGATCAGCACATAGAACAGCCTGATGAAAAGATTCATGGGACGGACTCCGCAAAGGAACTACACGATTAAAGGTTCAATTTTGAACAGTATAGTTCAGAATTGAACCTTTATCCAGGCATCCATGCGCGGGACTTGCCGTCGCCAGTGCGCTCGCCAGAGCAGGTCGGGGCTGGCGTCAGGCCCCGCCCGCGTAGCCGTTCTGGCGCCACGCCTCGAATACGACCACGGCCACCGTGTTCGACAGGTTCAGGCTGCGGT
>JAZJZQ010000403.1:0-1507 GCA_040389625.1 Pseudomonadota bacterium | reverse complement strand
GTTCTCGACCAGCATGAAGTGCTGGTGCACCATGCCGATGCCGAGGCGGATCGCCTCCTGGCTGTTGCGGATGGGCTGGGCCTGGCCATCGAGCAGGATCTCGCCGCCGTCGGCGCGGTAGTATCCGTACAGGATGCTCATCAGGGTCGATTTGCCGGCGCCGTTTTCCCCCACCAGGCCATGGATGGAACCCTTGGCGATGGAGAAAGAGACGTCCGAGTTCGCTTTCACCGCTCCAAACTGCTTGGAGATGGCGCGAAATTCAACTGCTGGCTGCATAGGAGTAAGTAGTTAAAACGCGCCGCGCGGGGACGAACCCCGGCGGCGCGCTATGTTCTGAAGCAGGGAATTAAACCGGGCAGTGGTTGCCGGCGCGGTAGTCGATGACTTTGACTTTGCCGTCGATGATGTCCTTGCGCGCACCCAGTACGCGCTTTTCGATCTCGGGGGTGATCAGCTTGCGGTTGTTCTCGTCGAGCGCCCAGTCCACGCCGCCTTCCTTCAGGCCCTTGGCGGTGACGCCGGCCTTCCAGCTGCCGTTCTTCATCTGCATGAAGGAGTCGTAGACGGCGTTATCGACCCGCTTGACCATCGAAGTCAGGATGGAACCGGGATAGAGATGGTTCTGGTTGGAGTCCACGCCGATGGCCAGCTTGCCTTTTTCCTTGGCCGTCTGCAGCGTACCCATGCCGCTGCCGCCGGCCACGGCGAACACCACGTCCACGCCGCGGTCGAACTGCGAGCGGGCCAGCTCGCCGCCCTTGGCCGGATCGTTCCAGGCGCTGGCGGTGGTGCCCACCATGTTCTGCACCACTTCCACTTTCGGATAGGTGGCCTTGGCGCCCTGCTCATAGCCGCAGGCGAAGGCGCGGATCAGGGGAATGTCGATGCCGCCCACGAAGCCCAGCTTCTTGGACTTGGAAGCCATGGCCGCGGCCACGCCCACCAGGTAGGAGCCTTCCTCTTCCTTGAAGGTGACGGAATTGACGTTGGCGCCCTGCGCCACGCCGTCGATCAGCACGAAGTGCACTTTCGGGAATTCCTTGGCCACCTTCTGCACGGCCTGGGTCTGGGCGAAGCCGATCGAGGCGATCAGGTCCAGGTTCTTGCGGGCCAGGCCGCGCAGCACTTGCTCGGCCTGGGTATCGCTGGAGGCCTGCACCTCGATGAAATTGATGTTGGTTTCCTTCTTGAAGCGCGAAGCGCCTTCAAAGGCGGACTGGTTGAACGATTTGTCGAACTTGCCGCCTGCGTCATACACGATGCCCAGCTTGGGGTCAGCCGCGGACGCGCTGGCGCAGGCGCCAGCTGCAGCCATGGCTGCAATCGTCAAACTAAATTGTAAAAGTTTCATGAATAGGCTCCTGGAAGATCGATATTGTATATTTTTATTGGTCGAAACATCTAATTTGGCAACACTTAATCTGGCCCCGGACGCCCCCCAGGGCGCGCTTTTAGAGGCTTTCCTCTGGCAAAAGGGCCGAAGTCCCGTGCCGCCGCCGTGCCG
>JAZJZQ010000402.1:2827-12923 GCA_040389625.1 Pseudomonadota bacterium | reverse complement strand
GACGAAGTGCGCGACGGGCGCGTGGTGCTCACCGACGAGATGATCGTGCTGCTGCTGTCGTGCTGCGACTTCCTGTCGGGCATGACGGAGGCGCTGGCGGCCGGCCAGCTCGAGGCCGACCCCGACAGCGCGCCCGAAGGCGAGGCGCTGGTGCTGCAACTGCGCCGCCACATGGTGCACGCGGCCGATGGCCAGCCGGGGCCCGCCGGGCCGGAGGCGGCGGCCCCGCTGGCGACCATGGAGCCGGCCGTCGAGCGCATCGGCGCCGTGCAGGATGCGCGCGACCACTGGCACATCTCGCTGCGCTTCGGGCGCGGCGTGCTGCAGCATGGCATGGACCCGATCGCCTTCCTGCGCTACCTGGCCAAGCTGGGCACCATCATCGGCATCGCCACCGTGCCCGACGCGCTGCCGGCCAACCCCGACGAAATGGACGCCGAGCTGTGCTACCTGGGCTTCGAGATCGCGTTCGACACCACGGCCGACAAGGCCGCCATCGAAGCCGTGTTCGAGTTCGTGCAGGACGATTGCGAGCTGCGCATCCTGCCGCCCCACAGCAAGGTGTCGGAATACGTGGACCTGATCCGCACCCTGCCCGAGCGGGATGCCCGGCTGGGCGAGATCCTGGTGCGCTGCGGCAGCGTGACGGCCCGTGAACTCGACAGCGCGCTGCACCAGCAGGCCGGCAGCGAACCGCAGCAGCTGGGCAGCATCCTGGTCGAGGGCGGCAGCGTGCCGCCCGTGGTGGTGGAGGCCGCCCTGGCCAAGCAGAAGCAGGTGTCGGACCAGAAGGCCCAGGAAAGCCGCTCGATCCGCATCGATTCGGACAAGCTGGACCGCCTGATCGACCTGGTGGGCGAACTGATCATCGCCGGCGCCCGCGCCAACCTGATCGGCCAGCAGATCCACAACGCCGAACTGCTCGAATGCACCTCCGTGCTGTCCAACCTGGTGGAGGAAGTGCGCGACGCGGCGCTCGAGCTGCGCATGGTCAAGATCGGCGCCACCTTCAACCGCTTCCAGCGCGTGGTGCACGACGTCGCCCGCGAGCTGGGCAAGGACATCGGCCTGACCGTCGACGGCGAGGACGCCGAACTCGACAAGACCGTCGTCGAGAAGATCGGCGACCCGCTGATGCACCTGGTGCGCAACGCCATGGACCACGGCATCGAGCCGGCCGAGGCGCGGCTGGCGGCCGGCAAGCCGGCCAAGGGCATGATCAAGCTGAACGCCTTCCACGAGTCGGGCAACATCGTGATCGAAGTGAGCGACGACGGCGGCGGCCTGCGCAAGGAAAAGATCCTGGCCAAGGCCATCGAACGGGGCCTGGTCGACCCCGAGCGCAAGCTTTCCGACAGCGAAATCTACAACCTCATCTTCGAGGCCGGCTTTTCCACGGCCGACAAGATCACCAACCTGTCGGGCCGCGGAGTGGGCATGGATGTCGTCAAGCGCAACATCTCGGCCCTGCGCGGCAGCGTCGACGTGGGCAGCGTGGCCGGGCAGGGCACCACCGTCACCGTGCGCCTGCCGCTGACGCTGGCCATCATCGACGGCTTCCTGGTGCAGCTGGGCGGCTCCGTGTTCGTCATTCCGCTCGACATGATCGAGGAATGCATCGAGTACGCGGCCGAGCCGGGCCAGGACTATTGCAACCTGCGGGGCCAGGTGCTGCCCTTCATCCGCCTGCGCGACCTGTTCCGGCTGCAAGGGGCGGCCGGCCGGCGCGAAAGCATCGTCGTGCTCAAGTACGGCAACCAGCGCGCCGGGCTGGTGGTCGACACCCTGCTGGGCGAGTTCCAGACCGTCATCAAGCCGCTCAGCCCCATGTTCAGCGAAGTCAAGTGCATCAGCGGTTCCACCATCCTCGGCAGCGGCGACGTGGCCCTGATCCTGGATGTGGCCGCCCTGATGGCCACCGTCACCGGCAAGGGCGCGGCGCAGCTGGTCGCCTAGCGCCAACGTCATCCACGGAGAGCGAACCATGAACCAAGTCGTCAACCAAGCCGCCCCCGCCACCGGCCGCGCCGTGGCGGCCGTGCCCCAGGGCGCGGCCCCGCCAACGAGCCAGTACCTGACCTTCATGCTTGGCGAGGAACAGTTCGCCGTGGGCATCCTGGGCATCAAGGAAATCATCGAGTACGGCAGCCTGGCCGGCGTGCCCATGATGCCCGACTGCGTGCGCGGTGTGATCAACCTGCGCGGCGCCGTGGTGCCCGTGATGGACCTGGCGGCCCGCTTCGGCCGTCCCGCCAGCCCGATCACCAAGCGCAGCTGCATCGTCATCGTGGAAGTGGAGGAGGCCGACGGCAACGGCCAGCAAGTGCTGGGCATGCTGGTCGATGCCGTCAACGCCGTGGTCGACATCGGCGCCGCCGACATCGAGCCGGCGCCCGCCTTCGGCACCCGCATCCGGCCCGACTTCATCGCCGGGATCGGCAAGCACAACGGCCGCTTTGTCAGCCTGCTGGCCATCGAGCGTGTGCTGGCCAGCGAAGAGATCGTGGAGCTGGCGCGCCAGGGCCTGGCCGGCCGCAACTGACTGCCCCAACGGATACCGCACCATGTCGCTCATCACGATCACCGATCGCGAATTCACCCAGTTCCAGCGCTTCATCTACGACGCGGCCGGCATCTTCATGGCCAACGGCAAGCAGGCCCTGGTCAGCGGCCGCCTGGCCAAGCGCCTGGCCCACTACCAGCTGGCCAGCTACAGCGACTACCTGCGCCTGCTCGAGAGCCGGGCCCAGCCGTCCGAGCTGCAGGTGGCGGTCGACCTGCTGACCACCAACGAAACCTATTTCTTCCGCGAACCGAAACACTTCGCCCTGCTGCGCGAGCTGGCGCTGGAGGCGCGCGCCAAGGGCCGCGCGCTGCGCGTGTGGAGCGCGGCCTGTTCCAGCGGCGAGGAACCGTACAGCATCGCCATGGTGCTGGCCGACGTGCTGGGCGAGGGCGCGTGGGAAGTGCTGGGCACGGACATCAGCACCCGGGTGCTGGAGCGGGCCCGCTGCGGCCATTATCCGATGGAGCGGGCCAGCCAGCTGCCGCAAGCCTACCTCAAGCGCTTCTGCCTCAAGGGCCAGCAGCGCGAGGCCGGCACCCTGCTCATCGAACGGGCCTTGCGCAGCCGGGTCCAGTTCCAGCACCTGAACCTGAACGAGCCGCTGCCCAAGCTGGGCACGTTCGACCTGATCTTCCTGCGCAACGTGATGATCTACTTCAACCTGGAAACCAAGCGCCAGGTGGTGGCGCGCCTGCTCAACCAGCTCAAGGGCGGCGGCCATCTGCTGATCGGCCACTCGGAAACCCTGAACGACATCTGCGACACGGTGCAGGCCGTGGCGCCGTCGATCTACCGCAAGAGCTGACCATGCCCGAGACCAAGTGCATCGATATCTTCCTCATGCCCGGCGACTGCTTCGTCGGCGACGAGCAATACCGGGTGCGCACGCTGGTCGGCTCCTGCGTCTCCATCACCTTGTGGCATCCGCGCCTGCGCATCGGCGCCATGTCGCACTTCCTGCTGCCGGGCACGGGCCGCAAGCGGGCCGACGCCAGCGCCGGCACCTACGCGGTGGACGCCATGGACTACCTGCTGGCCGAGCTGGGCCGGCGCGGCGTGCCGCTGGTCCAGTGCGAGGGCAAGATCTTCGGCGGCGGCGCCATGTTCCCGCGCCATATCAGGGTGCGCGACATCGGCCTGCAGAACGGCGACTGCGCCCGCGCCCTGCTGCAGCAGCACGGCATCCGCGTGGTCTCCGAGAGCCTGTTCGGCGAAGGCCACCGGCAGCTCATCTTCACCATCCGCACCGGCGAAGTACTGAGCCGCCAGGTGCCGCCGGAGTTCGTGCTGAACCCGCGCAACCAGGAGCCGGCATGAGTGCCATCGAAGTGATGATCGTCGACGATTCGGCCGTCGTGCGCCAGGTGCTGAGCGCGCTGCTCAACGCCGCGCCCGGCATCACCGTGACCCATGCCGTGGCCAATCCCATCCTGGCCATGGAGCGCATGAAGAGCCAGTGGCCGCACGTGATCGTGCTGGACGTGGAAATGCCGCGCATGGACGGCATCACCTTCCTGCGCAAGATCATGGCCGAGCGGCCCACCCCCGTCGTGATCTGCTCCACGCTGACGGAGAAGGGGGCCCAGACCTCGGTCGAGGCGCTCAGCGCCGGCGCCGTGGCCATCATCACCAAGCCGCGCCTGGACCTCAAGCAATTCCTGCACGACAGCGCCGACGAGCTGGTGTCGGCCGTGCGGGCCGCGGCCGGCGCCAACGTGCGCCGCCTGGCGGGACGGGCCGCGGCGCCGCCCCAGCCCACCGTCAAGCTCAACGCGGACGTGATCCTGCCGCCGGTCGAGGGCACGCGCGCCATGGTGCAGACCACGGAGCGGGTGGTGGCCATCGGCACCTCGACCGGCGGCACCCAGGCCCTGGAGGAAGTGTTGACGGCCTTGCCGCGCGTGTCGCCGGGTATGGTGATCGTGCAGCACATGCCGGAAAAATTCACGGCCGCCTTCGCCGCCCGGCTCGACAGCGTATGCCAGGTGCGGGTCAAGGAGGCGGCCAACAACGACCGCGTGCTGCAAGGGCAGGCCCTGATCGCGCCCGGCGGCAAGCACATGCTGCTGCGCCGCACGGGGGCCCAGTATTACGTGGAAGTGGTGGACGGCCCCCTCGTCAACCGGCACCGGCCGTCGGTGGACGTGCTGTTTCGCTCCGTGGCCCGCTGCGCCGGCGCCAACGCGCTGGGCGTGATCATGACGGGCATGGGCGACGACGGCGCGGCCGGCCTGCTGGAAATGCTCAAGGCCGGCGCCCGCACCGTGGCCCAGGACGAGGCCAGCTGCGTGGTGTATGGCATGCCCAAGGAAGCGGTCAAGCGGGGCGGGGTGGAAAAGTCGGTGCCGCTGAACCTGATCTACCGCGACATCCTGGCCCAGCTGGCCGGCTTCGGCAACTGAGCGGCGCCGCCATGACCGTCACCGCCGCCGCCGCACCGACCGCATCGAACGCGCCCGCCGCCCGCACCGGCGCCCCCTGGCAGGGCCAGCGCGTGATGGTGGTGGACGACAGCGCCGTGCAGCGCAGCTACCTGGTGGGCTTGCTGCGCGAGCTGGGCTGCGGCGCCATCCTGGAGGCGGCCGACGGCAACGAGGCGCTGCGCCTGCTCGAGGCGGAGCAGGGCGTGCCCCTGTTCCTGGTGCTGACGGACCTCGAGATGCCGGGCATGGACGGCATCGAGCTGACCTGCCAGCTGCGCGAGCGGCGCCTGGCCCAGCACCTGATCGTGGTCAGCGCGCGCGACCCGCGCCTGCTCGAGATCATCGAGAACATGGGCTCGGAGGACGCCGCCATCGGCCTGCTGGGCACGCTGCTCAAGCCGGTCCAGCGCGACGCGCTGGCGGCGCTGCTGGGGCGTGCCGGACGCGCCGGCGCGCCCCAGGCCGCGCCGCCCGAGCAAGCCTTGCCCGCCCTCGACGAACTGGCAGGGGCGCTGGCGGCCGGCCAGTTCCTGCTGCACTACCAGCCCAAGGTGACCATGCAGACGGGCCACCTGAAGGGCCTGGAGGCACTGGTGCGCTGGCAGCATCCGGTGCGCGGCTTGCTGGCGCCCCAGCACTTCATTCCCGTGCTGGAGGGCACGGCGCTGATGGCCGACTTCACGCTGGCGCTGGTGCGCCAGGTGCTGGCCCAACTGACGGGGTGGCAGCAGGCCGGCCTGCCGCCGCTGACGGTGGCCGTCAACCTGTCGGCCGACAACCTGGCCGACCGCGCCTTCGTCGACTTGCTGGCGGCGGCCGTGCAGGCGTCCGGCGTGGCGCCGTCGGCCCTGGTGTGGGAAGTGACGGAGACGAGCGTGATGCGCCAGCTGTCGCAGGCCCTGACCAACCTGGGGCGCTTGCGGCTGATGGGCTTCGGGCTGGCAATGGACGACTTCGGCATCGGCTATTCGTCCATGCAGCAGTTCGCCCGCTGCCCGTTCACGGAACTGAAGATAGACCGCGCCTTCGTCAACGGCGCGGCGCAGTGGCCGAACCGCCACGTGGTGCTGAAAAGCGCGCTGGAGCTGGGCCAGCGGCTGGGCGTGGCCACCGTGGCCGAAGGGGTGGAGACGGTGGAGGATTGGCGCCTGCTGCGCGCGCTGGGCTGCGACCTGGCGCAGGGCTACCTGCTGGCCCGGCCCATGCCGGCCGCGGCGCTGGTGACATGGATGCGCACTGAGCGGCGGCGCCTGCGGGCGCTGGCCGAAGACGATATGCGCCCGCAATGACGGCCGTGCGGACGGGCGCGCAGCGGTAACGGCACACTAAAACAGGACGCAAGTCCGGAAAAAGAGGGGATGGCTATGTTTGCAAATATGACGGTCAAGACCAAGATCAGCGCCTTGCTGGCGGTGGCGGTACTGGCCCTGGTGGCGGTGATGATGGTGGCCTTCCTGGGGCTGAAGAAGGAAAGCGAGATGCTGGCCGAGGTGGGCAAGAACCGCCTGCCGTCCGTACTGGGACTGCAGATGATCAACGAGGGCCAGACGGCCGTGCGTTCGTCCAACCGCGGCATCGATGCGCTGGCGCCCTATCCGGACCAGTGGGGCGAGGTGGCCGGCATCATCAAGCGCAAGCAGGAGATCTGGTCGCGCATCGACAAGGGCTGGAAGCTCTACGAACCGTTGCCGCAGACGCCCGAGGAGGAGCGGGTGTGGAACCAGTTCGTCAAGGAGTGGAACGACTGGAAGGGCGGCGATGAGCACATCGGCCAGATTGCCGGCCAGATCGCCGGCGCCGACGGCGCGGCCCGCAAGAAGGCCCTGTTCGAGGAGTTACATCGCGCCATCGTGGACAACCGGTCCCGCTTCTCGGCGGCCGAGACCACGTTGGGCAAGCTGGTCGACATGAACGTGCAGTATGGCGACGAGGCCGTCAAGGAGGCCGACCTCGCCTCGGCCCGCGCCAGCGGCCAGATGTACACGGCCTCGGCCGTGGCCCTGGTGCTGCTGCTGGGCCTGGGCTTGCTGATTTTGCGCGGCATCCTGCGCCAGCTCGGCGGCGACCCCGGCTACGCGGCCGAGATCGTGCGGCGCGTGGCCGACGGCGACCTGACGGCCGACGTGACGCTCAAGGCCGGCGACAGTACCAGCCTGCTGGCGGCCATGAAAGGCATGATCGACAAGCTGTCGCACGTGGTGCAGGAAGTCAACAACGGCGCCGAGGCGCTGGCCAGTGCCTCCGAGGAAGTGTCGGCGACGGCCCAGGCCCTGTCGCAGGCGGCCAGCGAGCAGGCCGCCGGCACCGAGCAGACTTCAGCCTCGGTGGAAGAGATGACGGCCTCCATTTCGCAGAACACGGAAAACGCCAAGGTCACCGACGGCATCGCCAGCAAGGCGGCCAAGGAGGCGGCCGAGGGCGGCGAGGCCGTCAAGTCCACCGTGGCGGCCATGCAACAGATCGCCCGCAAGATCAGCATCATCGACGACATCGCCTACCAGACCAATCTGCTGGCCCTGAACGCGGCCATCGAGGCGGCCCGGGCCGGCGAGCACGGCAAGGGTTTCGCCGTGGTGGCGGCCGAAGTGCGCAAGCTGGCCGAGCGCAGCCAGGTGGCGGCCCAGGAAATCGAGCAGGTCGCCAGCAGCAGCGTGGAACTGGCGGAAAAGGCCGGCAAGCTGCTCGACGAGATGGTGCCCAACATCCGCCGCACCTCCAACCTGGTGCAGGAGATCACGGCCGCCTCGGAAGAGCAGTCGTCCGGCGTGGGCCAGATCAACGCGGCCGTCACCCAGCTGTCCCAGACCACCCAGCAGAACGCCTCGAGTTCGGAGGAACTGGCCGCCACGGCCGAGGAAATGAGCGGCCAGGCCGAGCAACTGCAGCAAACCATGTCGTTCTTCAAGCTCAGCGGCGGCAACCGCTACCAGGCCGGCCCCGTGCGCAAGACGGGCAAGGCGGCCATCAAGCTGGCGCGCGGTTTCGGCGGCACGCGCCAGATGAGCGAAATGAGCGACCCGGATGAATCGCACTTCGTCAAGTTCTGAGAGGAGGCAGACATGAGCGCACTGTCCGTCGTGCCGTCCGGGATGGCCGAGGCCGGCCCGGCCCAGTTTCTCACCTTCATGCTGGGCAGCGACATGTTCGCCATCGGCATCCTGGCCATCAAGGAAATCATCGAGTACGAGGGGGTGACGGCCGTGCCGCAGATGCCGGCCTGTATCAGCGGCGTCATCAACCTGCGCGGCATGGCCGTGCCCGTGATGGACCTGGCGCGCCGGCTCGAGCGCGTGCCCTCGCCCGTGGGCAAGCGCACCTGCATCATCGTGGTGGAGGTGGACACGGACACGGGCCCGTTCGTGATCGGCATCCTGGTCGATGCCGTCAACGCCGTGCTCGACATCGGCGCCGCCGACATCGAACCGGCGCCCGCCTTCGGGGCCCAGGTGCGGGCCGAACTGCTGCAAGGCATAGGCAAGGTGCAGGGCCGCTTCGTGCTGTTGCTCAATGTGCAGCACGTGGTGTCGGCCAGCGAGATCGGCGCCATGGCCGCGTTGGCGCCGGCCGCAGTGGCGGCCTGAGCGGCGCCACCCGCTTGCACGGCGCAAGGCAAGAATTGGTGAGTTTTGGGACGATTTAATCCGTCACAATAGGCTGCAGGCCCCGTGCGTCCAGCACCATCGCGGGCTCCGCCCCGCCAGCCCGCGGCCACGCCGCCGGGCCGGCTACCTCAACTTCACCGCGTCGCGTGCATGCCGCCCGGCGTCCAGGAGTAGCACATGCTCAAGCAGATGAAAATGGAAACCCGGCTGCACTTCGGCATGGGCGCGATCGTGTTGCTGGTGATCGCGCTGGGCCTGGTGGCGTTCACCAACCTGTCCACCTTGCAGGGCACCTGGGGCAGCTTTGAAAGCGTGACGCTGGCGCGCAAGGACGCCGTGCTGGGCGTGATCAACTGGCATGGCGAAGCGGTCAAGGACTTCAAGAACTTCATGTTGCGCGGTGGTCCCAGCCTGGCCGAGTTCCGTTCCGACATGGCCGCCATCGACAAGAGCGTGGCGGCCTACCGCGCCGCCGGCGACCCGGGGCGCGAGGAGCTGGCACAGCTCGACGCCCTGCAGACGGCCAGCCGCGCCTATGGCGACGCCATGACCCAGCTGGAAGCGCTGCGCGAGAAGGGCATGGCCATCGCCGAGATGGACAAGACCATCAAGGGCGCCGACGCTGCCATCTCCGCCGCCGCCGACAAGCTGCTGCAGCTGAATGCGGCCGACACCCGCACCGCCTCGGCCCGCATGACGGCCGTGGCCAACCAGGCCAAGGTGTGGATACTGTCGTTCGACGTCGTCATCGCCGTGCTCGGCTGCGCGCTGGCCGTGTGGATTTCGCGCAGCCTGTCGGTCATCGTGCACGACGTGCAGGGCGTGGTGGGCACGCTGGGCGCGGCGGCCCAGGAAGTGACGGCCACGGCCCAGTCGCTGTCGCAGGCGGCCAGCGAGCAGGCCGCCGGGGTGGAGGAAACCAGCGCCTCGATCGAGCAGATGACGGCCTCCATCGCCCAGAACGCGGAGAACGCCAAGCTCACGGACGGTATCGCCACCCAGGCCGCGCACGACGCGGCCCGCGGCGGCGAAGTGGTCAAGGCCACGGCGGCGGCCATGAAGCAGATCGCCGGCAAGATCGGCATCATCGACGACATCGCTTACCAGACCAACCTGCTGGCCCTGAACGCGGCCATCGAGGCGGCCCGCGCGCACGAGCACGGCAAGGGCTTCGCCGTGGTGGCGGCCGAGGTGCGCAAGCTGGCCGAACGCAGCCAGGTGGCGGCCCAGGAAATCGGCAAGGTGGCCGCCGACAGCGTCGAGCTGGCCGAGCAGGCCGGCCAGATGTTCGACCAGATGGTGCCCAGCATCCGCAAGACGTCCGACCTGGTGCAGGAGATCGCGGCCGCGTCCGAGGAACAGTCGTCCGGGGTGCGCCAGATCAACAGCGCCGTTGGCCAGTTGAGCCAGGCCACCCAGGTCAACGCGGCCAGCTCCGAGGAACTGGCCGCCACGGCCGAGGAAATGAGCGCCCAGGCCGAGCAGCTGGACCAGCTGATGGCCGT
>JAZJZQ010000402.1:0-2727 GCA_040389625.1 Pseudomonadota bacterium | reverse complement strand
GGCGTCGCCGCCGTGCTGGCCGGATCGGCCACGGGCGCCAGGCGCACCTGGGCCAGCGGCAGTTCGCCGGCCCAGGCCGGCCATGCCAGGTCTTCCTCGTCGTCGTTCGGGCCGCCGCTGCGCACCTTGCACACCGCTTCCGTGAGCGCGATGCGCAGCACCGTGGTGGCCGCGTATTCCTTGTCGTTACCGGGCCGCACTTCGGCCTGGCGGCCCGCCGCCAGCAGCTCCATCAACGCTTCCATGGCCGCGTGCTTGTCCGCCTCCACCGTCACCGGCTCGAACTGGCCGTAGACCATGGCCGAGCGGTAGTTCATCGTATGGCTGAAGGCGGAACGGGCCAGCACCAGGCCGTCCAGGTGGGTGATGGTGACGCAGGCCTGCTGCTCGACCAGCTGGCGCAGCAGGCGGCTGCCGTTCGAGCCGTGGATGTACAGATGCTCGCCCATGCGCCAGCAGGCCGTGGGGATGCAGTGGCTGCCCTTGCCGTCGGCGAAGGCGATGTGGCACAGGTAGGCCGCGTCGATGATGGCGTGCAAGGTGGCCGTCTCGTAGTCGGCGCGCTCGGCGGCGCGGCGGACGCGGGTACGGTCGGTGGGCAGGGCGGCGGGTGCGGTCATGGTCTCCATTCCAATAAAAGTTGAGTACGCAATATAATGCGTCGCTGGCCCTGAAAGTAGGGCCAGAAATACTCAATTTGATGGAGCCAGGGATGGATTACGCGCTACTGATGGCCAGTTTCACGGAACAGCACCGGCACCGCGGCTGGCCGCGCCAGCGCCTGCTGCACGAATGCCTGCGCGCGGCCATCCGCGGCGGCACGCTGGCCGCCGGCACCCGGCTGGTGGCCTCGCGCGCGCTGGCCGAGGAACTGGGCGTGGCCCGCAACACGGTGCTGTATGCCTACGAACAGCTGGCCAGCGAAGGCTTCGTCAGCAGCGACCGGCGCGGCACGGTGGTGGCGGCCGTGGCGCCCGAGCACCGCAGTGCGCCGCCGCCGGCGCCGCCCCAGGCCGGACTGGCGCAGCGGGTGCAGGCGCTGGGCAACAGCTTCGGCGCCATGGAGGCGGACGCGGCCGGCGCCTTCGTGCCGGGCGTACCGGCGCTGGACCAGTTTCCCCTCACGCTGTGGCGCCGCATGCTCGAGCGCGCCTTGCGCGCCATGACGCCGGCCCAGCTCAACTACGGCGATCCGGCCGGCGAGCCGGCCCTGCGCGAAGCGATCGCCGACCACCTGCGCGCCTCGCGCGGGGTGGTATGCGACGCCAGCCAGGTGTTCATCACGGACGGCACCCAGAGCAGCCTGGACTTGTGCATGCGCGCCTGCGCCGACCATGGCGAGACGGTATGGATGGAGAACCCCGGCTATGGCGGCGCGCTGGCCGCGTGCCGGGCGGCGGGGCTGCGGGTGGCGCCCATCGCGGTCGACGCGGACGGCATCGCGCCGTGTGCCGAGGATTGGCTGCTGCACCCGCCGCGCCTGATCTACACCACGCCCTCGCACCAGTATCCGACCGGCAGCGTGCTCAGCCTGCGGCGCCGGCTGGCCCTGATCGCGGCCGCGCGCGCGGCCGGCGCCCTCATCATCGAGGACGATTACGACAGTGAATTCCGGCACGACGGCGCACCCCTGTCGGCCATGCAGGGCCTGGTGCCGGACGCGCCCGTGCTCTACCTGGGCACCTTCAGCAAGACCATGTTCCCGTCGCTGCGCATCGGCTTCGTGGTGGCGCCGGGCAGCCTGGCGCCGGCGCTGGCGGCCATGCGGGCCCAGTCGTCGGCGCGGGGCCGGGTGGCCGAGCAGCTGGCGCTGGCCGAGTTCCTGCGCAGCGGCCAGTTCGCGCTGCACTTGCGGCGCATGCGGCGGCTGTACCGGCAACGGCGCGACGCGCTGGTGGCGGCGCTGGAATGGCATCTGGGGGCGGTGGCGGCCGTGCATGGCGGCTCGGCCGGCATGCACCTGGCGCTGCGCTTTACGGATCCGGCGCTGGACGACGTGGCCATCAGCGCCCAGGCGCGCGCGCACGGCATCACGGCGCGGCCCTTGAGCGCGCATGCGCTGGGCGCGGCGGAAGACTGGCGCGGTTTGATGCTCGGCTACGCCCAGGTGCCGGCCGAGCAAATGGATGGCCTGGTGCGGCAACTGGCGGCCGTGGTGCACCTGGCGGCGTTCATCGAAGGGGGCCGCCGGATGAAAGCGGGGGCGGAGTCCATGGGCTGACCTTGCGGTTGCCGTGCGTATCCCCAGGATTGCTCAATATGAATCAATATAGAATATGCAAAAATGATGGAATCACATGTTGCGAGATATGGCTGCGCATACTGATCGGGGGAATAAAATATGAAAACCGTAGTAGCTTGTGTGATTTCATTTTTAATTGTTGGCATTTTCGTATATTTCATTCCTCAGCTGTATCTTCTTGCCATTCTTGTCTTGAGTTTGGAATTGGAGCCCTATTATTCAAGGCAACTCAAGGGCGCCATTTTGATGCTGTTAATGTTGGTCCTGATATTCATTATTTATAAGTCGAAGAAAGATTAAGTCTTGCGCCATGGGGCAGGTCCTGGCCGCGCATAAAAAAAGGGCCAGACCCCAAGGTCTGACCCCGTTTCAGGCCGCCATCGCTGGCGGCGCGTTGCCGATGCTTAGAACGCCGAATCGACGCGCACGTACATCGAGCGGCCGTTCACGCCGATCGGGCAGGTTTCCCAGCAGCGGGTGAAGCC
>JAZJZQ010000401.1:0-1677 GCA_040389625.1 Pseudomonadota bacterium | reverse complement strand
TGTCTGGATGGTGGCCGGCCGGGGCCGGACGATGGCCGCCATTTTACCGCATCGCGGCGGTGGCGGGCCAAGCGGGCCGCACGCCGCGGGCGGCGACGCGGCGATAGGCAAGCGGGGCCGGCCTTGGTATGATCGGGGCACTGTTGCCTGATAGTACAAGCCGGGCGGCGCCGCACCGCATGGCCTTGCCAGCTACGGCAGGGATCATGAAGAACCACTAAGGAGAGACTGGATGAAATTGAACGCGATCTGCACTTCCCTGGCTGTGACTGCTTTGCTGAGCGCTGGCGCCGTCCAGGCCCAGGAGGTGGTGCGCCTCGGTAACCTGAAATTCGCCCACTATGGCGCCGTCTCCTATATCAAGGAGATCGCCCCCAAGTGCGGCATCAAGGTCGACGAACACGTGTTCGCCAAGGGACTGGACGTGATGCAGGCCATCATCGCCGGCGAGCTGGACGTGGGAACCACGGCGTCCGAGGCGGCCATCTCGGGCCGGGCCGGCGGCGCGCCCATTTATGCCGTGGCCGGTTTCGCCAAGGGCGGCGCCCGCCTGGTGGGGCGGGCCGACCTGCACCTGAAGGCCGTCAAGGACTTGAAGGGCAAGAAAGTGGGCGTGACGCGGGGCGGCATCCAGGAAGTGCTGCTGCTGGCCGAGCTGCAGCAGGCTGGCCTGAGCGTGTCCGACCAGCCGGGCAAGGATGTGCAGCTGGTCTACCTGGCCTACGCCGACCTGAACCAGGCCATGCTGGGCAAGAACATCGACGCCATGATGCAGTCCGAACCGCAGTCCTCGCAGGCCATCAACAAGGGCTACGGCAACGAGATCATCAAGCCCTACGACACGCCGATCGGCGCGCCGGTGCGCACCATGGTGATGACGGAAAAGTTTTACAAGGAAAAGCGTCCGCTGGCCGAGAAGTTCATGCGCTGCTTCGTCGAAGCCACCAAGACCTTCATCGACAACCAGGCCGTGGCCGAGAAGTATGTGCGCGAGGTGGTGTTCAAGGGCCAGTTGAGCAAGCAGGACTTCGACGACGCCATCGGCAATTCGCCTTATTCCTACGACATCACGCCCGAGCACATCCAGGTCACCACCGACATCATGGTCAAGACCGGCGTGGGCCGCATGGCCAAGCCGCCCGTGGCGCGCGACTGGGTCAAGACGGACTTGCTGGACGCGGCCAAGAAAAGCCTGAACGTCAAATAAGAGAGGGTAGCCATGGCAAAGTCGCAGTGGCGTGAAGCGGGCGTGGGCCTGATCGTGCCGGCCGTCGTGATCGCCCTGTGGCAGGCGGCTGCCACGCTGGGCTGGGTCAACCCGCAGGTGCTGCCCTCGCCGTGGGCCGTGGTGCGCAAGTGGTTCGAATACCTGCTGCCGCTGCAGCCCTATGATGCGGCCGCCGGCAGCTGGCTGGGCTGGGCGTTTTCCGGTGAACTGATCGGCGACGCCATGGGCAGCCTGTATCGCGTCATCGTCGGCTTTGTGGTGGGCGCCGGACTGGCGCTGCCGCTGGGGCTGGCCATGGGGGCGCAGCCGCGCGTGTATGCCTGGCTCAATCCGCTGGTGCAGCTGCTGCGCCCTATCCCGCCCATCGCCTACATTCCCCTGTCCATCCTGTGGTTCGGCCTGGGCAATCCGCCGGCCGTGTTCCTGATCGCGCTGGGCGCCTTCTTCCC
>JAZJZQ010000400.1:0-2631 GCA_040389625.1 Pseudomonadota bacterium | reverse complement strand
TCGGAGGCGCCGGTATCCATCAGGATGCCGCCTTCCAGGTTGAACACGGCTTTCAGGCCGCCGCCCAGGTCTTCCGTGCCGCGCAGGCCCCAGCGCGACGTGTTCATGCCGCCCGAGGTCACGCGCGTCAGCGAACCGCCGCCCGCCTTGGCGTCGCTGGCGTAATCGACACCCATGTCCAGCAAGCCGTACACCTGCACGTTCGATTGCGCGTGGGCGCCGCCGGCAGCAGCCAGCAGGGCCAGGACGGCGAGGGACAGTGAGGATTTTTTCATGTAAGTCTCCAGTAGATGTAGTTATGAGTGATGCACCTGATCGACAATCAGGCTTCCACTATAAAATTCACTTCCTTTCATTTGCCTTTCAGTCCCGACAGGCAGGGGTTCCCCTGTCTCCCATGCACCACAAAGCGCCGCCGCGGCCACGCAAATGGCCCGCCGGCGCTATGATGCAGGTCTGACACTGAACTTTTTTGATGTGATTGGCAAGATTTATGCGCGTTTTGTTAGTTGAAGACCACACTGAGCTCTCCCGCTGGCTGTCCAAGGCCCTGCGCGACGCCCACCTGACGGTCGAATGCGCCGATAACGGCGCCGACGCCGACGCCCTGCTGCACACCCAGGACTACGCGCTGGTGATCCTGGACCTGACGCTGCCGCGCATGGACGGGCTGGAAGTGCTCAAGCGCCTGCGCGCCCGTCCCGCCCCGCGCGGCCAGACCCCGGTGCTGATCCTGACCGCCCGCGGCGGCCTCGATGAGCGGGTACAGGGCCTGAACCTGGGCGCCGACGACTACCTGGCCAAGCCGTTCGAACTGGCCGAGCTGGAAGCGCGCGTGCGCGCCCTGTTGCGCCGCAGCGTGGGCAACGAGGCGCTGGTACACCAGTGCGGCGCGCTCAGTTTCGACACCGTCACCCGCACCTTCAGCTACGGCGGCGCCGTGCTGGCCCTGACCCCGCGCGAGCACGCCGTGCTCGAAGCGCTCATTTCCCGTTCCGGCCGCGCCGTCTCCAAGGAAAAGCTGTTCGACGAAGTGTTTGCCCTGGACGACGACGCCAACCTGGACGCGATCGAACTGTACATCCACCGCGTACGCAAGAAGCTCGACAACGGCGCGCCCGACGCCGCCGTCATCACCACCCTGCGCGGCATCGGCTACCTGCTGCAACCGCGCAGCGCCATCGGCGGCTAAATGGCGGCGCTGGCCTCCCGCCTGGTCGCCCGGCTGCGCAAGCCGGGGCCGGGCGCGCCGCTGGGCAGCCTGCGCGGCCAGCTGCTGCGCTGGCTGCTGGTGCCGCTGATCGTGCTGGTGATGCTGAACGCCATCTCCGTCTACCGCAACGCGCTCGACGCGGCCGACATGGCCTACGACCGCTCGCTGCTGGCCTCCACCCGGGCGTTGGCCGAACGGGTGTCCGTCGTCGACGGCAAGGTGGTGGCCGACGTGCCCTACGTGGCGCTCGACAGCTTCGAGACCGACACCCTGGGCCGCATCTACTACAAGGTCACCGGCATCCACGGCGAGACCGTGTCCGGCTACGACGACCTGCCGCCGGTGCCGGCCAACGTGCCGCGCTCGCAGGCCTATCCGGCGCTGGTGCGCTTCTACCACGCCAACTACAACGGCCAGCCGCTGCGCATCGCCGCCCTGCTGCAGCCCGTGTACGACGACTCCATGCGCGGCATCGCCCTGATCCAGGTGGGCGAGACGCTGGACGCGCGGCGCGGCCTGTCGAACCAGATCCTGTTCGACACCTTGCTGTGGCAGGCCGGCCTGCTGCTGGCGCTGGCCCTGCTGGTGTGGTTCGCCGTGCGGCTGGTGCTGCAGCCGCTGATGCGCCTGAAACTGGAAGTGGAAACGCGCAGCCTGAACGACCTGTCGGACGTCGATCCGGCCCTGGTGCACAAGGAAGTGCGGCCGCTGGTGGCGGCCATGAACACCTCGATGGCGCGGCTGCAAAGCCTGATCGCCAGCCAGCGCCGCTTCATCGCCGACGCCTCGCACCAGCTGCGCACCCCGCTCACGGTGCTCAAGACCCAGGCCGAACTGGCGCTGCGCGAATGCGACCGTCCGCAGGCCGATCCGCAGCAGATGAAGGCGGCCCTGCGCGACATCGTGCACAGCATCGCCGCCACCACCGACTCCACCGTCAACCTGGCCAACCGGCTGCTGACGCTGGCGCGCATCGAGCATGGCGGCCAGGGCGGCGACCATGCGGCGCTCTCGCCGGTGGCGCTGCGCGACGTGGCGCGCCAGGTGGGGCTGGAGCTGGCCATGGCGGCCGTGGCCAAGCAGATCGACCTGTCGCTGGAGGGCGACGGCGCGGCCGTG
The DNA here is from genome assembly GCA_040389625.1 of Pseudomonadota bacterium. Taxonomy (GTDB): domain Bacteria; phylum Pseudomonadota; class Gammaproteobacteria; order Burkholderiales; family Burkholderiaceae_D; genus Rugamonas. Next base: position 299 of record JAZJZQ010000400.1, on the reverse strand, counting down.
GTGCGGGGCCAGCCGCTGCTGCTGCACGAACTGGTGGCCAACCTGGTGGACAACGCGCTGCGCTACACGCCGGCCGGCGGCACGGTGCTGCTGCGGGTGCGCGACACGGCCCATGGCGCCACGCTGGAGGTGGAAGACAGCGGCCCCGGCATCGCCGCCGCCGAGCGCGAAAAAGTGTTCGCCCCGTTCTACCGGGCCGCCGCCACCATGGAGCGCAACCCGGGCGGCGCCGGCCTGGGCCTGGCCATCGTGCGCGACATCGCCGTCCTGCATGGCGCCACGCTGACGCTGGCCGATGC
>JAZJZQ010000399.1:0-6513 GCA_040389625.1 Pseudomonadota bacterium | reverse complement strand
TGATCGACGGCATCGCCTTCCAGACCAATATCCTGGCCCTGAACGCGGCCGTGGAAGCAGCCCGCGCCGGCGAGCAGGGCCGCGGTTTTGCCGTGGTGGCGTCCGAAGTGCGCAACCTGGCCCAGCGCAGCGCGGCGGCGGCCAAGGAGATCAAGGAGTTGATCGGCGACTCCGTAGGGCGGGTCGAGGCCGGCAGCCGGCTGGTGGGCCAGGCCGGCATGACGATGGAGGAGGTGGTGGCCAGCGTACAGCGCGTGACGGCCATGATAGGCGAGATCGCCACCGCCAGCGCCGAGCAGCGCGACGGCATCGAACAGGTCAGCACGGCCATCAGCCAGATGGATAATGTGACCCAGCAGAATGCGGCCCTGGTGGAACAGGCTGCCGCAGCGGCCGATGCCTTGCAGCAGCAGGCGGCCAGCCTGAACGAGGCCGTCAGCATCTTCAAACTCAACGAAGGAGCAGCGCCGGGGCGCACGGCGCAAGTGGTGCCGCCCGCAGCGTTGCCGGCGTTGAGCCGGGCTTGATGCCGCGCCGGCGGCGTTAGCGGATCCGCCACGCCGGCATCCGCCACTCCGGCATCCGCCACCCGGGCTGGAGGCAGGCCCGGCGTGCCGCCGCCCATGCGCGCTCCTCCCTTCCTGCGGCATTCCGCACGACCGCGACGGCGGCTTCATCTCGTCAAAGTGACAGTCCCCAGCAGTCCAGACATGGCGCCCTGTGCTGGGACTTGCCTTGCATCATTATTTTGTAGTTAAACTACATTAAGATACCACTCCGTGTGTCTCTGAAAAGCAACGAGGCACGAAGATATAACAAGGAAGCCAAGGCGTACATGACTTAAAACAGTGCTGTGTTCTGAACTATTGTTGACTCAGAATCTAGTTTTAGTACAGACTTGTTGTCAGAGCGTCTGTTAGAACGTTTGTTTTCCTTGGAGCCCGTGTAGTCGATGTAGTCAGCGGGCAGAATTGTGAAGTGATGAGTGAGGGGACTTGAATGAAGAATTGCGTCGCGAAGCGGGGTGCTGGTTCGGCACCGACCGCCATTGCATTTAAATTGAGCCCGGTTGCCGCCGGCTGTGCCGTGCTGCTGTCCGTGCTGGGCAGCGCGTCGTATGCGCAACAAGCGCCCGAGACGGGCGACAGCGCGAAACCGGTTGCTTCCGTGGTGGTGTCGGGCATCCGCCGCGGTATCGAGGACGCGATTTCGGTCAAGAAAGATTCCACTTCCATCGTCGAGACGATTTCGGCGGAAGACATCGGCAAGCTGCCCGACGTCAGTATCGCCGAGTCGATCGCCCGCCTGCCCGGCCTGGCCGCGCAGCGCGTGGCTGGCCGCGCCCAGACCATCAGTATCCGCGGCCTGTCGCCGGACTTCGAAACCACGCTGCTGAACGGCCGTGAGCAGGTCAGCACCGGCGACAACCGCAGCGTGGAATTCGACCAGTACCCTTCGGAGCTGATGAGCGCCGTGACCGTCTACAAGACGCCCGACGCGGGCCTGATCGGCCAGGGCCTGTCGGGCACCATCGACATGCAGACCGTGCGTCCGCTGGCTTTCCCGGGCCGCACCTTCTCGGTCAACGTGCGCGGCGAGCAGAACTCGATGGGCAAGATCGCCAATGCCAGCGATACCGGCCACCGCATCAGCGCCACCTATATCGACCAGTTCGCCAACCGCACCATCGGCGTGGCGATCGGCGTGGCCGACCTGGAGTCGCCCATCCTCGACCATGAGACCGGCACCTATGAGCCGTTCCAGAAGCAGCACGTGGCCGGCGTGCCCGACGGCACCTACATCACGGCCGGCGTCAAGTCGCTGGCCAAGAGCGGCACGCTGAAGCGTACCGGCGTCATGGGCGTGCTGGAATACCGTCCTTCGCGCCAGTGGACCAGTACCCTGGACGTGTTCCATTCCGACTTCAAGCAGGTCGATACCAACAACCAGTTCGAAGTCAACCTGGGCGGCTACAACGGCAGCAACAATCCGGCCGGCTTTGCATACAACAGCACCAATATCGTCAACGGCACGCTGATGGGAGGCACGGCCACCGGCGCCTACCCGCTGGTGCGCGGCCAGTACAACAACCGCAAGGATTCGATCAACACGGCCGGCTGGGCCAACAAGTTCAACCTCGATGGCTGGTCGCTGCTGGCCGACCTGAACTATTCGGAAGCGAAACGCGACGAGACCTACCTGGAAAACAACCTGCAATTGCAGGCACCGGGCGGCGGCGCGCTGAACGATCCGCTGATGAGCGTGAGCTGGAACCCCGGCAACTTCGCCCAGCTGGGCGGCAAGTTCAATTACAACGATCCGACCAAACTGCTGACCGGTAACTCCATCTATGGCTACGGCAGCACCTACTCGCCGCACCTGAAGGATGCACTGAAGGCATTCAAGCTGATCGCCAACCTGCCATCGAGCGGCGCGATGGAGAGCTACTTCAGCGGCTACGACCTGGGTCTCAACTACAGCGACCGCACCAAGACCAAGCGCCAGCCCTCGGGCCAGCTGTTCGCCAAGGGTAACCCCACCATTTCCAGCGACCTGCTGTATGCGCCTGTCGACCTGGGCTTTGCCGGCAGCGGCACCGTGCCATCGTGGAACGTGCCGGGCGTGATCGCCAAGTACTTCGACCCGATCAACTACAGCCTGGCCAACAACTCGGGCACCATCAGCCGCGCCTGGGATGTCACCGAGAAGGTTACCACCGGCTTCGTCAAGGCCAACATCGACAGCAACGTGGCGAACGTGCCGGTGAAAGGCAACATTGGCGTCCAGGTGATCCGCACCGACCAGTCGTCGAGCTCGCTGTACGCGGACAGCAACGGCGTTGCCCATCCGTACTCCGATGGCACCACCTACACCGACGTGCTGCCCAGCATGAACCTGGCCTTCAGCCTGGCCGATGACCAGACCATGCGGGTGGCCGTGGCCAAGCAGATGGCGCGGCCCCGCGTCGACCAGCTGAACGCCGGCTTTGAATTCACCGTCGACCAGGGCACCCGCCAGCCTAGCGGCAGCGGCGGCAACACCCGGCTCGACCCATGGCGCGCCAAGGCCTTCGACATCACCTGGGAAAAGTACTTCGCCAAGAAGGGTTATGTGGCGCTGGCCGGTTTCTACAAGAAGCTGGACACCTACATCTATGATTTCTCGGAAACGCGCGACTTCTCGGCATTCACCCCGGGCACGGTGGCCATCACCAACATGGGGCAGTACAAGACGTCCTATAACGGCAATGGCGGTTCGGTGAAGGGTGCGGAACTGTCGGCCTCGATCCCGTTCGACATGCTGTCGCCCGCCTTGGCCGGCTTCGGCATGACGGCCAGCACCACGTACACGGAGAGCGGCATCGACATCAAGGAAGTCAACGCCACCATCGGCAAGATTACGCTGCCTGGCCTGTCGCGCAATGTGTCGGACCTGACCCTGTACTATGAGAAGAACGGTTTCTCGACCCGTGTGTCCGGCCGCACCCGTACCGACTACGTGGGAGAGATCGGCAACTTCGCCGGCGACCGCGCGCTGCGCTACGTGAAGGGCGAAACCACGGTCGACTTCCAGGTTGGCTACGCGTTCAACGAAGGCACCTACAAGGGCCTGGGCGTGCTGCTGCAGGTGACTAACCTGACCGACGCGCCGTACGAGACCTATGCCGATAGCAAGGACCACATGCTGGAATATGCCAAGTATGGCCGTACCGTCCTGTTCGGCGTGAACTACAAGTTCTAAGCCAGTCCGGCGGCGCCAGCCGCCGTAAAAAACCGCCATGTGTGCATGCGACGATCCAGATCATCGCAGCGCCACATGGCGGTTTTTCTTATGGAACTTGACGATGCGCCTGTCGTGTCAGCGCAGCTCCAGCACCAGTACCGAGCGGGGCGGCAAGGTCAGCGTGTCGCCCAGCGCGTAGTGCTGACCGCTGATCACGTCGTCGCCGCCGTGCACGCCGGCCAGCATTTCCTGGAAGCGGGCCGTGGCCAGCGTGGTGTCGCGGTGGTTCTTGTTGAAGGCGACCATCACCTTCTTGTCGCCGAGATAGCGGAAGAACACATAGGTATTTTGCTCGGGGCCAAACTGCATGGTCTTGCCATGATGGATCACGGGCTGGCTCTTGCGCCAGTTCAGCAGCTTTTTCAGGAAGGCCTGGGCCGCCAGTTGCTTCGGTGTCAGGCCGGCGCCCGTGAAGGCGTTGACCGTATCGCCGGCCCAGCCGCCGGGGAGGTCGCGGCGGTAGGAGGCGTCGTCGCGGCGGCCGGTGGTGCTGGTCATCAGCACTTCGGTGCCGGCATAGAACTGCGGGATGCGCGGCGCCGTCAGCACATAGGCCATGGCCATGCGGAACAGGGCGTCGTCCTCGTGCAATTCGCTGTAGATGCGCGGCAGGTCGTGGTTGCCTTCGAATAGCACCATGTTGCCGGGATTGGCGTACAGATAATCCTGCGACAGGGTTTCATACAGGCTGGTCAGGCTGTACTGGGCGCCATCGGCGTCGTCCGAGACCAGCGCGCGGCGCAGCGTGTCGTTGAGCGGGAAGTCCATCATGCCCGGCATGTGCGACACATAACCGTCGAAATTGCGCTTGCCCTCCTGCCAGCGCGCGACGATGGGGATGTGGGGACTCCATTCCTCGCCCACCAGGTTCAGCTTCGGATATTCGCTCATGATGCGGGCCGACCAGGCGCTCAGGAAGGCGCTGTCCGAATAGCTGTAGGTGTCCACCCGCAGGCCGGACAGGCCGGCGTACTCGATCCACCAGATGCTGTTTTGCATCAGGTAGGTGGCCAGGTGGGGATTGGCCTGGTTCAGGTCGGGCATGGTGGCCACGAACCAGCCTTGCGTGAAGTCGCGCTTGTCGGCCTGTGATGCATACGGGTCCTGCACGGCCACCCGGTGGTGCTGGGTGGGCACGAACTGGCCCTGGTGCGTGATCCAGTCCGCGCCGGGCAAGTCCCGCATCCACCAGTGGCGGTCGCCGATGTGGTTGAGCACCACGTCCTGGATCACGCCGATGCCTTGCTTGCGCGCCTGCGCCACGAAGCGCCGGTAGTCCTCGTTGCTGCCGTAGCGCGGATCGATGCGATAGTGGTCAGTGGTGGCATAGCCGTGGTATGAGCCGCGCTGCATGTTCGCTTCCAGCAGCGGCGTCGGCCACAGCATCGTGTAACCCATGGCGGCCACGTAGTCCAGGTGGGCCGCCATGCCGGCCAGGTCGCCGCCGTGGCGGCCGGAACCATCCTGGCGGTCGGCCCGCTCCGTCATGCCGGGCGCATTATCATTGGCCGGGTCGCCGTTGGCAAAGCGGTCGGGCATCACTTCATAGATGGCGTCGGCACTGCCGAAGCCGATCCGGTCGGCCGAACCGGGGGCGCGCGCCTGCAGCGCATACGGGTAGCTGAGCACGGTCTTGCCCTGCTGGCGGAATTGCAGCGTGAGCTGGCCCGGCGGCGTGTCGGGGGCGATTTCCAGGGTGATGAACAGGTAGTTGGCGTTGGCTGCTCGCGTGACCTGGACGATGCGGATGCCAGGGTAGTGCAAGGCCGGTTCCAGTTCGGCGATCCGTGCGCCGTGCACCATCAGTTCCAATTGCCGGTTGCGCATGCCGGTCCACCAGGACGGTGGTTCCAGATGGTCGATGGCGTGCTGCGGGGGCAGCGCCCGGGCCGGTGACGAGGACAGTGTGGCCAGCGTGGCCAACAGGATCATGCGCTTCATCGCTATTTTCTTTCTAGTGGTAGGCAAACTACAAATCGCCGAGTTTGTGATGATTTGAAAATAATAATTTAAAAACAGTCACTTATCAACGATCTACCAAGTTTTATTTGGAGAATTTTGATTAATTTTTAGCTGGAGTACAAACTTGTGGTGTTGTTACGTGGCTAATCTTTGTCGCCTTCGCCGTCTCGCCCCGCGCGCGAGGGATGCTGCCGGCTGAGGGGTGATGTGGGCGCCGCGCGGGCCGGCGTGATGGTCCGCCTTGTTCATTATTTTGTAGTTGAATTACATTTCCTCAACACTGTGGCTGTAGCCGAAATACAACGCTCCACTGCCCGCTCATAGGGAGTGGCCTGTGTACTGCACGTTGTAAACGTAGTTGAACTTAACTTAGATTGACACTGGATCTAGTTTTAGTACAAAATTCTTTCTGGAACGTCAAAGAACGTTGCATTTCCAGGATCCCGTAAAGTTGAAGCGGCCTGCGCAAGCGGCTTGGTTGAGGTTGGCGGGAATAATGTTTGGTGTCGTGAGTGAGGGGACATTTACAATGAGTATTTTCGTAAACAAGCGCAATGGCGCAAAATTTCAACTGAGTCCGGTAGCCGCTGGCTGCGCCGTGTTTGTTGCCGCCTTGGCCAATCCGGCCTATGCGCAAACCGCCCCAGCGGCCCCTGCCGCCGACGCCGCGCCGATGGCGACTGTGACCGTGGCCGGTATCCGCCGCGGCATCGAGGACGCGATTTCGGTCAAGAAAGACGCTACCTCCATCGTGGAAGCCATTTCGGC
>JAZJZQ010000398.1:0-1808 GCA_040389625.1 Pseudomonadota bacterium | reverse complement strand
CGGAAGGGCGCAGCATCGTGGTGCTGGCCAAGCAGCGCTTCAACATCCGCGAACGGGAGATGGCGTCGCTGCACGCGACCTTCGTGCCGTTCTCGGCCAACACCCGCATGAGCGGGGTGGACATCGGCGAACGGGCCGTGCGCAAGGGCGCGGCCGACACGGTAAAAAAATACGTGGAGGCGCTGGGCCTGCCCTATCCGGCCGAGGTCACGCGCGCCGTGGACGACGTGTCGCGCCGCGGCAGCACGCCGCTGGTGGTGGTCGATGGCGGCCACGTGATGGGCGTGGTCGAACTGAAGGACATCGTCAAGGGCGGCATCAAGGAGCGCTTCGCGGAACTGCGCCGCATGGGCATCAAGACCGTGATGATCACGGGCGACAACAAGCTGACGGCGGCCGCCATCGCCGCCGAGGCAGGGGTGGACGACTTCCTGGCCGAGGCCACGCCCGAGGACAAGCTCAAGCTGATCCGCAGCTACCAGGCCGAAGGCCGGCTGGTGGCCATGACGGGCGACGGCACCAATGACGCCCCCGCGCTGGCGCAGGCCGACGTGGCCGTGGCCATGAACTCGGGCACGCAGGCGGCCAAGGAGGCGGGCAACATGGTGGACCTCGATTCCAACCCCACCAAGCTGCTGGAAATCGTCGAAATCGGCAAGCAGATGCTGATGACGCGCGGCTCGCTGACCACCTTCTCGATCGCCAACGACATCGCCAAGTACTTCGCCATCATCCCGGCCGCCTTCGTGGGCACCTATCCGGCCCTGAAGGCGCTGGACGTGATGCACCTGGCCAGCCCGAACTCGGCCATCATGTCGGCCGTGATCTTCAACGCGCTCATTATCGTGTTCCTGATCCCGCTCGCGCTCAAGGGCGTGCAGTACCGCGCCATCGGCGCCGCCGCGCTGCTGCGCCGTAACATCTGGATCTACGGCGTGGGCGGCATCGTGCTGCCGTTCGCCGGCATCAAGCTGATCGACATGATACTGGCCGCCTTGCATCTCGTATAACCGTCCCGTTGGCGCCGCCGGCCCCCTGCGCGGGGCGGACGGCGCGACTATCTTCATCCAGGAGTTACCATGTCTTCCATCATTCGTCCCGCCGTGGTCCTGTTCGGCGCCCTGACCGCCATCTGCGGCGTGCTCTATCCGCTGGCCGTGACCGGCATCGGCGCCGCCGCCTTCCCGGCCCAGGCCGCCGGCAGCATCGTCGAAGCGGGCGGCAAGCCGGTCGGCTCGGCCCTGATCGGGCAAGCCTTCTCGTCGCCCCAATATTTCTGGAGCCGGCCGTCGGCCACCGGCCCCATGCCCGACAACGGCGCCGGCTCCGGCGGCGCCAACCTGGGACCGGACAACCCGGCCCAGACGGACGCCGTCAAGGGCCGCATGGCCGCGCTGCAGGCTGCCGATCCCGGCAACCAGCTGCCCATCCCCGTCGACCTGGTGACGGCCTCCGCCAGCGGCCTCGATCCCGACATCAGCGTGGCCGCGGCCAACTACCAGCTGCAGCGCGTGGCCGCCGCCCGCCGGCTGGCCCCGGCGCGGGTGCAGGCCCTGATCGAGGCTCACCGCCAGCAGCAAACCCTGGGCTTTTTCGGCGAGGCGCGCGTCAATGTGCTGGCACTGAACCTGGCGCTCGACGCAGAAACGGCGCGAACGCGCTAAACTGGCGCCTGTTGGCCAATTTGACAAGCATCCATGTTCCCCACCGATAGCGAACGACCCGATCCGGACGCCTTGCTGGCGCAAGTGCAGGCCCAGGAGCGCAAGGCGGCGCGGGGCAAGCTGCGCATTTATTTCGGCGCCTCG
>JAZJZQ010000397.1:7207-12329 GCA_040389625.1 Pseudomonadota bacterium | reverse complement strand
ATGCGCTGCATGCCCCGCGCGCCGTAGCGATGCTGCCCGCCAGTCCGGCCGGCGCGCCATCCCATCAACCAACCGAAAGTGACCTATGCTCAAGCAACTCATGTACGGTAGCGTGTTGGCCGCGTGCTGCTCGCTGGCCCAGGCCAGCGCCACCACCCCCACCCAGTACGCTTTCTCCTGGACCGGCTTCGAAGTGGCCGAATCCGACAGCATGCCCTGGTTCGATGCCGCCCGCACCGTCAGCGGCACGTTCGCGGGCGTGGACGCCAACCACGACAACGCGCTCGAACTGAACGAGCTCACCGACCTGACCATCAATGGCACCGAGTTCGTGAACTGCGCCGACAACAGCGGCTACAACTCGTGCGGCGTGTCGGCGTTCTCGTTCAGCCGGCAGGGCGGACTGCAGCTCAATGCCCAGCGCACCGTCTATTTTTCGCCGCCCGGTCCGGATGACTGGAGCGCGGGCAGGACCAGCTACGACATCCGCCGCGACTCCGGCTACATCGAAGATGTGTCGTTCGGGCTAATGCACCCGCCAGAAGGCCGGGAAATGTCCTTCACGCCGCAAACCGTCACCGACATCCACCAAGTGAGCGCGGTGCCGGAGCCGCAAACCTGGGCCATGCTGGGCGCCGGGATGCTGTTGCTGGGCGCACTGGCCCAACGCCGCAAACGCAACTGATGCGTACGCCGCGCCCGTCCGCCGTGGCGGGCGCGGCGCGGCCTTATTTGGCCGACTTGTCGGCGTCCTCCTTGTCGCGCGCCGCGCGGGCTTTCTCCTGGATCTTTTCGCCCGCCTCCTCGATCTTCTTGCCGGCCACCTCGGTCGCCTTGTTCAATTCCTCGCCGGCCTGGCTGGCGGCCTTGTTGATCTTCTCGCCCGTATCCTTGGCCGCTTCCTGCGCCTGCTGGGTCGCCTGATCGAGCTTGCGGCCCATCTGCTCGGCCGGTCCCGGTTCTTCCTTCTTCTGGCAGCCCGCCAGTACCACGCCCAGCGCCAGCAGCGCCACCAGTTGTTTCGCCATCGTTGCCATGGTTTTCTCCTGTCTAAAAAAGGTTACACAATGATGGGCCACAGCATACACCAGCCGTTGCCGCACGGCCGCGCGCACGGTTCAATGACTGATTGACAGCAGCCACCCGAATCCCGACAATAGCACGAGCGTTCACTTCCAGACCAGGCCACGCCATGACCGAGCACCACGCCGTCGTCCACCGCATCTGCCCCCTGTGCGAGGCCAGTTGCGGCCTTGCGATCGAACTCGATGGCCAACGGGTCGCCCGCATCCGCGGCGACGAGGCCGACGTGTTCAGCGCCGGCTTCCTGTGTCCCAAGGCCGTCAGCCTGAAGGACCTGCACGAGGACGGCGACCGGCTGCGCACCCCGCTCGTCAAGCGCGACGGCCGCTTCGTGGCCGTCAGCTGGGACGAGGCCTGGGCCGAAATCGAACGGCGCCTGCCGCCCATCATCGCCGCCCACGGCGCCGACGCCGTGGCCACGGTGCTGGGCAACCCGGTGGCGCACAAAATGAGTTTGATGCTGTACTTCCCCCGGCTGGCGCGCGCCCTCGGCACGCGCAACATGTATTCCGCCTCCAGCGTGGACCAGGTGCCCAAGATGCTGTCGGTCGGCCTCATGTTCGGCAACTGGATGAGCGTGCCGGTGCCCGACATCGAGCGCTGCGACTACCTGCTGGTACTGGGCGCCAATCCCATGGTATCGAACGGCAGCATGTGGACCGTGCCCGACTACCGCGGCAAGGCCAAGGCGCTGCGCGCGCGCGGCGGCAAGATCGTCGTCATCGATCCGCGCCGCAGCGAGACGGCGCAGGCGGCCGACGCCCACCACTTCATCCGCCCCGGCGGCGATGTGTTCCTGCTGCTTGGCCTGGCCCACACCCTGTTCGACGAAGACCTGGTGCGCCTGGGCCGGCTGGCGCCGCACGTGGCCGGCCTCGACGCGCTGCGGGCGGCCGTGCAACCGTATGCGCCGGAACGGCTGGCGGCGCGCTGCGGCGTGCCGGCCGACGTCATGCGCACGCTGGCGCGCGAGCTGGCCGGCGCGCGGCGCGGCGCCATCTACGGCCGCATCGGCACCTGCACCCAGCAATACGGCACGCTGGCCTCGTGGCTGATCGACGCCATCAACGTGCTGACCGGCCACCTGGACGCCGAAGGCGGCGCCATGTTTCCCAAGGCGGCCGCCTTCGCCGCCAACACGCGCGGCAAGCCGGGCACGGGGCGCGGCGTGGTCATGGGCCGCTACCGCAGCCGCGTGGCCGGCGCGCCGGAAGTGATGGGCGAGTTGCCCGTGACCTGCCTGGCCGAGGAAATCGACACGCCCGGCCCCGGCCAGGTGCGGGCCCTGATCGCCATCGCCGGCAATCCCGTGCTGTCGGCGCCCAACGGCGCGCGGCTGGCGCAAGCGCTCGACGGGCTGGACTTCATGGTCAGCATGGACATCTACCTCAACGAAACGTCGCGCCATGCGGACGTGATCCTGCCCGGCGTGTCGCCGCTGGAGGATGCCCACTACGACGTCAGCTTCGGCCAGCTGTCGCACCGCAACCACGCGCGCTACAGCCCGCCCGTGCTGGCCCGCGCCGGCGGCCAGCCGGACGAATGGGAAAGCCTGCTGCGCCTGGCCGCCATCGCCCGCGGCATGGGACGCCACGCCGACCTCGACGCGCTCGACGCGGCGTTGCTGGAAGAGGAGCTGCAGAAATCGGCCGGCCCGGCCACGCCCCACATCATGGCGGCGCTGGCGCCCCGGCGCGGCGTGGAGCGCATGCTGGACCTGGCCTTGCGCAGCGGCCCGTATGGCGACCAGTTCGGCGCGCAGCCGGACGGCCTGACCCTGGCCAAGGTGCAGGCCGCGCCGTCGGGCATCGACCTGGGCCCCATGCAGCCGCGCATCCCGGAAGTGCTGCGCACGCCCTCGGGCAAGATCGAGCTGGCGCCGGCACCGCTGCTGGCCGACCTGGCGCGGGTGGCAGCGGCGCTGGCCGCGCCGGACGATGCGCCGGAACTGGTCATCATCGGCCGCCGCCAGCTGCGCTCCAACAACAGCTGGATGCACAACCTGCCCGTGCTGGCCAAGGGGCCGTATCGCTGCACGGTGCTGGTGCACCCGGCCGACGCGGCCCGGCTGGGCCTCGCCGACGGCGGCCAGGCCCGGATCCGCAACGGCGCGCGCATGGTGCAGGCGCAGGTGGAACTGAGCGAAGAGATGATGCCGGGTGTGGTCAGCCTGCCGCACGGCTGGGGCCACGACCTGCCCGGCACGCAGCTGGGCGTGGCGGCCGCGCGGCCCGGCGCCAACCTGAACGCGCTGCTGGACGAGCAGCTGCGCGATCCGCTGTCGGGCAATGCCGTGCTGTCCGGCGTGGCCGTCGAGATGCGCCCCTGCTAAGGAGTCGGCGGCGGCAGTTCGAAGCGGTAGCCCACACCGTACACGGACTGCAGGCAGTCCGCTTCGGGCAGGCGGGCCGCCAGCTTGCGGCGGATGTTCTTGATGTGGGAGTCGACGGTGCGGTCGTTGATGTCGCGCTGGTCTTCGTGCGCGCAGTCGAGCAGCTGCTGGCGCGAATAGACCCGGCCCGGATTGGCGATCAGTTCGGCCAGCAGGCGGTACTCCACCGGCGTGAGCGCCAGCGCCGCGCCGCCGTGCACGATGCACATGCGTTCGCGGTCGACCTGGAACAGGGGCACGGCCACGCCGGCCGCCGGCTGCAGCAGGCCGCCGGCGCGGCGCAGCTGGGCGCGCACCCGGGCCACCACTTCGCGCGGGCTGAACGGTTTGCATACGTAATCGTCGGCGCCCGACTCCAGCCCCAGCAGGCGGTCGATCTCGTCCACCCGCGCCGTCAGCATGATGATGGGCAGCTGCGAAAAGGCGCGCACGGCGCGGCACACGCCGATGCCGTCCAGGCCGGGCAGCATCAGGTCCAGCACCATCAGGTCGGGCGCCTGCGCGCGCACGGCGTCCACCGCGGCCAGGCCGTCTGCCACGCGCGTCACGCGCAGGCCGGCGGCGACGAAGTAATCGGCCAGCAGCGCGGCGATCTTCACGTCGTCTTCCACGATCAGGATGTGGGCGGTGTTATCCATGCGCTTTGCGGTTGGTCTGGGGTTGAACGGGCCGCACCAGCGGCAGCCTGACCTGCATTCTCACGCCGCCCAGCGGCGAAGGCAAGGCCTCGATGCTGCCGCCGTGCGCCTCCACCATCGCCTTGCAGATCGCCAGCCCCAGGCCGCTGCCGCCCCGTCCGCGCGCGTCGTCGGCCCGGTACAGGCGTTCGAACAGCCGCGCCAGCAGGCCGGCCGGCACGCCGGGGGCGCTGTCCTCCACCGTCAGTTCCGCACAGGGGCCGTTGCCGGTCAGCGTGACGGCGATGCGGCCGCCGCTGTCCGTGTAGCGCACGCTGTTTTCCAGCAGGTTGACGCACACCTGCGTCAGGCGGCCGCTGTCGCCCGTCAGCAGCAGCGGCGCTTCCGGCAGCGTGGCCGTCAGCGCCAGGCCGGCCTGCTGCGCGCGCAGGCGGTAGCGTTCCAGCAGTGGCCGCAGCAGCGCCGCCAGGTCCAGCTGCTGCCAGTGGTATTGCAGGTCGCCCGCGTCGGCCAGGGTGAGCTGGTGCAGGTCGTCCACCAGCTTGTTCAGCCGCAGCACCTCGGCATGCAGCGATTCGAGCGCGCTGGCGTCGGCCTGGCGTATGCCGTCGAGCAGCGCTTCGATCTCGCCCCGGATCACCGTCAGCGGCGTGCGCAGTTCGTGCGAGATGTCGGCCAGCATGCGGCGGCGCTGCTGCTCGTTCTCCTCCAGCGCCTGCGCCATGGCGTTCACGTGCAGCGCCAGCTCGGCCAGTTCGTCGCGCGACAGCAGCGGCGCACGCGCCGCGAACTCGCCGCGCGCCAGCTTTTCCGTCACGCTGCGCAGGGCCGCCACGGGCCGCAGCAGGTGGCGCGCCAGCCAGATGGCGGCCAGGATGGCCATGCCGATCAGGGCGCACGAGAGCAGCAATATGGTTTGCAGCTGGCCACGCAGGAAGGTGGCGGCGCTGGCGTCGCTGCCGCCGGCCTGGCGCAGCGGCATCAGCCGCATGCGGCCCACCACCTGGCC
>JAZJZQ010000397.1:3339-7107 GCA_040389625.1 Pseudomonadota bacterium | reverse complement strand
CCATCGTCGGCCTCGGCCAGCAGGCGCGGTTTCATCTGGTCGAGCACGGAGCGCAGCGCGCGCGGCTGGTGCCGCAGCCATTCGAAATTGCCCTCGGTGCGGTAGCGCGCCTCCAGCAGTTCGCGCAGCTGGTCCAGGTCCTGCGTCTGCATTTCGTTGAGATAGGCCACAAAGCCGCGCTGCAGGCTGATGCTGGTCACCCAGGCCATGGTGCCGACGCACAGGATGACGATGGCGATCACCGCCAGCGCGATCTTGCGCGCGATCGTCAGCCGCATGGCCGGCTCCTGTGCTGGTCCTTCATTGCTCGCCTCCGGCGCGTCTTGGTCCTGCGCCATGATACCTGCCAATTGTGCAGGGAATGTGAATTGCGCACGCCTGCCGCATGGGTACGACATGGCGCAAGCCGTCTCCATTTTTCCTGCACATTTGGCCGTCAATCTGGCTTCCGTAGTCCACCCATTCCATCGACGGAGACCATCATGCACCAACGCGCCCTTCGCCTGCCCTTGCTCCTGCTGCCGGCCGCCCTGCTGGCCGCCTGCGGCGGCGGCAGCACCGACACCGCCGCCACCGACGCCACGCCGCGCGCGCTGCAGGCCGGCGCCACGCCGCGCCCGGCCGACAGCGGCACCGGCACCAGCGCCAGCTCTGACACAGGCGCCGGCACCGGCGCCGCGCCCACCATCACCGCCGCCGTGCTGGTGCAGTCGCCGCCGCCCGTGGTACTGGCGCCCGTGCCCAACGCGGACGGCGCCTCGCTCACCTTCAGCAGCGCCGGCACGGTCGATACGGGCAATCCCTTCTTCAAGCCCTTCGGCAACGGCCGCAGCTGCGCCAGCTGCCACCAGCCCGGCAACGGCTGGACCATCACGCCGGCCGGGCTGACGGCGCGCTTTAACAGCAGCGCCGGCCTCGATCCCGTGTTCCGTCCCGTCGATGGCGCCGTCGCGCCCACCGCGCCCGTGGCCACGCTGGACCAGAAGCGCCTGGCCTACAGCATGCTGCTGACCAAGGGCCTGATCCGGGTCGGCCTGCCGATGCCGGCCAACGCCGAATTCACGCTGGTCAAGGCGGACGATCCGTACCACTACGCCAGCGCCAGCGAACTGTCGCTGTTCCGCCGCCCCCTGCCCAGCACCAACCTGCCCTTCAACAGCACCGTGATGTGGGACGGGCGCGAAACGCTGGCCGACGCCGCCTCCACCATCTGCATCAAGGACGTACGCCCGGCCCGCTGCTTCGCCCCGCTCGACACCGACCTGCGGCACCAGGCCAACAGCGCCGTGCGCGGCCACGCCGAGGCGGCCCAGGACCTGACGGCCGACGAGCAGCGCGTCATCGCCGCCTTCGAACAGACCCTGTTTACGGCCCAGTCCAGCGCCACGGCGGCCGGCAGCCTGACCGACGCGGGCGCGCTGGGCGGGCCGCAGCGGTTGTCGCAGCAGGGCTACTACTTCGGCATCAACGATCCGCAGTCGGGCGACTACCGTACCGGCGCGCCGTTCAACCGCAACGTGATGAACCTGTTCGCGGCCTGGCGCAACCTGGCGCCGCCGGCCCCGCCGCCACTGCCCGGACGCGGCCAGCCGGCGCCCGTACCGCCCGCCACCAGCACCCAGAACCAGGCCCGCGCCGCCATCGCGCGCGGCGAGCAGATCTTCAACAACAAGCCGTTCAACGTGGTCGGCGTGGCCGGCTTCAACAACGAACTGCGCCTGCCGCTGCAGCGGGCCACCTGCGCCACCTGCCACAACGCGCCCAACGTGGGCAGCCACTCCGTGGCCCGCATGTTCAATACGGGCACCGCCACGGCCAACCTGCGCACGCCGGACCTGCCGCTCTACACGCTGCGCAACAACGCCACCGGCGAGGTGATCGAAACGAGCGATCCGGGCAGCGCCATGGAGAGCGGTAAGTGGAGCGACATCGGCCGCTTCAAGACGCCCGGCCTGCGCGGCCTCGCTGCACGCGCGCCCTACTTCCACAACGGCTCGCAGCGCCGCATCGAGGACGTGGTGCGCTTCTACGACACGCGCTTCCGCATCGGCTTCTCGCCGCAGGAGGCGGCCGATCTGGCCGCTTTCCTCAAGGCGCTGTGACGCGGCAGGCCAGGCCGCATGGCCTGGCGAGCCAAAAATGAAACTGATTGAACGGCGCGGCAAAAACCGTCGCGGGCATCGCACAAGAATAGAGAAAGGGCGCACTAACTTCTTGTGTGAATGACAAATCTGTAGGCATAATCGTTGAGACCTCAACCATCTTGCCGGAGTTTGCATGCACCAGACGGATTTGCCCGCCACCGCCGACGCCGCGTCCGTGACGCGCGCCTGATGCCGGAGCGCCCGTGAATCCCATCGTCTACGCGATTCCGGTATTCATGCTGACGATCGTGCTGGAGGCGTGGCTGGCGCACCGGCGCGGCCTGGCCGCCTACGACGTGGCGGACGCGCTCACCAGCCTGCACCTGGGCATGGTCAGCCAGGTCATCGGCCTGTTGACGAAGGTCTTCATGCTGGGCCTGTACACGGCCCTGTACCAGCGCTGGCACGTGGCCGCCCTGTCGCCGGCCAGCGTGTGGGTATGGCTGGCGGCGCTGCTGGCCTACGACTTCTGCTACTACTGGGCGCACCGCCTGGGCCATGAAGTGAGCGTGCTGTGGGCCGCCCACGTGGTACACCACTCGTCCGAGTACTACAACCTGTCCACCGCGCTGCGCCAGACTTCCAGCGGCTGGGTGCTGGGCTGGCTGTTCTACCTGCCGCTGGCCGTGGCCGGCGTGCCGCCGTTGGTGATGGCCGGCGTAGCCATGATCGACCTGCTGTACCAGTACTGGGTGCATACGGAACTGGTGGGCCGCCTGGGCTGGCTGGACCGGGTGCTGGTGACACCGTCCAACCACCGCGTGCACCACGGCCAGAACGACTACTGCATCGACAAGAACTACGGCGGCATCCTGATCCTGTGGGACCGCCTGTTCGGCACCTTCGAGGACGAGCGCGCGGACGAGACCATCGTCTATGGCGTGCGCACGCCGCTGCGCAGCCTGGATCCGCTGTGGGGTAATCTGCACTACTACGCCGACCTGCTGCGCGCCACGGCCACCGTCCGCGGCTGGCGCGCCCGGGCCGCCGTCTGGCTGGACAAGCCGGGCGCCTGGACTGGCCAACCGCTGGCCCATTTCGATCCATCCCGTTTCGTCCGCTACGATGCCGGCACGCCGCCCGCCATTGCCGCCTACGCCATGCTGCAATTTGCCGTGCTCGTGCCGTGCGTGTCGCACCTGCTCGCCATCGGTCCGGCGCTGGCGCCGGCCGCCCTGCTGCTGTATGGCGCCGTGATCGTGGCGGCCACGATGGCGCTGGGTGCGCTGCTGCAGGGCCGGCGCGGCGCGCGGCGCTGGGAACAGCTGCGGGTACTGGCTTGCGGCTCGGCGTTCGCCCTGCTGCCATCCTGGTTCGGCTTCGATGCGCCGCCGGCGCTGCGCGCGGCCATGCTGGCGGTGCAGGCCGGCAGCGCCTTGTGGCTGAACCGCACCGTGGCTGAATCACAACGTGGCGCAAGCTGATGGGTGGGCCGGCATGGGCTGGTAGACAGCCGCCGGCCGCGCCGCCATCCATCGGCAAGGCTGCGCCGTGGCGTTGCGGGCCAGTCTGTCATTCCCGCCGCGGCGGCCGGCCTGGCCGCCATGGCGACAACGGTAATCTCGCCGCGCTCGCGCGGTTTCGGGCGGCGCCTCCCTCCCCGGGGTCGCCGCCCATTTTTTTC
>JAZJZQ010000397.1:0-3239 GCA_040389625.1 Pseudomonadota bacterium | reverse complement strand
TTGACCCAGCCCTTGCCGGCCGGGCCGTTGGTGAGCTTGAGGAATTCCTTGACCGGGTAGACGCCGCCGGCGTTCAGCTCCATCATGGGCTTGTTGACCATCTTGGGGTTCTGGCCATGCGCCAGCATCATGCCGCCGGTGTCGATCATGAACACGTACAGGTCGCCACTGACGAACTCGCCCTTGGGATCGTTGAAGGCGGCGACCGCCCTGTCCTTGCCGTTCTTTTGCAGGTAGGCGCTGGCTTTCTTGACCATGGCCACCGCTTCGTCGGCCGTGCCGCGGTGGGCCGCTTCCTGGGCCTGGACGAGGCCGGCCACCGTCAGCGCCAGCAGCGCCGTCATCAAGTATTTGTACAGCTGTCGCATGATGCAGTCTCCTTGTGATAAACAGGCGCCGGCCACGGGACCGGCACGAGCGCGGCTGTATCCGCCGCTCCCTGAAAAGATAGCACATGCCATAAGGAAATTCTTAATTACAACAAGAAAATTTTGCCTGAACTTGATCCGGCCGCCGCCGTGCCCGCAACGGAGGCGCCCGGCCCTTATTCGGCCGTGATCTTCTTGGGCGGCGGAGGCGGGGTGAAGGCGATCAGCTCGGCGGCCGGCGCGCTGTCGAGCGCCTCGGACTGCTCGAGCCAGCGCATCAGGCTGGCCATGCGCCGTATCGTGATGCCCTTGCCGTTGATGTAGCCGACCTGCTCGAAATGCTCGGGCTTGCCGATCAGCTTGGAGACCGTGGGCAGGTTGTCGACCAGCCGCTCGTAGGCCTTGCGCGCCTTCTGCTCCCACTTGGCCAGGGCGGGGTCGTTGAAGCGGTTGCTCTCGTAGTAGATGGTGAGGGTGCGGTCGTGGTTGCCAAAGCCGACCACGGCGGCGCCCTTGCGGATGGTCTGCAGCACCTCGTCCTTGACGGCGGCGGTGGGCACGAACAGGGCCGCCCGGCCTTCGGCGTCGGGCCGCTCCAGCGGCAAATCCTGTCCCATCGTTATGCTCATCGGAACGTCCCTTTGATGTCGTGCGCCTACCGTTGCGCCTGGCGTGCCGCTAGTTTCCTAGCGGCTATATTTCTCTGAATTCTACAACGCAGCTTCGCCATGTACAAGAAGAAAGCACCGGGGCCATCGCCCGTATAATGCTCACCATTCCCGTTTGTATAGCTCCGCCACCACATGACATCAGCCGCCCCCGCCTCCCTGCCCGCCACGCCGCCGTTCGGCGCCCTCGCCGCCGCCACGGTGGACACGGCCGAGCGCAACGTGCGCGACCTGCTGGCCATGGCCATCGGCTACGCGCCCGGCCACGGCGCCCTGATCGTCTACGACACCCGCTGCGACCTCAACCGCGCGCTGACGGAAGCCTACCGGCGCGCCATTCCCGGCGCCAGCTTCGTCGATTTCGACAGCGTCACGCCGGAGCAGGTGCTGGCCGCCTTCGCCCGCATGGCCGCCGGCGACCTGGTGGTGCTGATCCAGTCGACCAGCTTCCGGCTCGAGGCGTTCCGCATCCGCATCGAACTGTTCAAGCGCGGCCTGAAGGTGATCGAGCACGTGCACCTGGCGCGCATGCCGGGCCAGCAGGGCTGCCACTACATCGACGCACTGGCCTACGACCCGGCCTACTACCGCGGCGTGGGCCACGCCCTCAAGGCCCGCATCGACAATGCCGGCGGCGGCGTGGTCGACAGCGGCGGCGAGCGCCTGGTGTTCGGCTCCCCGTTCGAGCCGGCCAAGCTCAATATCGGCGACTACAGCGCCATGAACAACGTGGGCGGCCAGTTCCCGCTCGGTGAAGTGTTCACCGAGGCGCTGGACCTGGAAGCGGTCAACGGCAAGGTGCGCATCTTCGTATTCGGCGATACGCACTTTCTCGTCAACCGCCCCGCACACCCGATCACCCTCATCGTCGAGCGGGGCCGGGTGACGGGCGTGGAGCACAGCACGCCCGCCTTCGACAACATGCTGGCCATCATCCGCGCCCACGAGGGCGAGGTGTGGCTGCGCGAACTGGGCTTCGGCATGAACCGCGCCTTCTCGCGCGAGCAGATGGTGGACGACATCGGCACCTACGAGCGCATGTGCGGCATCCACCTGTCGCTGGGGGCCAAGCACGGGGTCTATCCCAAGCCGCAGTTCCGGCGCAAGGATGCGCGCTACCACGTGGACGTGTTCGCGGTAACGGAGGCGGTCTACCTGGACGACGAACTGGTGTACCGGGACGGCGCCTGGCAGGTCTGAGGCCGCCGCCAACAAAACGCACCGGATGACGCCCGCCGCCGGCCCGGCCGCAACGCCGGCTGCGCCTCAGGGCAGCAGGCCCGCCTCCTGCAGCGCGCGGTCCCACGGCGGCACGGGCTGGTATTCGGCCACCAGGAAATCGATCAGCGCCCGTACCTTGGGCGAGGGCTGACGGCTGGCCGGATACAGTGCGCTCAGGTGGTTGAGCGGCAGCTCCCAGTCCGCCAGCACCGGCACCAGCGAGCCGTCGAGAAGCGCGCGCCAGGCCAGGAAAGTGGTGTTGTAGACGATGCCCAGCCCGCGCAGCGCGGCCTGCTGCAGCACCTGGCCGTTGTTGGCCGTGAACGCGGGCTGCACCCGTACCGTATGCTGTTGCGCGCTGCGCGTGAAATGCCAGCCGGTGCCGCCCGTCAGGTGGCTGAAGTGCAGGCAGCGGTGGCGCGCCAGTTCCGGCGGCGACTGCGGCGTCCCCCAGCGCGCCAGATAGGCCGGGCTGGCGCACAGCACGGCGCGGCATGGCGCCAGCGGCCGCAGCGAGAGGGCCCGGCTGTCCGGAATACCGCCCACCCGTATCGTCAGGTCGAAGCCGTGGGCGATGGGGTCGAGCAGCGCATCGTCCACCAGCAGCTGCGGCGCCAGCTGGGGATGGGGCAGGCAGAAACGGGCCAGCGCGTCGGCCAGCCACGCGCTGCCGAAGCTGGACGGGGCCTGGATGCGCAGCGGCCCGGCCAGCCCGGCGCCCGCCTGGCTGACCACGCGGGCCGCCTCCCGGGCCTGGGCCAGCGTGGCCGCGCACGGCTCCAGGTAAGCCAGGCCCACATCGGTCAGGCTCACCTCGCGCGTCGAGCGGTGCAGCAGGCGCGCCTGCAGGTGCTGCTCCAGTTGCATGATGTGCTTGCTGACCATGGCGCGCGTCAGCCCCAGGTGGCGGCCCGCCTCGCTGAAGCTGCGCAGCCGCGCCACCTCGACAAAAATCTCCATCGCACGTAATTGGTCCATGGCC
>JAZJZQ010000396.1:7193-12104 GCA_040389625.1 Pseudomonadota bacterium | reverse complement strand
GCTAGCCTGGCAGGGCGGCCGTCACGTCCGCCAGCTGCTGGCGCAGCCAGACGTTGGCCGGATCGTTGTCGACGTTGGCGTGCCAGTACAAGTAGATGTCGAGCGACGGCATGGCCAGCGGGAAGGGCAGGATCTGGTTGTCGAACTGGCCGTTGACCACCTGCGCCAGCCGTTCCGGTATCGTCAGCGCCAGGTCGGTCTGGCTGACTACGCGGCAGGCGGCGAAGTAGTGCTGGCAGCGCAGGCGGATGCGGCGCTGCAGTCCCATCCGGCTCAGTTCAAAGTCTTCCAGCCCCGGCCCGCGCCGGCGCGAGCTGGCCATGATGTGCTCCAGCTGCAGGTAGGTGTCCATGTCCAGCGCGCCGTCGCGCACCAGCGGGTGGCCGCGCCGCACCAGCACCACCGTGTTGTCGCGCACCAGCCGCGTGTGGCGCACGTCAGTCGACAGCGGCAGCAGGATGTCGATCGCCGCGTCCAGCGTGCCGGCCGCCAGTTCGCTCTCCAGTTCGCGCCGCCCCACCTGCAGCGCGTTGAGCCCGACCGAGGGCGCGCTGTGCGCCAGCCCGGCCATCAGCGGTGGCAGCACGCTCGCTTCCAGTACGTCGCGCAGCGCCACCGAGAAGGTGCGTTCGCTGCTGGCCGGGTCGAACCGCTCCACCCCGTTCAGCGTCACTTCGAAGCCGCGCAGCGCCTGCCGTACCGGCTCGATAATGGAACGGGCCAGCGGCGTGGGCACCATCACGTGGCCCTGCCGCTCGAACAGGGGATCGTCGAACAGCTGGCGCAGCCGTCCCAGCGCATGGCTGATGGCCGGCTGCGTGAGGTTCATCTTCAGGCTGGCGCGGGTCAGGCTGCCTTCGGCGTAGATGGCTTCGAACACGATGAACAGATTGAGGTCGACACGCGATATATGCATGAGATTTATACAGGATGATTAATACTATTCATTTGATGAATTATAGGCCTGGCGGTAAGCTGTGTCTTATTCTGCAACCAACGAGCGAGCGAAATGGGGAATATTTATCTGGTGCGCCACGGCCAAGCGTCGTTCGGCAGCGCCAATTACGACCAGCTGTCGGAGCTGGGTTTCGAGCAGGTGCGCCTGCTGGGACAGTGGTTTGCCAACACGCGCCAGGGCTTTCAGCGCGTGGTCACGGGCGGCATGCAGCGCCACCGCCAGAGCGCCGACACCTGCCTGGGCCAGCTGCCCAAGGCCCTGCTGCACGACACGGAGTGGCAGACCGATACGGATTTCGCCGAGTTCGACCACCATCAGGTGCTGCAAATCCACTGCCCGGAGTTCGCCGACGCGGACGCGTTCAAACGCCTGCTGGCCCGCTATCCGCAGCCGCAGCTGGCCTTTCGCAACCTGTTTGAACAAGCCATGCTGCGCTGGATGAGCGGCCAGCATGGGGACGATTATGTGGAAAGCTGGCCCCAGTTCCGCCAGCGCTGCGTGGACGCGCTCGAGCGCGTGGCGGCCCAGGCCGACGCGGCCCAGGGCGCGGCCGGCGCCGATGCGCCGTCGCAGGCCAGCATCGTGTTCACCTCGGGCGGCGTGATCGCGGCCCTGACCCAGCATCTGCTTGGCCTGCCGGACCGGCAGGTCGTCACGCTCAACTGGAGCCTGGCCAACGGCGCCGTCACGCGCCTGCGCCACACGCCGGGCCAGATCAGCCTGAGCTCCCTGAACAACTACGCTCACCTGGAATGGCTGGGCGAAGCTGGCGCCGTTACCTACATCTAACCAGGAACCCCCTCATCATGGATTTTGCATACAGCCCGAAAGTACAGCAGCTCCAGGCCCGCCTGTCGGCCTTCATGGAAGAACACGTGTATCCGGCCGAACCGCGCTTCTACGCCGAGATCGAAGCCAACCGCGCCGCCGGCGACGCCTGGGTGCCCACCCGCGTGATCGAGGAACTCAAGGAAAAGGCGCGCGCGGCCGACCTGTGGAATCTGTTCCTGCCCGAATCGGAATTGGGCGCCGGCCTGACCAACCTGGAATACGCGCCGCTGTGCGAAATCATGGGCCGCGCCACCTGGTCGTCGGAAGTGTTCAACTGCTCGGCGCCCGATACGGGCAACATGGAAGTGCTGGCCCGCTACGGCACGCAAGAGCAGCAGGAGCAGTGGCTGCGGCCCCTGCTCGATGGCCGCATCCGTTCCTGCTTCGCCATGACGGAACCGGCCGTGGCCTCGTCCGACGCCACCAACATCGAGAGCAGCATCGTGCGCGAGGGTGACGAGTATGTGATCAACGGTCGCAAGTGGTGGTCGTCCGGCGCCGGCGATCCGCGCTGCCAGATGTTCATCTTCATGGGCAAGACCGACGCGGCCAATCCCAGCCGCCACAAGCAGCAGTCGATGCTGATCGTGCCGCGCAATACGCCGGGCGTGACCATCGTGCGCCAGCTGCCCGTGTTCGGCTTTGACGACGCGCCGCACGGCCACAGCGAGATCGTGTTCGAGAACGTGCGGGTGCCGGTGTCGAACATCCTGCTGGGCGAGGGCCGCGGCTTCGAGATCGCCCAGGGCCGCCTAGGGCCGGGCCGCATCCACCACTGCATGCGTTTGATCGGCCTGGCCGAGCGCGCGCTGGAGCAGATGTGCCGCCGCAGCGTGAGCCGGGTCGCTTTCGGCAAGCCGCTGGCGCAGCAGGGCGTGACGCTGGAGCGCATCGCCGAGGCCCGCATCCTGATCGACCAGGCGCGCTTCCTGGTGCTCAACGCGGCGCACCTGATGGACACGGTGGGCAACAAGGTAGCGGCCAAGGAAATCGCCATGATCAAGGTGGCCGCGCCTAACATGGCGTGCCAGGTGATCGACTGGGCGATCCAGATTCACGGCGGCGGCGGCATGGCCGACCCGTTCCTGGCGCCGGCCTATTCGTGGGCGCGCGCGCTGCGCCTGGCCGACGGTCCGGACGAGGTGCACCGGGCCCAGATCGGCAAGATGGAACTGGCGCGCTACCGGGAGCCGGCCGCCAGCCATTAAGCGGCGCCGCGTCAGCTCAACAGCGACATCACCATCGAGGAGATGCTGTTGGACTGGCGCAGCACCGTGCCGCCGGCCTGCATCAGCAACTGGTTGGTGACGAAGTCTGCGCTGGTCTGGGCGTAGTCGGTATCGACGATGCGGCCCCTGGCCACGGTGGTGTCGAACTGGCCGTGGGCCAGGTTGCCCTGCACGTAGTCCATCCTGTTGGCCGTGGCGCCCAGGAAGGAGCGTACGCCGGCCACGGCGTCGATGGCGCTTTGCAGTTTGTCTATCATGGCCGACGCGCCGCCGGACGTCAGCAGTTCGGTGCCGTCGCTGTTGCGCTCGATGCCGAAGGTATCGTAGGTGGCCGAGACGGCGTGCAGGGCCGCGTGCATGGCGCCCAGTTGCGCCGTCAGGTCGACGCTCATCGTTTCGCTGGATGACGCACCGATCTGGAACTTGACCGGTTTGGAAAAGACGCCATCGACGGTGGTCGCCGCGGCCACCGCCGCGGCGTAAGTCTGGGCCTCGGTGGCCGCAGCCTGGGCCACGCCGGCGATTCCGCTGGCCGCGGCAAAGGCGGCGGCGGCGGCGGCGCGGGCGGCCTGGGTGGCCGGGGTGGAGCCGGCCACGTCGGCGGCGATGGCGTTGTTGTAGTTGGTCTGGGCCGTGGCCATGGCGGCGTTGGCGCCGGCCGCCGTGGCTGTCGCCGCCGTGGCCGATGCCGCCAAGGCCGTCTTTTCCGCCGTCGTATCGCCCAGCAGCAGCTTGCTGCCGCCGAACGTGGTGCCGCCGGAGATATGGCTCAATTCGTGCGTCAGCGCGCCATATTCCGCCTGCAGCGCCGTGCGGTCGGCTGGCGAGGAGGAGGCGTCGGCGGCCTGGGTGGCCAGATCCTTCATCCGTATCAGCAAGGTGCTGCTCTCATCGAGCGCGCCTTCGGCCGTTTGCAGCATCGACAGGGACTTCTGGATGTTGTTGACGGCCATCGCCATGCCATGGCTCTGCGCAGCCAGCCGGGTGGCGATCTGCAGCCCGGCCGCGTCGTCCGTGGCCGAGTTGATGCGCAGGCCCGTCCCCAGCTGCGTCGCAGCGTGCGCCATCCTGCCCTCGGAGCGGCCGAGGGCGACGTGCGCAGACAGCGAGGCCATATTGGTGTGTAGGCTCAGCATGAGACGGTTGGCACGGGCCGGTCGCGGCGTAGCCGGCGCCAGCCACGGCCTGGGATTACCGGGTGGGGAAACAGGTGTTTACTGTAACACTATTCTCGAAACGTCCATTCATTTTATTGCCTGCCGGCAAATGACACCCGGGCCGCAACAGAGTGGCCGGCATTTGACACCGTATCGTTGACGGGCCCGGCAAATGCTCCTAGCATGGTTTTAACAAGATAGCCGCTCACGGCAAGGTAAAAAGAGGAACGATATGGGCAAGTGGACGATGGCGGTGCTGCTGGCCGCCGCATGGCAGCTGCCGGCGCAGGCGGTGGAGCGCAGCAACGCGAAGGAGGCGGTGGCGCTGGTGAACAAGGCGATCGACTATTTGAAGAAGAACGGTCCGGAAAAATCCATCGCCGAATTCAATACGCTCACCAGCCCCTTCAACTCGGCCAGCGACATCAACCGCAAGGGCGACCTGTACCTGTTCATGTTCAACGCCAAGCAGGTGACGGCGGGCCAGCTGGTGCATGGCAAAAATCCCAAGATTGTTGGCAAGGACTTGTCGGAAATGCGCGACGCCGACGGCGTCTACCTGATCCGCGAGATCTTCAAGACCTGCAATTCCAGGGAAGGCAAGGGCTGGGTCAGTTACAAGTGGCCCAACCCCGTGACCAACACGGTCGAAGCCAAGCAAAGCTACGTCGTCAAGGTGGACGAGTTCTGCATCGGGACCGGCATCTACAAGCCCTGACGCCGGCCCCGTGCCAGC
>JAZJZQ010000396.1:0-7093 GCA_040389625.1 Pseudomonadota bacterium | reverse complement strand
GGTGCGGCCTGCTGCTGACGCCCGGCGGCGCGCTGCAGCTGCCATTCCTGCAGCAGCCGCCACGCGGCCGGAATCACGAACAGCGACAGCAGGGGCGCCGTCACCATCCCGCCCACCATGGGCGCGGCGATGCGCTGCATGACTTCCGACCCGGCGCCGCTGCCGTACATGATGGGCAGCAGGCCGGCCAGGATCACGGCCACCGTCATGGCCTTGGGCCGCACGCGCAGCACGGCCCCTTCCCGTATCGCCTCCACGATCAGCTCGGACGTGAGCGGCCGCCCCTGCGCCAGGCGGGCGTTGAGCGCGTTGCGCAGGTAGACCAGCATCACGACGCCGAATTCGGCCGCCAGCCCCGCCAGCGCGATGAAACCCACCGCCGTGGCGACGGAGACGGCGTGGCCCAGCGCCCATACCAGCCAGAAGCCGCCGATCAGCGCGAACGGCACCGTCAGCATCAGCAGGGCCGCCTCGCCCACGCGGCGGAAGGCGAAATACAGCAGCAGGAAGATCACCAGCAGGGTCAGCGGCACGACGGTGCGCAGCTTGGCCTCGGCCCGTTCCAGGTATTCAAACTGGCCGGACCAGCCGATGGCGTAGCCCGCTGGCAGGGCCACGTCCCGCGCCACGCGCGCGCGCATGGCGCGCACGGCGCCGGCCAGGTCCACGCCGCGCACGTCGACGTAGACCCAGCCCGACAGGCGGGCGTTCTCGCTGCGTATCATGGGCGGCCCGTCGTTGACGGCGATGGCGGCCACGTCGCCCAGCAGGATCTGGGCGCCCCTGGGCGTGATGACGGGCAGCTGGCGCAGCGCCTGCAGCGAGTTGCGGTAGTCCTGCGGATAACGCACGTTGACGGGGAAGCGCTGGCGTCCGTCCACCACTTCGCCCACGTTCTCGCCGCCGATGGCCGCGGCCACCACGGACTGCACGTCCGCCACGGCCAGGCCGTAGCGGGCGGCGCGGGGCCGGTCCACCGTCACGTCGATGTAGCGCCCGCCGCGCAGGCGTTCGGCCAGCGCCGACGTTACGCCGGGCACCTGCCTGACGGCCGCCTCGATGGCGGTGGCGATGCGGTCGATCTGCTGCAGGTCCGGCCCGGACACCTTGACGCCCACCGGGGTCTTGATGCCGGTCGAGAGCATGTCGATGCGGTTGCGGATGGGCGGCACCCACACGTTGGCCAGGCCGGGCACCTGGACCACCCGGTCCAGTTCCTCCACCAGCCTGGCCGGCGTCATGCCGGGCCGCCACTGGTCGCGCGGCTTGAACTGGATGGTCGTTTCGAACATTTCCATCGGTGCCGGATCGGTGGCCGATTCGGCCCGCCCGGCCTTGCCGAACACGGTGGCCACTTCCGGCACCGTCTTGATCAGGCGGTCCGTCTGCTGCAGCAGTTCGCCGGCCTTGGCCGCCGACAGGCCGGGCAGGGCGGAGGGCATGTAGAGCAGGTCGCCTTCGTTCAGCGGCGGCAGGAATTCGCCGCCCAGGCGCGACAGGGGGATGGCCGTCAGCGCCAGCGCCGCCAGCGCGACGGCGATGGTGGTGCGCGGGCGGGCCAGGCTGGCGTCGAGTAGCGGGCGGTAGGCGCGCACCAGCAAGCGGTTGACGGGGTTGGCCGCTTCGCTGGGAATGCGGCCCCGGATCAGGTAGCCCATCAGCACCGGTACCAGCGTGATGGCCAGGCCGGCCGCCGCCGCCAGCGTGTAGGTCTTGGTGTAGGCCAGCGGGGCGAACAGCTTGCCCTCCTGCGCCTCCAGCCCGAACACGGGGATGAACGACAGCGCCACGATCAGCAGCGAGAAGAACAGGGCCGGACCCACTTCGATCGACGCTTGCGCCATCAGCTCCCAGCGCTGCGCCGCGCCGATAGCCTGCCCCGGGTGAGCGTGGTGCCATGCTTCGAGATGCTTGTGGGCGTTCTCGATCAGCACCAGCGCCGCGTCGGTGGCCGCGCCCACGGCGATGGCGATGCCGCCCAGCGACATGATGTTGGCGTTCACGCCCTGGTAGCGCATGACGATGAAGGCGCCCAGTACGCCCAGCGGCAGCGAGACGATGGCGACGGCGGCGCTGCGCAGGTGGAACAGGAACAGCGCGCAGACCACGGCGACGGCGATGAATTCCTCCACCAGCTTGTCGCGTAGGTTGGCGACGGCCGCCGCGATCAGCGTCGAGCGGTCGTAGGTCGTCACCACTTCCACGCCGGCCGGCAGCGAGGCCTTGAGCGTGGCCAGCCTGGCCTTGACGGCCTGGATGGTGTCGAGCGCGTTCTTCCCGGAGCGCATGACGACCACGCCGCCGGCCACCTCGCCCTCGCCGTTCAGTTCCGCGATACCGCGCCGCATTTCAGGGCCCAGCCGCACGCTGGCCACGTCGCGCAGCAGCACGGGCGTGCCGCTGTCGCCGGCGTCGAGCACGATGTTGCGGAAGTCCTCGAGCGAGCGCAGATAGCCGTGCGAGCGGACCATGTATTCCGTCTCGGCCAGCTCCACCACCGAGCCGCCCGATTCCTGGTTCGCCTTGCCGACCGCCTCCAGCACCTTCGCGTGCGACATGCCGTAGGCGCGCAGCCGGTCCGGGTCCAGCACGATCTGGTACTGCCTGACCATGCCGCCGATGCTGGCCACCTCTGCCACGTTGGCCACCGTTTTCAGCTCGAACTTGAGGAACCAGTCGTTGAGCGCGCGCAGCTGGCCCAGGTCGTGGCCGCCGCTGCGGTCCACCAGCGCGTATTCGTAGACCCAGCCCACGCCGGTGCCGTCCGGCCCCAGTTCGGCGCGCACGCCGGCCGGCAGCCGGCTTTGCACCTGGTTGATATACTCGGCCACGCGTGAACGGGCCCAGTAAGGATCGGTGGCGTCGTCGAACAGCACGTAGACGAAGGAGTCGCCAAAGAAGGAATAGCCGCGCACCGTCCTGGCGCCGGGGACCGACAGCAGGGCCGTCGTCAACGGATAGGTCACCTGGTCCTCCACCAGCTGCGGCGCCTGGCCCGGATACTGGGCCCGCACGATGACCTGGGTGTCCGACAGGTCGGGCAGGGCGTCCAGCGAGGTCTGGCGCAGCGACACCAGGCCCCACGCCGCCAGCAGGGCGGCGGCCAGCAGCACCCAGATGCGGTGGGCGATGGACTGCCGGATGATGCGGGCGATCATTTCTTGCTCCCGGCGGCCGGAGCGGTGTCATCGAATTTTGGCAGGGCCGATTTCAGGCTCGCTTCCGAATCGATCAGGAACTGGCCGGAGGCCACGACTTTCTGGCCTTCCTCCAGGCCGCTGACGATTTCCGTGTCGTCGCCCAGCTCGCGGCCAGCTGTGACGGCGACCGCCCGCATGCCGCGCTGTTCGTCGGCCACCAGCACCACGGCGCGCTTGCCGGAGGTGATGATGGCTTCCGTGGGCACCAGCAGCCGCGGTTCCGCCCTGGCCCCTTCCAGGTGCACCTGCATCAGCATGCCGGGGATCAGCGCGCCGTCGCGGTTGTCCAGTTCCAGGCGGGCCTGCACGGTGCGGCTGGCCGCGTTCACGCTGGGCAGCAGTTCGCGCACGCGGCCCGTGTAGCTGCGCTGCGGCGCGCCGGCGAACGATGCGCTGACCGCCATGCCGGGGCGGACCTTGGGCACCTGCGATTCGGGCACTTCCGCCAGCAGCCAGAGATGGTCGATGGCCGATATTTTCGCGATCGTCATGCCGGGGCTGGCCATGGCGCCTTCGCGCACGCCCAGTTCGGTGATGATGCCTGAGACGGGCGCGGTGAGCGTGTAGCCGCGCTGCGCCTTGCCGCTGCGCTCCGCCTCGGTCACCAAGGCATCGGGAATGGACAGTGCCCGCATGCGCTGGCGCGCGGCGGCGGCCAGCGCGTCGTTGCCGCTGCGGCGCAGCTCCAGGTATTCCTCCTGCGGCGCCAGCCATTCCGGCACGAACAGGGTGGCGATGGGCTGGCCACGGCGCACCGCCTGCATGGGCGCGCGCGCGTGTAGGTGCTCGATGTAGCCCGTCACCCGGCTCTGGAGCACGGCCGTCGTGCTGTCGTTGAACTGGGTTGTGCCCACCAGCGACAGCGCGTCGCGCACGTCGGCGCGGCGCACCGTGGCGTAGCGTATGCCCAGGTTCTGGCGCAGGGCAGGGCTGATCCGCACGCCGCCGCCGTCGCCGGCGGCGTCCTGGCCGACGTTGGCGGCGCCGTCGTCGGCGAACACGGGCACCAGTTCCATGTCCATGAAGGGGCTCTTGCCGGGTTTGTCGAAGCGCTGGCCGGGCGTCATCGGGTCGTGCCAGTACAGTACGCGGCGGCCCGTTTTGGGGTCGATCTTCGTGTCGGCCGGGGGTGCCGTCCTGGGCGCCATGGCCGATGCGGGGGCGGCGCCGGGCGCCGCGTTCTGGCCGCCCGCATGGGTGCCGAGCAGGTAGCCGCCGTAGGACAGTCCTGCCGCCGCCAGCGCCAGTATCAGGTTGGTGGGATTGAATAGCTTGTTCATTGTGCTGCCCCTGCGGCTTGCGCCAGCTCGTGTGGGATGAGATCCAGTTCCAGCCGGGCCCAGATGAGGGCTGCCTGCTTTTCCAGTTCGTTCAGTTGCAGCTGCTTTTCCAGCAGCGTGCGGCGGGCCTTGAAGACGGCCGACAGCGGGCCGGCGCCGGAACGGTAGGCGGCCGTGGCCAGCGCGGCCTGTTCGCGTACTGCCGGCAGCAGGTCCGCGTTCAGTTGCGCGATGCGCTGCCTGGCGCTGTCCCGTTCCGAAGCCATGGTGTCGCGCTGGGCCCGCAGTTCCAGCAGGGCGTCGTCATGCCGCAGACGGGCGCTGGTGGCCAGGGCCGCCTTCTCCGCGACCTCACGGTCCTGGCGCTGGCCGCGGTTGACGGTGAGCGGAATGCTCACGCCGAACGAGAACATGTTGGCGTACTGGCTGCCGCGCTGGCTGAAGCCGGCCTCGAAGGTCCAGTCGGGACTGCGTTCGCGCACGGCCAGCGCCGCGTCGGCATCGGCCAGCGCGCTCGCGCGTTGCGCCGCGATGGCGGCCGGGTGCCGCTGTTCCAGCGCCGTATCGTCCTTTGTCGCGGCATGCGCGGACAGGGACGGCGCGGCGTCGGCCACGGCGTCGGCCTGCACGTGCGTCCAGCGTTTGAGGGCGATGCGCGCGGCCTGGAGTTCCTGCTCCGCGCGGCGCGCGTCGTCCCCGGCCTGGGCCTGTTCCAGCTGCGACTGCAGCACGTCGGTGGCCGTGGCCTGGGCGCCGCGATGGCTGGCGCGCACGGCGCGCAAGTCGGCCACCGTCTCCTGTTCCAGTTGCCGGTACAGCTGCAGGGCGCGCTGCGCGTACAGCATGGTCAGCCAGGCCTTGCCCGCTTCCGCGCGCACCCTGGCCACGGTGTCGAGATAGGCGCCCTGTTCCGCCTCCACGGCGCGGCTGGCGCGCAGCTGGCGAGCCGCGCGCTTGTCGGCGGACACCCATTGCTGCTCGATGCCGAGCTTGCGCATGGTCATGAAGTCGGCCGTGGTGCTGAATTGATCGGGGCCGCTGAGCGGCACATTGTCGATGCCCAGCTTGAGCATCGGGTCGGGCAGCTGGCCGGCCCTGGCGGCGGCCTCGGTGCTGGCCTGGACGGCTGATTGTGCGGCCTGGCTCGCGGCCGAAGCGCCGGTGGCCAGGCGCAATGCTTCGTCCAGCGTCAGGTTGGCGGCCTGCCCGAAGGCCAGCGTGGAGGCGCAGGACAATGCGGCGAGCAGCGCCAGTCGCAGCGCGGCGCGCGGTGGACGGCCCGCGCCGGGGCGCGGACGGTCGGCGCCGGCTTGCGGAATGTATGGTGTGGACATGGATACCCCTAGTGGTGAAAGACGAGCGCCGGCCTGGCCATGGGCCGGGCGGCGCAAACCAAAAGGGGAAGTGTCAGATTCGCAGGCGCTGCGTCTGCAGGTAGGGCGGGTCGGTGCCAAGCGGCGGCACCATGTCGGTCCAGCCCGGGGCCAGGCGCAGTGGCACGGCCGGCGTGGCGGCGGGAATGATGAAGGCGATGGAAATGGGGGCAAGGTCGGGCGCGGCGCCCGCGTGGTCATGCGCCACCTTGGCGCCGGACTGGTACTCGGCGCACTGGATGGGCTTTTCCTTGTCCATGCCGGCGCAGGGCATGCCGGCCATGGCGCGCGCCTGTGCCGGTTCCGCCGTCTGCTGCGGGCAGACGTACATGGCCATGGCCATGCCGGCGTTCATGACGGTCATGACGAGCAGGCAGGCAATCAGCCGGAACAGGGATGGGAAGGTGCGGCGCATGGGGACAGTGTAATGGAGAACGCTGAGCGCAGGCTTAAGAATGTCGGGCCGGATTGATGGCGCGTGGCGTGCCGTTTGCGGTCCCGATTGCCCTCGGCTTGCCAGGTCGACGATGACCAAGCCGTCAAGTTGATCGGAAACGCATCGATATTGATCGGATAAGTGAACTGGGCGCGGCCGATGGCCACTATAATTTTCCCACTCAGTTCAACCTTTTGGGAATATCGCCATGAAACTGTCCAGCACCAGCTTTTCCGACCAGATGCCGATCCCCGGCGAGTTCGCCTTTGCGGTGACCGATCCGGGCAGCCATATCGCGCTCTCCGGCAACCGCAACCCGCACCTGGCCTGGAGCGACGTGCCGGCCGGCACCCAGTCCTTCGTGCTGGTCTGCCACGATCCGGACGTGCCCAGCCGGGGCGACGACGTGAACCAGGAAGGGCGCGAAGTGCCGGCGACGCTGCCGCGCGTGGACTTCTTCCACTGGCTGCTGGTCGACATTCCGGCCGCCACCCGCGAGATCGCGGCGGGTAGCCACAGCGACGGCGTCACGCCACACGGCAAGCCGGGTCCGGCCGCGCCGGGCGGCATGAACCACGGCATCAACGACTACACGGGCTGGTTTGCCGGCGACGCGCAGATGAGCGGCAACTACTATGGTTATGACGGTCCTTGCCCGCCGTGGAACGACACGCTGCTGCACCACTATGTGTTCACGCTCTATGCGCTCGACGTGCCGGCGCTGCCGAAAGCGCAGCCGCTGGACGGCCAGGCTGTGCGCCGCGCGATCGCCGGCCATGTGCTGGCCGAGGCGCGCCTGACCGG
>JAZJZQ010000395.1:11632-13813 GCA_040389625.1 Pseudomonadota bacterium | reverse complement strand
ATGGGCCTGCTGCAGGCCGGCGCCAGCGTCAAGGGCGAGTTCGAGAACCGCCTCAAGAACGTGATCGACGAAGTCAAGAAAAGCCCGCACGCCATCATCCTGTTCATCGACGAGGCCCACACCATGATAGGCGCGGGCGGCCAGGCCGGCCAGAACGACGCGGCCAACCTGCTCAAGCCGGCGCTGGCGAGGGGCGAGCTGCGCACCATCGCCGCCACCACCTGGAGCGAGTACAAGAAGTATTTCGAGAAGGATGCGGCGCTGGCGCGGCGCTTCCAGGTGGTCAAGGTCGAGGAGCCGTCCGAGGAAATCGCCTGCGCCATGCTGCGCGCCATGGCGCCGCTGATGGAGCGCCACTTCGGCATCCGCATCCGCGACGAAGCCGTGACGGAAGCCGTGCGCCTGTCGCACCGCTACATCAGCGGCCGGCAGCTGCCGGACAAGGCGGTCGGCGTGCTCGACACGGCCTGCGCCCGGGTGGCGCTGGGCCAGCACGCGGTGCCGGTGGCCGTGGAAGACGCGGCCCGCGCGCTGGAGCGCAGCGGCGCCGAAATCGCCGCGCTGGAACGGGAGGGCGAGGACGACGGCAGCTCGGTGCGCCTGCAGCGGTTGCGCGCGGCGCATGTAGCGCAGCGCGAGGAACACGCGCGCCAGCGCGCGCGCTGGGAGCGCGAGCAGGCGCTGCGCGCCGAGATCGTGCGGCTGGAGGGCGAGGGCAATGCGGCGG
This sequence comes from Pseudomonadota bacterium, assembly GCA_040389625.1. Classification (GTDB taxonomy): domain Bacteria; phylum Pseudomonadota; class Gammaproteobacteria; order Burkholderiales; family Burkholderiaceae_D; genus Rugamonas. The sequence goes on along the minus strand of JAZJZQ010000395.1, from coordinate 13,086 downwards.
AGGCCCGCGCCGCCCGCGAACGGCTGACGGCGCAGCAGGATGGCGCGCCCATGGTGCCGCTGGAAGTCGATGCCAACGTGGTGGCCGGCGTCGTCGCCGGCTGGACCGGCATCCCGCTCGGCAAGATGGTGAAGGATGAAATCCGTACCGTGCTGCGCTTGCGGGAGTCCTTGTGCGAGCGCATCCTCGGCCAGGACCATGCGGTGGCCGCCGTGGCCCAGCGCGTGCGCACGGCGCGCGCCAACCTGGACGATCCCAACAAGCCCAAGGGCGTGTTCCTGTTCGTCGGCCCGTCCGGCATCGGCAAGACGGAAACGGCGCTGGCGCTGGCCGACCTGCTGTACGGGGGCGAGCGCAAGCTGGTCACCATCAACATGAGCGAATACCAGGAGGCGCACAGCGTATCGGGCCTGAAAGGTTCGCCGCCCGGCTACGTGGGCTATGGCGAGGGCGGCGTGCTGACCGAGGCGGTGCGCCGCAATCCCTACAGCGTGGTGCTGCTGGACGAGATCGAAAAGGCCCACCCGGACGTGACGGAGCTGTTCTTCCAGGTGTTCGACAAGGGCGTGATGGACGATGCCGAAGGACGCGAGATCGACTTCCGCAACACCATCATCATCGCCACCTCCAACGTCGGCTCGGCCGCCATGATGCAGGCCTGCCTGAACAAGCCGGCCAGCCAGCAGCCCACCCCGGCGGAACTGGAAGAGCTGCTGCGGCCGCAGTTGATGCGCCATTTCAAGCCGGCCTTCCTGGGCCGCCTGAAAATCGTGCCGTTCTACCCGCTGGGTGACGAGGCGCTGGCCAGCATCATCGGCCTCAAACTGGCACGCATCGGCCAGCGCGTGCGCGACAACCACCAGGCCGAATTCAGCTACGAACCGTCGCTGGTGGAGGCCGTGCTGGCGCGCTGCACGGAAGTCGATTCCGGCGCGCGCAGCGTGGACCACATCCTGAACGGTACGCTGCTGCCGGAGATCGCGGAGGCCGTGCTGGAACGGATGGCCGACGGCGCCGCCATCGCCAGGATCAAGGCGGCCGCAGGCCGCAACGGCCAGTTCAAATACACCATCAAATAAACGGAGGCCGGCCATGTTCAACATCGCGCAACTGCTCCTGCCCATCAACGCCGCGCAGACCTGCGGCGAAGACCTGTCCTTCAGCAGCGAACTGGACGACATCGCCAGGGCCCGCACCTACGACGACCCCACGCTGGACCAGGGCGAGTGGGTGGTGGCGCTGAAGGAGGCCGACTGGGGCTTTGTTGGCAGCCGGTGTGCGCGTCTGATCGAATCGAAGAGCAAGGACTTGCGGCTGGCTGTCTGGATGGCCGAAGCCCATGCCAAGACACGCGGCCTGCGCGGCCTGGGCGATGGCCTCGCCGTGCTGGCGGGCCTGTGCGAGCACTACTGGGACGGCCTGTATCCGCAGGCCGACGACGGCCAGTTCGAACA
>JAZJZQ010000395.1:0-11532 GCA_040389625.1 Pseudomonadota bacterium | reverse complement strand
CCGACACGGGGCTGGCGCTGGCCGACCTGGAGGCGCAGCGGCGCCGCAATTCCGCCGCCTTCAACCAGTCCTTGCTGGCCGACGCCGAATACTGCCTTGCCATGTTGGCCGACCTGGAACGGGCGGTGGACGCGCGCCTGGGTGTGGAAGGGCCGGCCTTCAGCGCGGCCCGCGAAGCGCTGGAGGGCGCCATCCATTTCTTCGCGCCGCTGGCCGGCGGCGCTGCGTCGGGCGAGGCGGCGGCGGCGGTGGCGGCCGGTGGCGCGCGCAGCGAGGGAATGGGCGCGCCGGCCGCACATGGCGCGCCGCTGGCGGAGGTGCTGCACAACCGCGCCCAGGCGCTGGCCCAGTTACGGCTGGTGGCCGACTTCTTCCGTCGCACGGAACCGCACAGTCCCGTCGCCTATCTGGCGGACAAGGCGGCCAGTTGGGGCGAGCAGCCGCTGCACCTGTGGCTGCGCGCCGTGGTCAAGGACCCGGCCACGCTGGCCAGCCTGGAGGACTTGCTGGGTGCGGCGGCGTCCGGCGCCGGGGACTAATCTCGGGCTAGCCGCGGGCTAACCGCGGCGGCGTGCGGCGGCCACGGCGATGCCGGCCAGGCCAAGCAACAGCATGGCGCTGCCCGACGGCTCCGGCACGGCCGGGGCGAACGTGGCGTAGCTGGCCGAGATATTGCCCGATCCCGTGGCGGTCAGGTCGTACAGCGCCGTCTTGCCGTAGCTGGTGGCCGTCGTATCGAGGAACATGAAATACGATTCCGTGCCCGGCGCCAGGGTGGGATCGCCCTGCGTGTGGCCGAACAGGTAGTTGACGTAGGCGGTGGAAGGCACGCTGAAGTGGTAAGCCGCATCCGGCGCCACCGACCCGAGACCATCGCTGCGCCAGTTGCCGTTATATTCCGGTGCAATGAAATTCCCCAGCCTGAACGAATTGATGTCGGCGGCCGAACTGCGGTCGCTGATGACGCGCCAATAGAAATCCAGCGTGCCGTCCACGCTCGAGCGCACCACGCGCGACTGCACGGTGCCGGAGATGGTGCCGCTGCCATTGTTGAATGAGAACGCTTGCACTTCATCCGCCAGCACGACGCCGGCCAGTTGCGGTTCCGCCGCCACCGTGGTGCCGGGCAGGCTGGTGTAAGTGTTGACCGGCAGCGGCACGGCAAGCACCGGCTGCGTCGCGGCCAGCAGGGCGGCCACGGCAAGTAAGCGGGGTAGTGGTTTCATGGATCACCTCCGGATTATTGTTGACGATATTGCGGTGAAAGCGAGGACTGCGCCCGTTAGGCTCACCCAGTATAAGCAGAGGTATTTGTGATTTCTATTGCATGATTTGCATTTTAAGAACTATTTTTTACACAATTTCGTTTTTACTATTTTTCTGGATTAACAGCTGTTTTTGCAGATATAGATCCGTTACCGCCCGGCCAGTGCGAGCGCCGCTTCGGTACAATGTCGCCCCATGACTATTCCCATGGAACCTGCCGCAACGGGCGGCCAGCGCCGCGCCATGTGCGCCGCCTGCCTGCGCGCGCAATCGGCCTGCATCTGCCGCTGGGTGGCCGCGCTGGACAATGTGGTCGACGTGTTGATCTTGCAGCACCCGATGGAAGTGGCGAACGCCAAGGGCAGTGCGCGCTTGCTGCATCTGAGCCTGTCACGCAGCCGGTTGGAAGTGGGGGAAACGTTTGCGGCGGATGCCTTGGCCAGCTGGTTGACGGCGGACGGCCGCCGCCCGGTGCTGTTGTATCCGGAGACGGTGGAAGCGGGCGGTCCGGCCATGGTCCCGGCGGCGCCATTCGATCCGGACTGGCGCGCTCTGCCGGAGCGCCTGCGGTTGGTGGTACTGGACGGCACCTGGCGCAAGAGCCGCAAGATGTTGTACCTGAATCCGGCGTTGCAAGGCTTGCCGCGCCTGCCGCTGCGCGACACGCCGCCATCCCATTACCTGATCCGCAAGGCGCACCTGCCCGACCAGTTGTCGACGCTGGAAGCGACCTGCTACGCGCTGCAGCAGCTGGAGGGCAGGGCGGCCGCCTTCGACCCGCTGATCGCCGCCTTCGACGGCTTTATCGCGCAGCAGCAAGGTTACCGTAGCTGACCCCCGAGATTTTAAGGCTCAGGCGATCAGCTTCAGCCCTGGCGGCAGCGCATCACCGAGCAGGCGCTTTTCGTCGGCCTGGTCCAGCTGCACCACTTCGCGCACCATGGCGCTCCAGCCGGCGGGCGCGCCCACGGCGGCCAGGCGGCGCAGGATTTCGGACCGCAGCGTTTCGTCCACGTCGCGCGAGCGGTCGCCTGTCATGCGTGCCAGATGGGCGGCGGCGTAGCCGGCCGGCTCCACCTTCTTCCAGTCCAGCGCCAGGATCACGGCCAGCCACTGCTCCACGGTGGCCGTGGCCACCACGTCGTGCGCGCTGCCGTGGAAGGGCTGGCGTGCGCCCACGCGGCTCAGACCCCACAGGTAGCGGGCCTGCGCCGCTTCCGCCTTGGCCGCCGTTTCCGCCTTGGCGCTGCTGCTACGCGCCGCCGCGCCACCCTTGGCCGCCGCTGTGCGTTGCAACGCCGTCGTGGCCTGCTCCAGCTGTCCCAGCATCCAGGCGCCGATTTCCGCCTTGTAGTTGCCGGGGATGCGTTCCAGCGAGGCGCCCAGGCGCAGCATGTCGTCTTCGCTGCCGGTGACCAGCGTGTGCGGACGGCGGCCCCGCTCCTGCGCGTCGGCCTGCACGTTGAAGGCGAAATCGTCGAGGATGCGCAGCTGGGCCGTCGAGTCCAGCCCGCCGGACACGCGCCGCCACAAGGTCCACCATTCGGCGCAGACCTGGCTGTCCTTGTGATGCTGGGCGCCTGTCTCGAACAGGGCCCACAGCTGCTCGATGCGCCACTCGTCGAGCGCATAGCCGAAGCCGGGACGTAGGCAATAGCCGCTCAGGTTGAGCCATGCGCGCTCATGTTCGGCCGAGCGGCGCCGGCCCTTGGCGCGCGCCAGCAGGGCGTCGAACAGCTGGCGCAGCAGGGGCGTGGCCCACTTTTCGCGGCTACCCAGCACTTGTTCGAGCTGGGTGCGCAGCTGACGCACTTCCTTCAGTTCCACTTGCTGTGCGCGGGCGCCGAAGATGCGGTCTATCTTTTCGATGGCCGCTTCCAGCCCCGGATGCGCGGCACCTTCCGGCTCCTGCGCCTGGCCGGCGCCGGTATCGGGCGCGTTCGCTTCGCGCAGCTGGAACTCCAGCAGCCAGCGCTGGGGCGGCTGGACGCCATCGTCATCGGCGACGGCCACGCAATGCACTTCCAGCGTGCCCAATTCGCTCAGCGCCGTGGCCAGCTGCACGGGGATTTCCTTGCGCGCGGCGCCCCCGCTGTCGCGTAGCACGGTGGCGATGGGCGGCAGGCGCACGTAGTCGCCCTGGTTCAGGTCCACCATGTCGCCGGCCAGCGGCGCGACGCCCGTTTGCGTGGTGGACGAGGCCAGGTGGAAGCGCACCGGGCGCCCCAGGCGCAGTGCGAAGGTGCGCTCGGACAGCAGCACTTCGCTGCCTTCGGCGCTGCCGCGCGGCAGGATGCAGATGGCGCGGCGCGGCTTGTCGGCGCGCGGTTCCTCGTCCAGCACCAGGAAGTAGCTGCGCGGCGAACCGCCCGTAATGGCGGGCGCCGCGCCGCGCCGGGCCAGCGCGTAGGCCACGCCGCCACGGGCCACGGCCACGTCGGGATTGTCGTTGTGGAGCACGCGCAGCGGCTGGCCGCGCCATTGCGCCAGCGTTGCCTGCAGGCGGCGTGCGAGGGCGTCGGCGCGGAATACGCCGCCGTTGAGCAGCAGCGTGTCAGGAATGGGGATGCTGGCTGTTGCGTCTTCGGCCAGGCCCAGCGCGGCCCGCGCAGCGCCCGCATGCTGCTGCAGGAAGCTGGCCAGGTGGCGCGTGATGGCCGGATCGCTGGCGTAGGGCAGGCCGAATTCGACGATGCCGGCGCGGCCGCGCCGCGCCCCGTCATCCACGGCGCCCATGGGGAAGAAGCCGTCCACCACCAGCCGCTCCACTTCCTCGCGCGTGAATTCCACCGAACGGGTGCCGCCGATCAGGCGCGATCCGGCGCCCAGCAGCGTGACGGTGGCGCGCTCCGGTGCATCGGCCGCCAGCAGCTGTTCCTTGGCGGCGCGGCAGCGTTCCGTCAGCTGCGCCAGGCGGCCGGCGGACAGGCGCGCGGCGCCCTCGGCGCCGGCCGCCATGCGGCTTTCGGCCAGGTGGGCCAGCGCCAGGTCCATATTGTCGCCGCCCAGGATCAGGTGGTTGCCCACGCCAATACGGCTCAACTGCGGGCTCAATTGCGGCATGCCGTCGGCCAGCTCCACCTTGATCAGGCTGAAGTCGGTGGTACCGCCGCCGACGTCGCACACGAGCACGAGGCGGGTGGCGGCCAGTTCTTCATTGAGTGTGGCACGGTGGCGGAACAGCCAGTCGTAAAAGGCGGCCTGCGGTTCCTCCAGCAGGCGCAGGGCGGGCAGGCCGGCCATGCGGGCCGCCTCCAGCGTCAGCGCCCGTGCGCCTTCGTCGAACGAGGCGGGGATGGTCAGTACCAGCTGCTGCTGTTCCAGCGGCTGCTGCGGGAAGCGGGTATTCCACGCGGCCCGCAAGTGGGCCAGGTAGCTGGCGCTGGCCGCCACCGGCGACACGCGCGGCACGCCTTCCTCGGCGCCCCACGGCAGGATGGGCGCCATGCGGTCCACGCCGGGATGGGACAGCCAGCTCTTGGCGCTGGCCACCAGCCGGCCCGGCACCTGCGCACCGAGCTGGCGGGCCAGCCGGCCCGTGACCACTTGCGCCAGGCCGGCCACGTCGTCCTGCCGCCATGGCAGCTGCAGATCGCCACCGGCCAGTTCGCCCTCGGCCGGATGGTAGCGCAGCGACGGCAGCAGCGTGCCGGGCGCCACTTCGCCCGGCGCCACCAGCTGCTCGATGTCGAACAGCCGGATCTGTTCCGCTCCGGGCGCGGCGCCCAGTTCGGAATAAGCCAGCACCGTGTTGGTGGTGCCCAGGTCGATGCTGACGAGGTAGTGCGTCATCGTCAGGCAGCGGCTCCCGCACGCACGTCGAACTCCACCTTCCAGCGCTGGCCGTCATTGGCCACGGCCAGCAGTTCCAGCGTGCCCGACTCGGTGGCCAGCGCGTGCAGCTTGACCTGCACCACGTCGCCTGGCTGGCGGCCTTCCGGCGACAGCGTGGCGGCGATCTCGTTGAGTTCCTGCAGTTCGTCCGGCAGCCAGCTGTCGAGCATGTCGCCGATCTGATCCTGGCGCCGCACGGTGGAGCCGAAGAAGCGGAACTGCACCGGCTCGCCCACCACCAGCCCGAATTCCTGTGCCGGCAATTCCATCTCCGCGCCTTCCTCCATGCCGAACGGCGCCACGCACAGGGCCTGGATCGGCGGTTCCATGCCGGGGATGGCTGGCATGGCCGACTCGATGGCCACGTAGTAGGAACGGGCCGTGCCGCCGCGGATGCGCACGCCGCTGCCGCGCCGCACGTAGCTGTAGTAGGCCGCGCCGCGCGCCACCGCCAGATCGAGGTCGGCGCCGCCCAGCATGCGGGCCGGTTCCGCGCCCTCCAGGTAGAGCCAGTCGTTGAGGGTGGCCATCACGCGCTGGGCCAGCAGCTCGGACTTGAACACGCCGCCGTTGAACAGCACGGCCGTCGGATGCAGGAAGGTGGCGTCCGCATTCTGCCGGCCGGCATAGCCTGCCAGCTCCGCCGTCGCGCCGAGCTGGCGCGCCAGGAATGAAGCGAGGTGGCGCGTGATGCCGGCATCCTGCGCATACGGCAGGCCAAGCTGGGTCAGGCCGGCGCGGGTGCGCACGGCAGGCCGGGCCGACGCTTCCACGGTGGGGAAGAAGCCGTCCAGGATGAAGGTGCTCACTTCCTCGCGCGTCAGTTCGGTGCGGATCGAGCCGCCGATCAGCTTGGAGCCGCGGCTGGGCACGACGATGGGCCAGGTGGTTGCCTCGGCATCGGCCAGCAGCGCTTCCTTGGCGGCGCGGCAGCCGTAGGTCAGGGCCCGCATCTGCCAGGCGTCCAGCGTGGTGCCGTTGGCGGCCAGCTTGCGCGCCACCAGGTGGGCCAGCGCCAGGTCCATGTTGTCGCCGCCCAGCAGGATATGGTCGCCCACGGCCACGCGGTGCGGTTCCAGCACGCCGTCCCGTTCCAGCACGGCGATCAGCGAGAAGTCGCTGGTGCCGCCGCCCACGTCCACCACCAGGATCACGTCGCCCGGCTTGACTTCCTTGCGCCAGCGGCCGGCGCTGCCCTGGATCCAGCTGTACAGGGCGGCCTGCGGTTCTTCCAGCAGCGTGAGCGCGTCGTAGCCGGCGGCGCGGGCCGCGTCGGCCGTCAGTTCGCGCGCGCCCGGATCGAACGAGGCGGGGATGGTGACGGTGACGGCCTGCTCGGCGAACGGCGCTTCCGGGTGGGCCTGGTCCCAGGCCGCGCGCAGGTGCGCCAGGTAGCGGGTCGAGGCGTCGAGCGGCGAGACGCGCGCCACTTCTTCCGGCGCGTCGTTCGGCAGGATGGGGCCGCGGCGGTCCACGCCGGGGTGGCACAGCCAGCTCTTGGCACTGGAGACCAGGCGGATCGGCGTGGTGGCGCCGCGGCTGCGGGCCATCTCGCCCACCACGGCGGTCTGCTCGGCGGCGCTCTGCGCCCAGGGCAGGCTCAGTTCACCGGGCGCCAGTTCGTCCGCGTGCGGCAGGTACAGGAAGGACGGCAGCAGCGGCAGTTCTTCCACCGTGCCGGGCGCCGTCAGCTGGGGCACGGCCAGCACGCCGTGGCTGGTCTGCTCGCCGTCGCTGGCGGCCAGGTCTACATAGGACAGGGCGCTGTGGGTGGTGCCCAGGTCGATGCCGATGGCGTAGCGCGGTTCGCTCATAATTCCACCTCCGCCGGGGCCAGCACGCTGGCGTCGTGCGCTTCGGCCAGCTTCGGCAGCAGCACGTTGGTGGCGCGCCAGCCGCGGTGGCTCAGCGTGCCGCGGAACGGCGCCTTGCCCACCACGTTGCCCGTCAGGCGCACGGCGCCCGCGTCGAAGCCGTCTTCCAGCACCACGCGGCTGCCTTCGGCCTCGCTGCGCACTGGTTCGATGTGGAAGTGTTCGCGCAGCACCTTGCCGCAGCCTGCGTGCACTACACGGGCGGCGGCGCCGATGTCGGCGTCGGCATAGGCGCTCAGGTCTTCCTGGGTGAAGTCGATCAGGCGCGCTTCCCGTTGCAGCAGGCTCAGCAGTTGCAGGGCGGCGTCGGGCGTGGCCACGCGCAGCGGCGCGGGGGCGGGGGCGGGGGCGGGCGTTGCGACGGGGGCCGGCGGATAGCTGGCGGCGTCCGTCATGCGCTGCAGGCGACTAGCATAGTCGGCGTCCGACAGCGTGTTGATGAAGGCGCTGAAGGCCAGGGGCAGCCGGCTCCAGAACGACAGTTTGGCTTGTGTAGCTTGGGTCATGGGGTGCTCGCATAAGGTAATCATCACGACGCCGCCATGCACCGGGCGGCATCGGGATATGTTGGTGTGTGGGGCTGGGGCGCTACAGGCCCGCCGGCGCAGCAACCGGGGCGCGCGCGGCGTGGGGATGATTTCTCCCCAAGTTTGTTCGCATGATACCAGCTTGCGGGCTGGAACTGCAGAGGCAAGGCCGCCGGCCGCTCCGCCGGCACTGTGGCACGGACGCGGCAAGGGACGGCCATGCAAACCGGCTTCCGATTTGCATTTTACCTGTGGCGATTTGAATTGTCAGGCTAATTGCCGGATAAATCTTTATTCCGTTCCGGCATGCTGAATATGCGCCGGGATCTTGTTTTTGCTAGGTGGAAATAATATTTCCATTGATATTTTATCTGCAACGAGTTCATCTATTTGACGCGCAATGGCAAAGCCGGCCAGCAATGCGCGGCGCGATCCGCCTGCACGATTGGGCCAGCTCCGCTAACATCGGTCAGATGTTATTCCCGCGACCGGGATGGTCAAACTAGGGGTTTAAATGCAGGATGCCTCCTTTCTTTTGGGGATACAGCAGGTTGAGGTCCAGGTTACGCAGGCGCACCACCGGATACAGTTCTTCGCTGCCCAGTTCGGTGTCCAGCGTGTCGCCGCTGATGCGCAGCTTCATCACGCGCCGCACCTTGGGCTCGTTGGGGTTGAAGGTGCTCACGGCCACGATGCCGGTGAGCTGGTCGTCGGCGCCGCCGAAGATTTCGCCCTGGTCCGACTCCATCAGGATGAAGCCGTCGCGGAAGGTGAAGTTGGCCGTCTTCCATTCATATTGGCTGAACACGGCGTCGTAGGTGACCGTGATATCCCAGTTGTTGCCCGAACCGGAAGCCTTGCTTGCCGTGGTTTGAATATTGGTGATGTCTGCCATGGTGTTTCTCCCTTTTATTATTAAATGCGAATAATGAGTTGCAGTATGGATGTTAAAACGGGTGGCGTCCTCCCTTTTATTGGTTGGTCAAATAAATTAAGCGTCGGAAATTGACGTTGTTTATTAATTCACGTGGTATATCTTTGTTCTGTGGAAATTATTTCAATTAATTTATTAATATCTTTTAATTTCTTTTCGCCAGTCTAGTGCATAATCGTCATTATTCAAGATGCGATTGCGTTAATCGGATTAACTAGCGCTTGGCTATTCAGGGCAGTGATCGATGCGAAGCGACACGGATAGATTTTTTTTACGGTTGCGCTTGATATGGCTGCCACAACTGCCTAAAATACTGTGCATCCATACAGTATTTTCAGGTGCGCAATGTCCAACGAGGAAGAACAGTTCGAGCAGGTGATGTTGCCGCCTAAGCCCCTGCAGGCCACCAAGGGACGTGGCGCCGTCAGCAATCTGCAGGGGCGCTTCGAGCGCAATGCGCGCGAGGCGTTCGACGATGGTTGGGAACACGAAGAGGAAGAGCCGCGCGGCTGGCAGACCCAGGTGACGCATGAGCAGGCCCGCAGCATCCTCAGCCGCAACGCCTCGCCCGACCTGCCGTTCAACGTGTCGCTCAACCCTTACCGGGGCTGCGAGCATGGCTGCATCTACTGCTACGCCCGGCCCACGCACAGTTACCAGGGGCTGTCGCCGGGACTCGATTTCGAGAGCAAGATTTTTGCCAAGGTCAACGCGCCGGAACTGCTGCGGCGGGAACTGGCCAAGCCATCCTATGTGCCGGAATCGATCGCGCTGGGCGTCAACACGGACGCCTACCAGCCCTGCGAACGCGAACTGCGCCTCACGCGCCGCGTGCTGGAAGTGTTGCAGGAGTGCGAACACCCCGTCGGCCTGATCACCAAGTCGGCCCTGATCGAGCGCGACATCGACATCCTGGCGGCGATGGCGGCCCGCCAGCAGGCGGCCGTGGCCATCACCGTCACCACGCTGGACCCGGCCATCGCGCGCACGCTGGAGCCGCGCGCGGCCGCGCCCGCGCGCCGGCTGCGCACCATCCGCACGCTGGCCGCGGCGGGCATACCGGTGGGTGTCAGCATCTCGCCCATCATCCCCTTCATCACGGAACCGGAAATCGAACGCTTGCTGGAAGCCGTGCACGAGGCGGGCGCCACTTCGGCCCACTACGTCGTGCTGCGCCTGCCGTGGGAAGTCAATCCCCTGTTCCAGCAGTGGTTGCAGGCCCACTTTCCGGAGCGGGCCCAGCGCGTGATGAACCGGGTGCGGGAAATGCGCGGCGGCAAGGACTATGACAGCGATTTCGCCACGCGCATGAAGGGCGAGGGCGTGTGGGCCGAACTGATACGGCAGCGTTTCAAGATCGCCGCCGCGCGGCTGGGGCTGGCCGGGCGGGGCAGCCGCTTTCAGCAGCTCGATGCCAGCCAGTTCCGCCGCCCGCTCGTCATTCCCCCGCTCGGTGCGCGGGCCAGGGGCGATGGGGAGGGGCAGCTGGATTTATTCGGCTGAGTTCAGTTCGGCCAGGTGGCGTTCGATGGCGAACACGTGCTGGTCGTGCTGGCCCAGTTCGCGCAGGGCGGCGGCCAGGTGGTTCAGGTAATCGCTGTTGGGGCCGCTGGGGCCGGACGAGCGGGCGATGTGCGCCGCGATCTCGCGCTCGGAGGCGGCGCCCAGGAAGGCCGTGTTGTCTTCCGTGGCGATGTAGACCAGGCCTTCCTCGCTGCGGCCGTCGTCGAAGCGGATGGGGATGGGCAGGCGCAGGTAGCCGTTCTTCTCGCGGTGGTCGAGGTGGCCGAACACTTCGGGCGTGATCAGGTAAGCCATGCCGTGGCAGATGGCGCCCGCTTCGCGGATCAGGGTCACCACGCGGCCCGGCGCGTCCGGGGTGCCGCGGTGGTCGTGCGAACCTTGCCAGAAGCGGCGGGTCCAGTCCGTGATGCTGGCGGGACGGCGCTCCAGGTAGGGGAAGTCGGCCTTGTAGATCAGCGAGCCGTAGCCGAACAGCCAGACGCTGTGGCAGCCGTCGAACTTGTCCATCTTCTGGTTGGCGGCGATGGTGTTGGCAGTCATTGTTGCGGTTGCGGTTGCAGGGTGGTTCGGTGGCAAGCTCGCCGCGCGCAGGGGCGGCACCTCTGCATTATAAGGCGGGCGTAGCGGTTCGGCGAGGCTGGCAGCCTGTCGGACTTAGGGGCAGCCTGTCGGACTTAGGGGCAGCCTGTCGGACTTAGGGCCTCTGTCCGTCAGGCTGCCAGGCTCGGCTCAGGAGCAGGGCAGCAGCCGGGGCGTGGGCAGCGTGTCGGGCATCAGCAACTTGCCGTTGCCGTCCGTCGCGATGCGCATGCATTCAGGCTGGCCGATGCCGATGTGGCGGAACACGCGGGCCAGGTGTTGTTCGTGCAATTCCATCAACTGCAGTTGCGCGTGCTGGTCGGCCGGGCTGCAGCAGGTGGTGATCAGGATCAGGCGCTTGCCGTCGAGGCCGGCACGCAGCGCGTCACCGTCTGGTCCCTGCACCAGGTGCAAGATGCGGTCCAGCCAGGCCTTGAGCACGGAGGGGATGGAGTAGTTGTACAGGGGAGCGGCCAGGACGATGAGGTCGGCGTCCAGCAATTCGCGCAACAGCGATTGGCTGAGCATGGCTTCGGCCCGCAGCTCGGCGTTGAGGGGGATAGTGTCGTCCCAATGCTGGCGCAGTACCTGCAGCAGCGGGCCGCTGATGTGCGACAGCGGGGCGGCGGCGAGGTCGCGATAGACGACTTGCGCCGTGCCGGCAGGACACAGCGCGGCGACAACTGCGGCGGTGGACTGGCGTGAGCCGGTAACATCGCCCAGGGCGCAGGTGTCGATATGGAGGATGTGCATTGATTCGTTTCGTGATCGGGCGTAGCGCCGCGCGCAGTATATCCTTATAGCAATAATGTTGCCAATGGGTAAAAAGTATATATTTTGTTGCAATTGCAGGTGAAGGCGGCAAGCGGGCTACTGCCTGCTGCCGGCTACCTGCTACCTGCTACGGGCGGCGGCGCCCGGCGCGCCTCAGTCCAGCGCGACGTTCCATTCGTGGCCGGCCACGAACTGGTGCAGGAAGCCGACGAAGCTGTCG
>JAZJZQ010000394.1:0-5898 GCA_040389625.1 Pseudomonadota bacterium | reverse complement strand
GTCGACATCGCAGCCGAGCTGGAAAAGGATGCGGACCGCTCAGGCGACCTGTCGATCGCCCTGTTCCGCATCGTGCAGGAATCGCTGACCAATATCCGCAAGTATGCCAAGGCCAGCCGGGTGTCCGTCATGCTGCGCCGCACGGTCGACGGGCTGGTGCTGCGCGTGATCGACGACGGGGTGGGCATTGCCGCCAACACGCTGGCCAAGCCCATGTCGCACGGCATCCTGGGGATGCGGGAACGGGCCTTGCTGCTGGGCGGTACGCTCAACATACGGCGCGGCCGTAACGATGCGGGGACCTGTATCGAAGTGCATATTCCCTTGCGCCGCAAGCCGGCGGCCGGGGTGAAGCAGCCGCCGGAACTGGCGGCCATGGCCGTCAGCAGCGTGCCACGTCCAGCAGCAGACGATCATATTCCGTCTTCGCCACCTTGTAGCACTCGCCCGCATACTGTTCCAGACCTGGACGATCGAGCACCGTGATGTTGCCGCGGCGATAGGTGATCATGCCTTCGTCCTGCAGCTTGCCGGCGGCGGCCGTGATGCTTTCGCGCCGCACGCCGAGCATGATGGAAATCATTTCCTGGGTCACCTTCAATTCGTTGGACGGCGAACGGTCGAGGCGGTCGAGCAGCCAGCGGCACAGTTTCTGTTCGATCGAGCTGTGCATGCCGCCCACCGTGTTCTGCGCCATCTGGGCGAACAGGGCCGTGTTGTAGCGCATCAGCAGCTGGGGCAGGGCGCCGCCCTGGTTGAAGGCGTCGCGCAGCTGCTGGGCTTTCAGGCGGTAGCCGTAACCGGCGCTTTGCACCACGGCGCTGCACATGGCCCGCTCGCCGGAAAACAGCGACACGCCGGCCACCCCTTCATGGCCGACGACGGCAATTTCCGTGGTGGCGCCGTCCGCCATCACATACAGCAGCGAGACGATGGCCGTGGTGGGGAAGTAGACATTGTCGAGCGGGGCGCCGTAGGTGAATAGTTCCTTGCCGAACGGCAGTTGCACCAGCTCCAGATGTTCGAACAGGGATTCCAGCACTTCGCGCGGGAGGGCGGCCAGCAATTCGTTCTGCTGGGCGCCGCTGTGGCTGACAACCGGCCGTGGCACAAGCTTGAGTTCCCGCGATTTGACGGCCGCGCTGGTGGCGCGCGGCGCTTTGACGGTGGCAACAAGTTGGGTGTTGTTCATTTTCTTCCTCGCAAGCTTAAAGTACAGGTGTCATGCAAGGTCTGGCGGGCCGGTTGTTTTCCCGGCACTAAGCGAGCCTTGCGCGTTGCAGTCACTTTAAGCGTTAAGTTAGATAGCGAACATAAGAGGACTAGTCGCCCCCCTGTAGGCTTGCAACATGCAGCTTTGTCAGCCTAGTCCTACTGCAGAGCCAGACCCGGCCCTGCCTTGCGATCTCAGGCGCGGCGCTGGCGGGCCGGCTGGCGTGGCGCCAGGCGCGGCTTGTTGGCCGACCAGGCGCCCGGCGGCGCCACCGTGGGCAGCGGCGCGGCGGCCGGGTAGGCCGCGTATTCCATGGCGGCCTGGGCCGGCAGGCCATCGTCCCGCTCCAGGCGGAAGCGGCTGACGGCCTGTTCAAGTTGGGCCGTTTCCGCATGCAGGCGCTGCGAGCCGTCGCTGGCCTGCTGCACCAGGGCCGCGTTCTGGCCCGTCATCTGGTCGATGCGGGCCAGGGCCGTGCCCACCTGGGCGATGTCGGCGCTTTGTCCCGCTTCGGCGGCACTGATCTGTTCGATCACGGCGGCGGCCTCGTGCACGGCCTGCACCACCTCGTCCATGGTGCTGCCGGCCACGTTGACCAGCGCGCTACCGGCTTCCACCTGGGCTACCGAGTCGCCGATCAGCTGCTTGATTTCCAGCGCCGCCGCTGCCGAGCGCTGGGCCAGGTTGCGCACTTCGCCGGCCACGACGGCGAAGCCGCGGCCCTGTTCGCCGGCCCGGGCCGCTTCCACGGCCGCGTTCAAGGCCAGGATATTGGTCTGGAAGGCGATGCCGTTGATGACGCCGATGATGTCGACGATGCGGCTGGAACTGCTGCGGATGGAGGCCATGGTGTCGACCACGGCGCCCACCGTCTGGCCGCCGCGCTGGGCCAGCCCGGAGGCCGACACGATCAGTTCGTGGCCGCGCTGGGCGTGGGCCGCGCCGCGCTGGACGGTGGTCGTCAGCTGCTGCATGGAGGCGACCGTGTCGGCCAGGGCCGCGGCCTGGCTGCTGGTGTGGTGCGACAAGGTGGCGTTGCCTTCGGCCAGGGCGTCGGTGGCGCCGGCGATGGCGCCGGCGCCGCTGCGGATTTCCGCCACCAGCGTGGCCAGCGCCGCCGTCATGGCGCCGAAGGCGTTGACCAGGCCGCCGATCTCGTCCGAGCTGCGCGAGCTGATGCGCTGGGTCAGGTCGCCGGCCGCGGCGCTTTGCACGGCGCGCCGCAGGTGGCCGATGTCGCGCGCGAACGAGCGGTAGAAGCCGGCGAACAGGTAGGCGGCCAGCGCCGCCACGGCCAGCACCGCGGCCAGCATCAGGTTGCGGCGCAGGCCGTCGCGGGCGATGCGCTCGGCCAGCAGCTGGTCCAGCACCTTGGCCGAGGCCGACGAGAAGCCGTACAGGCCGTCGATGGCCTGGTTGCCGGCCCCGTTGAATTCCTTGCCCGAGCTCTGGTTGTAGGAATTGGTCACTTCATTTTTTGCCCGCTCCAGGAAGGCCAGCGCGGCCGGCACGGCGCCCAGCTGGGCCTGCAGGGCGGGCTTGAGCTGGGGCGTGTTGCGGAACACGGCGTCGAACTGGGCCGGCACCCGCTCCAGGTCGTGGCGGGCGATCATGGCGGTGGCGTTGAGCAACTGGTCCTCGTTGCCTTCGAGCAGGCCGGTGTCGATGAAGGCGGCGCCGCGGCCGGCGATCACGGACAAGCTTTCGGCGATGTCGGGGAAGGTCTTCAGGAACGACGCGATCAGGTAGTAGGTCTGCACTTCCGGGTCCAGGCTCAGGTTGGAGCGGTCGGCCACCAGCGTCGTCAGGCGCGCCATGTCGGCCACCAGCGCGCTGTGCAGGGCGAAGCTGTCCCTGGCGTCCAGCGTGCCCTGGCGTTGCTGCAGGGTATCCCACTGCTTGCGCAGCGCCTGCCACTCGGGCAGGGCGGCCACGCTGCCGGCGTCGGCCTGGAACGCGTCGAGCTGGCGCATGCGCTGGGTGATGGCGTCGCGCTGGGGCGCTGGCGCCGCGTTGGCCGGGCTGGCCCGGCGCAGGTGTTCCTGGGCCCGCAACTGCTGGGTCAGGCGGGTGATTTCCTGCAACTGGCCGATGTAGGCCACGCCGCGCTGTTCCTGTTCCGTGCGGGCGATGGATTTGTGCAATTCCTGCATCAGCATGGCCGTCACCAGCAGCAGCGGCAACAGGAACACGAGGCAGATCAGGGTGAATTTGGGCAGCAGGCGCAGGCGCTGCATCAGGGCGATGGCAGGCTGGAGAAGGGAAGTCATGTATTTTCCATAATAGAATTGGTATTTCCGTAATGCAATAATGCACGGCAAATGTGACAGCATGATGAATTTGCCTCATGCAGCTCCGCTCCCTGTCGTTTTGCTTGGGGCCTGTACAACAAATGCCGCATAATGCGTGCAGCGGGCACCTGCCTTTTTTCTAATCTTTCAATTTTCCCGAGCATGCACGTACTAGTAGTGGAAGACGATGCCGTGCTGGCCGACGGCCTGACGCGCGCGCTGGCCGGGCACGGCATGGCGGTCGATGTGGTGAGCCACGGCGACCAGGCCGACCTGTTGCTGCAGCGGGCCGGGGCGGCCGACGTGGTGGTGCTCGACATCGGCTTGCCCGGCATCGACGGCTTCGAAGTGGTGCGCCGGCTGCGCCTGCGCGGCAGCGCCATCCCCGTGCTGTTGCTGACGGCGCGCGACGCCATCGAAGACCGGGTGCGGGGGCTGGAACTGGGCGCCGACGACTATCTGGTCAAGCCGTTCGCCACGGCCGAACTGGTGGCGCGGGTGCGGGCGCTGGCGCGGCGCAACGCGCCCAAGCCCACCGTGCTGGCGCTGGGCGCCCTCACGCTCGACACGACGGCCAAGCGGGCCCGCATCGGCGAGCGCGTGATCGAGCTGTCCGTGCGCGAGTGGGCCGTGCTGGAATACCTGCTGCAGCATGGATCGCGGGTGGTGTCCAAGCAGCAGATCATCGACGCCATCCTGCCCTGGGGCGAGGACGTGACGCTCAATGCGGTGGAAGTCTACATCTCGCGCCTGCGCCTGAAGATCGCCGACGCCGGCATCACCATCCGCACCATCCGCGGCTTTGGCTACATGCTCGAAGCGAGTGGCGCCGTGGCTGGCGCATAAGCGGAGCGCGACGTGCAACACCACACCAGCATCCGGCTGCGCCTGCTGCGCTGGCTGATCGGGCCCATCCTGCTGCTCAACCTGGCTGGCGGGGCGCTCACCTATCTGCTGGCATGGATGCCGGCCCAGATCGCGTTCGACCAGGCCTTGTCGGACGCGGCCGGTGCATTGGGCGCGCGGCTGGCCCAGCGCGACGGCCGCTGGCAGATCGATCTGCCGCACCAGGCCGAGCAGGTGCTGCGCAACGATAATACGGACGCCGTCTATTTCGCCGTGCGCGACGGCGCCGGCGCCCTGATCGCCGGCGACGCCGATTTCCCGGCGCCGGCGGCCGCCGGCCCCGGTCCGACGGCCGCCTACGATACGGTGCTGCGGGGCGAGGCCGTGCGCGCCGTGGCCCTGCGGCCGGCCGCCGGCGGCCCCGTGATCGCGGTGGCCAAGACGCTGCGCAAGCGGGGCCAGATCCGGGCCGCCATCGTGCGCGTGCTGATCCTGCTGGAGGCGGCGTTCACGCTCGCCTCCGTGGGCCTGATCTGGTTTTCCGTCAGTAACGGCCTGCAGCCGCTCAACCGCATGCGGGCCGACCTTAACGCGCGGGCCGGCGACGACCTGTCGCCCATCAACGGGGCCGGCGTGCCGTTCGAGCTGGGCCCCGTGGTGCTGGCCTTTAACGGCTTGCTGGACCGGGTCAGCGACGGCGCCCGCGCCCAGCACGATTTCCTGGCCAATGTGGCGCACCAGCTGCGCACGCCGCTGGCCGGCCTCAAGACCCAGCTCGAATGGCTGGCCCAGCGCCACGGCGAACCGGACACGGCCCAGTCGGTGCGGCTGATGCTGTCGTCCACCGAGCGCATGATACGGCAGACCAACCAGCTGCTGGCGCTGGCGCGCGCCGAACCCAGCCATTTCGAGAAGACCCGGCTCGAGCCGGTGGCGCTCGACACCCTGGTGGAGGAGGCCATCCAGCATTTCGTCGAACAGGCCGCCCTCAAGCAGATCGACCTGGGCTTCGACTTGCAGCCCACGCCCGTGCAGGGCGACCGTTTCCTGCTGCGCGACCTGATCGACAACCTGATCGACAACGCCATCCGCTACACGCCGGCCCATGGCACGGTCACCGTCAGCTGCCGCCCGGCCGACGGCGGCGGCATGCTGGCGGTGGAGGATTCCGGCCCCGGCATCCCGCCGGCCAAGCGCGACCAGGTATTCAGCCGCTACGTGCGGCTGGACGACAAGACCCACGGCAGCGGCCTGGGCCTGGCCATCGTGCGCGACATCGCGCTGGCCCATGGAGCCGCCATTACGCTGGACGCGGGCGCCCACGGCCAGGGCGCCCGTTTCGAGGTACGCTTTCCTGCCTGAGGCAGTGTTGGCCGCAACCGCAACCGCAACCGCAACCGCAACCGCAGCTGTTGGCCGTCAGCTGCCGGTCCCCGCCGCGTCCGCGCCCGTATCCGCGCCTGGCGTGCGCGCTGGCGAAGGCGCTGCGGTGGCGTCCGCGGAATAGGCGGACGCTGGAGCGGGAACCAGAGTTGGCGCTGGAGCAGG
>JAZJZQ010000393.1:0-2088 GCA_040389625.1 Pseudomonadota bacterium | reverse complement strand
TAATTGACGGCCACCTCATCCTCCCAGTCCGCCACGATCAGCCCGCTGGCAGACAGCAGCAGCATCAACAGGAAAGCCGCCACCACGGCCAGCGCCGCCATGGCCAGGCGGTCGGCCCGCAAACGGCGCCAGGCCAGGGCCCACAAGCCGGGAGATGCCAGGGGATCACGCATCGCTCGTCCTCATGTCAGCTGCACGCGTGGATCGACGGCCTGGTACAGCAGGTCGGTGAGCAGGTTGGCGACCATGGTGGCGACCGCCACATAAATCGTGATGGCCTTAATGACGGGAAAATCGCTGCGCTCGACGGCCAGGATCACTTCGCGCCCGATGCCGGGAATGCCGAAGAAGCGTTCCAGCAAGAACGCGCCGATCAACAGCGCCGGCAGGTTCGACATCACGTACGTAATGATGGGAATGGCGGCATTGCGCAGCACATGGACCCACATCACGCGCCGCTCGGACAGCCCCTTGGCGCGGGCCGTGCGCACATAATCCTGTCCCACCTCGTCCAGCACGAAGCTGCGGAACAGCCGCAGCGTGGGCGCCACCGACACGGCCAGCCCGATCAGGATCGGCAACGGCGCATAGCGCAGCAGGTTGCTCCAGAAGCCGTCGCCCCAGCCCTGCACGGGAAACAGTCCCAGCCGGTAAGCCAGGCCGTACTGAAACACGATGATGTAGACCAGGATGCTGACCGACATGCCCACCGTGCAAGCGACCATGACGGCGCGGTCCGTGAGCGAGCCGCGCACGAAGGCGATGGCCAGCGCCAGCCCGATGCCGAGCGCCGTTTCCAATAGGGTCAGCGGCACCAGCACCGTCAGCGACGGTCCCAGCCGGGTGGTCACGATGCTGGACACGGCCTCGCCCGTGGCCCAGCTCTGGCCGAAGTCGAACGTCACGATCTGTTTGATAAAGATCCACAACTGCACGTAATACGGTTGATCCACGCCCAACTGGTGACGGATGTTGGCAATGCTCTGGGCATTGGACATCTTGCCGGCCAGGATGTAGGCGGGGTCGCCGCCCACCCAGTTAAACAGGATGAACACCAGCAGCACCACGCCCAGCATGGTGGGCAGCATTTGCCACAGACGGCGCACGATATAAGCAAACATGATCTTTTTCTTCTTTTATTAGCTGCGCTTATCTGGCAGGGCCGGCCGTGCGGTCGAGATCGATGTACGGCCATTCCTGATGCAGGATGGGATGCTTCTTATACCCCAGCACGGCCGGTTGCGCCAGCATGTTGCGGTAACGGGCATAGCCCATCAGGGCGGCGCCGTTGACTTCGATGCTGCGCGCCATCTTGTGGTACAGCGCATCGCGCTCCGGTCCGGCCGGCAAGGCATGGCTGGCCGTGTACCAGGCGTCGTACTGCGCATCCTTGTAACAGGCGGCGTTGTTCTGCCCCACATTGCCGCCATAGAATAGTTGCATGAAGTTGTCGCCGTCGGGGAAGTCGGCAATCCACTGGAAGTTGCGCGTCTGCAGCTTGCACAGCGGCTCGGCCTTCATGATGTCGCCCAGCGTCATGCGCTCGTTGTCCATGTGGATGGCCAGCGCGTTGTAGGTCTTGCGCCAGATTTCGGCCTGCAGCACGCCGCTGGCCTCGTTGCGCGACGTGTAGCGCACCCGCAACGGCTTGCCGTCGGGCAGCGTGCGCCAGCCGTCGGGGCCCTTCTTGTAGCCGTAGCGGTCGAGCAGCTTGTTGGCCAGCACGGGATCGTACTGCAGCAGGCTGCGGTAGGCGGGATCGTGGCCCACCACGCCGGGCGGGATGGGGTATTGCACCGGCGTGGCCTGGCCGTTCCACACCAGGCGGATTTCCTCGTCCACGTTGTGGGCCATGGCGATGGCGCGCCGCAGGGCGATCTTGTCCTTGCCTGAGCCGCCCAGCACGGGATCCTGCATATTCCAATAGTAATAAGTGATCTCGGGGTCGATCAGGCGCGACAGCTGGATGCCCCTGGCCGCCAGTTCGGGCCGCAACTTGCCGTCGAGCAGGGCCTTGGGCGCCAGCGGACCGTCCAGCCAGAACAGGTCGGCCTCGCCGCTGGTGAAGGACAGCCAGCGCGACTGGTC
>JAZJZQ010000392.1:0-2081 GCA_040389625.1 Pseudomonadota bacterium | reverse complement strand
AGGATTCGAACCTTGGACCCCCTGGTCCCAAACCAGGTGCGCTACCGGGCTGCGCTACACTCCGAAGACGACATAGTAACCGTTGGCGCCATTTTCGTCAATGTTTCAGACGAATTGTTCATATTTCCTGCCGATAGGCAGAAAAACTTGCCAATTCGTCAGTAGCCATCAGCAGAACGCACAGCCTTATCTCCGGCCGCACAAGATCGCCGCAAGCTCCGCCTATTCCCGCGGTTTAAATAAACCGATACGCAATGGATGCCCATATATTTTATGCAGCGCCATCCAATTAGCGATAGAAATATATTAGGTTACATTCTCTCCGTTTAATAGCAGAATAACTATCAATCAGAAATTCTTGCGCTGCATTGCGCCGCTCACGAGGCGGCGCACAACAATATCTCCGCGCACCCGCCGGAGTTGCAGCTGGGGACGAATGGGCACTACTGCCAGAGAACAGTTGGAGCGCTTCTCTCAGTAATATAAATACCGCCCGACGTCAGCCAGGCTCGCGCCATGCGAGCCTTATTCAGCCGGCCGTTCTCATGCCGCCGGCAGGGATCTCCTCCATTTCGGATGGTTTGAAGCGACATTGTTGCTGTAGTCCGGGCAGCTACGCTGCGCTGGTTCGCCCCTGCCTTGCAGGGATGGACGGCGCTGGCGGGAGTCCGGCCGGCCGCCATTATTCCGGCCGGCGCGCAGGCAATTAATATTTATTCATCCCGATCAGCTGTATATAAATAATGAGCATGATCAGGATAAAGCAGCGGGCATTAATATGATACGGCCACAGGCCATTGCATGCAAAATCCGCATGATGAAGTTTATACCACAAAGCAAAACAGGGATATTATTCAGCCGGCGCCGCCGCCACTGGCGGAGTTGAATCGGAATTAAATCACCGGCATTGCAGCATCGCTGTTCAATGAAAAAGGAAGGTGAAAATCATGAAAAAGCTCATACTCGCTTCGCTGTTGAGCGTGGCATCGCTGGCCGCCTATAGCCAAACCACCGCCCCGGCCGAAACCGTTACCGTTCCCGGCCCGGCGCTGAGAATCGACGCACCTACGCATATCCGTTACATGGACCAGGATGATTTCTATGCCTACAAGGGGGCCTACGAGCTCGCCAACGGCCAATACCTGGTCCTGACCAGCCGCGGCAACAAGATGTATGCGGAAGTGAATGACCAGGGCCGGCACCAGATCGTGGCCACCAGCGCCAATTCCTTCACGGCACTGGACCAGCAACTGCAGATGACGATAGACCTGCTGCCGAACGATAACGTGCATGGCGAGCTGCTGATGGTGGTGCCGCAAAGGACCCTGTCCGACGGCACCGTGATCCCGGCCCAGGCCATGTCGCTGGCCGTACGCTAGGCCAGGCGGACCAGCCGTTCACGGCCGGTTCGCATCGCCCGGGGTGCCTGTCCCCTCCAGGCATCGCGGGCGGGGTGGCAGCCCGTGCCTGCGGGCCAGGCTGCCGCGCCCTCCCCCGCCTCAGGCCGCCAGTTGGCTGTCGACCTTGTCGGCGATACGTTGCGCCATGGCGGCCGCGTCGGCCGCATTGCGCGCTTCCACCATCACGCGGATCAGCGGTTCCGTGCCCGAGGCGCGGATCAGCACCCGTCCGCTGTCGCCCAGTTCGCGCTCCACCAGTTCCTTTTCGCTGACCATGGCCGCGTTGCAGGTCCAGTCGAAGCCGGGCGCCACCCGCACATTGACCAGCGTCTGCGGGAACAGCACCAGGTCTTGCGCGCATTGCTCGAGCGACTTGCCGCTGCGCACCAGCGCCGACAGCACTTGCAGCGACGAGATGATGCCGTCGCCGGTCGTATGCTTGTCCAGGCACAGCAGGTGGCCCGAGCCTTCGCCGCCCAGGATCCAGCCTTTTTCCTGCATCACTTCCAGCACGTAGCGGTCGCCCACCTTGGCGCGCGCGAAGCCGATGTTCTTTTGCTTGAACGCCACTTCCAGCGCCATATTGGTCATCAAGGTGCCCACGGCGCCCGGCACCGGGCCCGTGGCCAGGCGGTCCATCACCATCACGTACAGCAGCTCGTCGCCGTTGTACAGGCGGCC
>JAZJZQ010000391.1:0-1937 GCA_040389625.1 Pseudomonadota bacterium | reverse complement strand
CTTCATTATCATCCCGCAGCACGGGCGGCAGCAATGCCTGCGCCAGGTTCTGGTACGCCACCGGCCGCAGGAAGCGTGCTATCGCCGCCGTGCCCACCGATGTGCTGCGCCCGTCGGAGGTGGCCGGGAACGGCCCGCCATGCACCATCGCGCCGGCCACTTCCACCCCGGTGGGGAAACCGTTGGCCAGGATACGGCCGGCCTTGCGCTCCAATATCGGCAGCAGGGCCTGCGCCGCGGCCATGTCGGCCGCATCCATTTGCAGGGTTGCCGTCAGCTGGCCTTCCAGGCTTTCGGCCACCTGGCGCATCTGCGCCATGTCGCGGCAGACTACCAGCAATGCGGCCGGGCCGAACACTTCTTCGGCCAGCGCATGCTGGGCCAGGAAAGCGGCGCCGCTGGTGCGGAACAGGGCCGGCGCGCCCTTGCCGTCGTGCTGCCCGGCCATCGCCAGCGTTGCCACCTGTGGATGGTCGGCCAGTTGGCGCATGCCCTTGCGGTACGCCTGGGCGATGCCGGGCGTGAGCATGGGAGCGGCCTGTCCTTCGGCCACGGCCAGCGCCGCCGCCAGTTCGAAACGCTCCAGGTCCGGGCCATCCAGCGCCAGCAGCAGCCCGGGATTGGTGCAGAACTGGCCCACGCCCATCGTCAGCGAAGCGGCGAAATCGGTGGCGATCTGCCCGCAGCGGGCCGCCAGCGCGGCCGGCAGCAGGAACACGGGGTTAATGCTGCTCATCTCCGCATAGACGGGGATGGGCTGCGGACGGGCCGCCGCAAGCGCCATCAGCGCCAGGCCGCCGCTGCGCGAGCCCGTAAAGCCGACCGCCTTGACGGCCGGATGACGCACCAGTTCCTGCCCTATTTCGTTGCCCGCCCCCGTCAGCAGCGCGAACGCGCCGGCCGGCATCTGGCACTGCGCCAGCGCCTTGACGACGGCGCGCGCCACCAGTTCCGACGTACCGGGATGGGCCGGATGGGCCTTCAACAGCACCGGACAGCCGGCCGCCAGCGCCGACGCCGTATCGCCGCCGGCCACCGAAAACGCCAGCGGGAAATTGCTGGCCCCGAACACGGCCACCGGCCCCAGGCCTATCATGCGGCGGCGCAGGTCCTGGCGCGGCGGGGTGCGTTCCGGCAGCGCGCGATCGATGACCACCTCGTTCCAGGCGCCCTCGCGCAAAAGGTTCGCGAACAGCTTGAGCTGGTTGATGGTGCGCGTGCGCTCGCCTTCGATGCGGGCGCGCGGCAGGCCGCTTTCGGCGCAGGCGCGCTCGATCAGCGCGTCGCCCAGTTCCTCGATCTGCCGGCCTATGGTTTCGAGCAGCGTGGCGCGCTGCGCATCGCTGGTGGCGCGGAAGGGGTCGAAGGCCGCTTCGGCCAGGCGGCATGCCAGGTCGATCTGCGCCGCGTTCACCGCGTTGAAGTCCGGCTCCATGCTCTTGCCTTCGGTGGGATTCCAGGCCTGGAATGCCTGTCCCTTGCCCTGGACGGCCATGCCGCCTATCAGTGCTTCGCCTGTGATGCTCATAATGGCGTCACCTGTGCCAGTCCGGTGGCATACGTGGCCAGCTTGTTGCGCAAGGCCGGCCCGAACAGCGGCGCCTCGATCTCGAACGTCTCCCCCGCCTTGACGACGATATTGTCCGCCACGCTCAGCGTGGCCGTGCCGAAGAAATGGATATGCACGTCGCCCGCGCGGCGGAACAGCGGATACTTGAAGTGGTGGTGTTCCAGGTTGGCGATCGTGTGCGACATATTCTGCTCGCCGCTGACGAAAGCCTTCTGCCAGCGTACCCGCCCTTCCACGTCGAGGATGCGGGAACTGCCTTCCACATGGGGCGGCAGGTCGCCCACCAGCAGCGCCGGCCCCAGCCCGCAGGCACGCAGCTTGGAATGGGCCAGGTAGAGATAGTTCTGCCGCTCCGTCACGTGGTCGG
>JAZJZQ010000390.1:0-1926 GCA_040389625.1 Pseudomonadota bacterium | reverse complement strand
CACCCGCGCGCCGAAGCGACGGCCGGCCTGCACACCAAGCTGGCGTTCGACCTGTCCAAGGCCGTGTTCTTCGACCCGACGTCGGAACAGCGCGTCGACCTGGGGCAGTAAGCGCCCCGGCACGGCTGCCGCCTCCTGCGGCAGCCGTCTCCCTCCCCTCCCCGTAGTTTCCGGCTGCAGCAGCGCGGCGACCACCGCGCCCACCGGGCCGCGGCGAGGCGCAGCACGCATACCCATACTAAAGACGCGGGCCACGACCGGCGTCATGGAGACTGAACATGAAGCTCAACGATATCAAGATAGGCTACCGCCTGATGCTGGGCTTCGGCCTGATGCTGGTCCTGATGGCCGGCATGACGGCCATCGCCGCACTGGCCTCGCGCCAGGCCGGCGCCAGCCTGACGCAATCGGTCAACGCCAGCAACGCCAAGTCGGCCCTGGTGGCCGCCATGCGCCAGAACCTGTTCCACCAGGGTCTGTCGGCCCGCAACATCGGCGCCACCGCCGACCTCAATCAGATGCAGCGGGAAATGGCCAACATCGGCATCGAACAGCAGCGCTACCGCGACAACGAAGCCAAGCTGGCAGCCCTGGGCCTGAGCCCGGCCGAGCAAGCCATCGTGGCCGAGATGCACGGCTACGAGCAGGCCAGCGCGCCTTTCATCAAGGAAGCGCAGGAATACGTGGCCGGCTTCAACGCGGGCCAGGCGCTCAAGGTGCTGACCACGCAGGTGGCGCCGCTGCAGGACAAATGGCTGGCCGGGATCGACCAGGTGGCGGCCCTGCAGAACCAGCAAATCGGCGCCGGCATCACCCGTTTCAAGGATGATAGCGCGCGCGCCGCCGTCATCATGGTCGTGATCTGCGCCGTGGCCATGACGCTGGCCGTGGTGGTGGCGCTGCGCCTGAGCCGCAGCATCACGCGTCCCCTGCAGCAGGCACTGGAGCTGGCCACGCGCGTGGCCGGCGGCGACCTGACCCAGCGCGTGAGCGTGGGCGCCCAGGACGAAACGGGCCAGCTGCTGCGCGCCCTGGCCGGCATGAACGACAGCCTGGCCGACACCGTGGGCGCCGTGCGGCGCAGCACAGAATCGATCACCGTCGCCTCGCGCGAGATCGCCAGCGGCAACGCCGACCTGTCCTCGCGCACGGAAGCCCAGGCCAGCGCGCTGGAACAGACGGCCAGCTCGATGGAAGAACTGACCGGCACCGTGCGCCAGAACGCCCAGAACGCGCAGCAAGCCAACCAGCTGGCCGTGTCGGCATCGGCGGTGGCCGCGCAGGGTGGGCAGATCGTGGCCGACGTGGTGCAGACCATGGCCACCATCAAGGCCAGCTCGTACCAGATCGTCGACATCATCGGGGTGATCGACTCGATCGCGTTCCAGACCAACATCCTCGCCCTGAACGCGGCGGTGGAAGCGGCGCGCGCCGGCGAACAGGGACGCGGCTTTGCCGTCGTCGCCTCGGAAGTGCGCAACCTGGCCCAGCGCAGCGCCGGCGCGGCCAAGGAGATCAAGACCCTGATCGGCAATTCCGTGGACCAGGTGGATGCCGGCGGCAAGCTGGTCGACTCGGCCGGCCAGACCATGGAGCGCATCGTCACGGCCGTGCGGCAGGTGGCCGACTACATGCACGACATCACGGCCGCCAGCCAGGAACAGAGCGTGGGCATCGAGGAAGTGAACCGCGCCGTGGGCCAGATGGACGCCATGACCCAGCAGAACGCGGCCCTGGTCGAACAGGCCGCGGCGGCGGCCGAAAGCATGCAGGAGCAGGCCACCAACCTGGCGCGTGCGGTCGGCATCTTCAAGCTCGGC
Source organism: Pseudomonadota bacterium (assembly GCA_040389625.1). Lineage (GTDB taxonomy): Bacteria > Pseudomonadota > Gammaproteobacteria > Burkholderiales > Burkholderiaceae_D > Rugamonas. Next base: position 106 of record JAZJZQ010000390.1, on the reverse strand, counting down.
GCCCAACAACCGCGGGGGTCAGTGCCAACAATCGTACACAGACTCGACCGTATTGCGCTCTGATCCGAAACGCAAGGACGCAGGCGCTATACCATTGCCGGCATGG
>JAZJZQ010000389.1:773-4270 GCA_040389625.1 Pseudomonadota bacterium | reverse complement strand
GGGCAGACGCGAGCGCCGCGTTGAGCGTAAAATCTGACCCAAGCGCTGCCGCCACGGTCAGCCCGTTCAGTCCGACCTGCCAGGATTTCCCTTTGAAAAACGCTTTCGCCATTGTAACCCTGTCCGTCCTGATGTCGGCGTGCGCCGTCGCGCCCCGCGTCCCCGCCGAGGCGGCCGCGCCGCCGGCGCCGGAACCGGAGGCGCCCGCCCCGGCCCCGGCTGCGGCCGAGGAGGCCTTGCCCGGCGTCGAACTGACCAGCGACATGCTGTACAAGCTGACCAAGGCGGAACTGGAATTCAAGCGCGGCCAGTGGCAGGGCCCGTACATGACGATGATGGCGCTGGCCCAGCAGACGCGCGATCCGCGCCTGGCCAAGCGGGCGGCGGAAATGGCGCTGACGGCCAAGCAGGGCGGGGAAGCGCTGGCCGCGATCCGCCTGTGGCGCAGCCTGGCGCCGAACTCGGAAGAGGCGGTGCAGTATTTCCTCGGCTTTGCCGTCGTCAACGACGACCTGTCGGAAGCGGAGCAGATCTTCGCCCAGCGCCTGCAGGCGGCCAAGCCCGCCGCGCGGGGGCTGGCCATGTTCCAGATGCAGCAATTCCTGCTGCGCGCCAAGGACAAGGCGGCCGCCTACGCGCTCACCGAGCGCGTGCTGGCGCCCTACGGCGACATGCTGGAAGCGCACCTGATCCTGGCCCAGAGCGCCTTCGCCAACAATGACAGCGAGCGGGCCCGCGCCGAAGCGGCCACCGCGCTGCGCCTGCGGCCGGACTCCGAACTGGCCGTGCTGACCCGGGCCCAGGTTGCGCCCGACATGGACAGCGCGGTCCAGATCCTGACCGGCTTCCTGGCCCAGCACGCCGGCGCGCGCGAAGTGCGGGCCGCCTATGCCCGCATCCTGGTCGACAACAAGCAGTACGACGAAGCGCGCAAGCAATTCCTGCTGTTGCTCAAGGAGCAGCCCGACAACCTGGCCACGCTGTACGCGCTGGGCGTGACGGCCATGCAAAGCCAGGACCTGGCCGGCGCGGAAGACTATTTCAAGCGCTTCATCGCCGTGCTGGGCGAGCACCCCGGCGACGAGCGCGACCCGTCCAAGGTGTTGATGATCTTGTCTCAGCTGGCCGAAGAGCGGGGCGACTTCGACGGCGCCGCCGTGTGGCTGGAGAAGGTGGAGAGCAACGACAGCCGGGTCTACCTGACGGCCCGCCTGAAACGGGCCCAGCTCACGGCCCGCAAGGGCGAAGTGGACGAAGCCCGCAAGCAGCTCGAGGCGCTGCAGACGGCCGACCCGGTGGAGCAGGCCCAGATCATCCAGACCGACGCCCAGATCCTGCGCGATGCCGGCGACAGCCGCACCGCCTTCGTCGTGTTGCAGAACGCGCTCAAGCGCTTCCCCGAGAACGCCGACCTGCTGTACGACTTCGCGCTGGCGGCGGAAAAGCTGGGCGAGCTGGACGTGATGGAAAAAAGCCTGCGCCAGGTGATCGACTCGGCGCCCGACAACCACCACGCCCTCAACGCGCTCGGCTACTCGCTGGCCGAGCGCAACGTGCGCCTGACGGAAGCCTATGCCCTGATCGACAAGGCGCTCAAGATGGCGCCGGGCGACCCCTTCATCATGGACAGCATGGGCTGGGTGCAGTTCCGCCTGGGCCACCTGGCCGAGGCCGAGGAGATGCTGCGCCGCGCCTACGCCTTGCGCAACGATCCCGAGATCGCCGTCCACCTGGGCGAAGTGCTGTGGGTCAAGGGCGACCAGACGGGCGCGCGCAAGATGTGGTCCGAAGCCAAGGCCAAGGACCCCAAGAACGACGCCCTCAAAAGCACGCTGGCGCGCCTGAACCAAAGCCTGTAAGTACCGATGCCTAAATTCCTGTATCCCCTGGCGGCGTTGGCCGCCTGCGCCGCGCTGGCCGGTTGTGCCACCTCGTCCGCTCCCCTGTCGCAGAGCGCCGTCGCGCCGTATCAGGCCGCCATCGAATTCAATGGCCGGCTGTCCGTCAACTACAGCAAGGACGGCAAGCGCGAAACGCTGTCGGGCAAGTTCAGCTGGCTGCAGACGGCGGCGCGCACCGACGTCAGCCTGGCCTCGCCGCTGGGCTCGACCATCGCCACCATTACCGTCGCGCCCGGCTACGCCAGCCTGACGGAAGCGGGCAAGGCGCCCCGCGTGGCCGGCGACATCGACAGCCTGAGCGCGCAGACCTTGGGCTGGACCTTGCCCGTGTCGGGCTTGCGCGACTGGCTGCAAGGCTATGCCATCGCCGCCGACGGCAGCCGATTCGCGGCCAGTCCAGCCCGCAGCAGCGTGACCACGCGCGACGGCTGGCGGCTCGATTACGTGTCGTGGCAGGACGAGGGCGGCGCCGTACCCCGCCCGCGCCGCATCGACATGGCCCGCAGCACGCTGGGCGGCCTGGAAGACATGCAGATCCGCATCGTCATCGACGCTCCCGCCGCTCCCTGAATTTTTGACTGTATCCCGACATGCAAAGCCTGAAGAATTGCCCGGCCCCGGCCAAACTGAATCTGTTCCTGCACGTGAACGGCCGCCGCGCCGACGGCTACCATTTGCTGCAGACCGTGTTCCAGCTGATCGATCGCGGCGACACGCTGCACTACACGCTGCGCGCCGACCATCAGATCCGCCGCGTCACGGAAGTGGCGGGCGTGCCCGAGCAGCAGGACCTGATCATCCGCGCCGCCCGCCTGCTGCAGGCCGAAGTGTTGCTCCGCACGGGCGCCTTGCCGCCCGGCGTGGACATCGCCATCGACAAGATCCTGCCCATGGGCGGCGGCCTGGGCGGCGGCTCGTCCGACGCGGCCACCACGCTGATGGCGTTGAACCATCTGTGGCAGGCCGGCCTGACGCGCGAGGAATTGATGGCGCTGGGCTTGCCGCTTGGCGCGGACATCCCGTTCTTCATCTTCGGCCAGACGGCCTTTGCGGAAGGGGTGGGCGAGGCGCTGCAGCCGGTCAAGGCGCCGGATTGCTGGTATGTGGTGATCGAGCCGGGCGTGGCGGTGCCCACGGCGCAAATTTTTTGCTCGGAACATTTGACAAGGAATACGCCGCTCGTCATAATAACGGACTTTTCCAGCTACCTCGAAAAACAAACGGGTTTGACAGGGTACGGAAAGAACGATTTGCAGCAAGTGGCAACGCAGTTATTCCCGCCGGTAGCCGAGGCGATAGAATGGCTCGCTGCTTACGGTGACGCCAGGATGACTGGCTCCGGAGCTTGTGTGTTTTGTGCGGTCGGCAGTGAAGTCGAAGCGGACGCGGTGCTCAGTAATGTGCCTGCCAAGTGGGTTGCCTGGAAAGCCAAAGCACTGGACAAGCATCCCATCGCCAGCTTGTTGTGAGTAGGAAAAAAGATTTTGCTTAGCGTGAATTTTTCGGTATAATGCCGGGCATGTAACGACAAGCAGTCAGTTGCGTAGGGGAATCGCCAAGCTGGTTAAGGCACTGGATTTTGATTCCAGCATACCA
>JAZJZQ010000389.1:0-753 GCA_040389625.1 Pseudomonadota bacterium | reverse complement strand
TGTCGATGCGCTACCCGCGTCCGGCCAGGCAAACGGTGGCCTCGCCCTCGCGAGTCCTCGAATTATTTCAGCGCCAGACCGGCCTGCCGTCTGGTGACTTTTCAAGATATCAACGCTTACCTCTTGGGACTCCCATGGCTTACGAAAACCTGATGGTTTTTACCGGCAACGCCAATCCGGCACTGGCAGAGGGAGTCGCAAAAAACCTCGGCATTCCTCTCGGCAAAGCTGTCGTTTCGCAATTCTCTGACGGCGAAGTGATGGTCGAGATCAACGAAAACGTGCGCGGCAAGGATGTTTTCGTGCTTCAATCGACGTGCGCGCCGACCAATGACAACCTGATGGAAATCATGCTGATGGTCGACGCCTTGAAGCGCGCCTCGGCTGGCCGCATCACGGCCGCGATTCCTTATTTCGGTTATGCACGCCAGGATCGTCGTCCCCGTTCGGCCCGCGTGGCCATTTCGGCCAAGGTCGTCGCCAACATGCTCGAGCACGCCGGCGTCGAACGCGTCTTGATCATGGACTTGCACGCCGACCAGATCCAGGGCTTCTTCGATATCCCGGTTGACAATATCTACGCCTCGCCCATCTTGCTGGGCGACTTGCAAAAACGTAACTACGACGATTTGCTGGTGGTCTCGCCCGACGTGGGCGGCGTGGTGCGCGCGCGCGCCCTGGCCAAGCGCCTCGGTTGTGACCTGGCCATCATCGACAAGCGCCGCCCGAAGGCGAACGTGTCGGAAGTGATGA
>JAZJZQ010000388.1:3924-6540 GCA_040389625.1 Pseudomonadota bacterium | reverse complement strand
TCCAAGATCGACTCGCGCACCATTCTCGACCAGATGGGCGCGGAAACGCTGCTCGGTATGGGCGACATGCTGTACATGCCGCCCGGTACCGGTTTGCCTGTGCGCGTGCACGGCGCGTTCGTTTCCGATGAAGAGGTGCACCGCGTCGTCAAGCACTTGAAGACGACGGGCGAACCGGATTACATCGACGGCATCCTGGAAGGCGGCACGCTGGAAGGCGAAGGCGGCGAGGCCGGAGCGGCGGGCGAGGGCGGCGGCGAAGCCGATCCGATGTACGACCAGGCCGTGCAAGTGGTGCTCAAGAACCGCCGCGCCTCCATTTCGCTGGTGCAGCGCCATTTGCGCATCGGCTACAATCGCGCCGCGCGTCTGCTGGAGCAGATGGAGCAGAGCGGCGTTGTGTCGCCCATGCAGTCGAACGGCAACCGCGACATTCTGGCCCCTACCGCCAGCGCAGAATAAACAGGATAAATCGTATGAAACATTGCAACGCAGTGGCCAAAACAGTGGCCAAGACAGCGGCCGCCCTGGCCTGCAGCCTGCTGCTGGCGGGCGCGGCCCATGCCAGCGCGCTGGAACAGTTCAAGTCTTTCGTGGCCGGCACCAAGTCGGCCAAGGGCGAATTTTCCCAGCACCAGGTCAAGAAGCTGGAAAGCGGCGGCACCAAGACCTCCACCTCGTCCACCGGCACCTTTGTGTTCGCCCGGCCCGGCAAGTTCATCTGGACGTACGTAAAACCGTACGAGCAGGTGTTGCAGGCCGATGGCGAGCAGCTCTATATTTTCGACAAGGACTTGAACCAGGTCACCGTGAAGAAGCTGGGCAATGCGCTCGGTTCCTCGCCGGCCGCCATCCTGTTCGGCAGCAACGACCTGGAGAAAAATTTCACCCTGTCGGAAGCGGGCACCAAGGATGGCGTGGAATGGCTGAAGGCCGTGCCCAAGGCCAAGGATACGAGTTTCGAGGAAATTACCATCGGCCTGCGCAACGGCTTGCCGGAGGCGATGGAGCTGAAGGATACGTTTGGCCAGCTGTCCGTGCTGGCGTTCAAGAAAATCGAACGTAATCCGGCGCTAAATGCCACGAGCTTTAAGTTCGTCATGCCGAAGGGTGCAGACGTCTTCAATAATTAAGAGCCAGTTTCAAAAAGCCCGTGGCGTCGTTGTGACGCCTCGCCGTGCAAGCGCACTGTCTTCGGCGCCACGCCTAGCCACGGTCATTTTGAAACAGGCTCGAATGGCACAGCAGTGCGTCGCCGCGGCTTCAGCCGGCGGCGCTTTTTCCTTTAATACGGCAAGTACAGCATGGCAGACCTTTTTTCGAACGAACCGCGCCAGCCGCTGGCGGAAGCGCTGCGGCCCAAGACCCTGGACGAAGTGATTGGCCAAAGCCATCTGCTGGGGCCGGGCAAGCCGCTGCGCCTGGCGTTCGAGTCGGGCCAGCCGCACTCGATGATACTGTGGGGCCCGCCCGGCGTGGGCAAGACCACGCTGGCGCGGCTGACGGCCAATGCCTTCGATTGCCAGTTCATCGCGCTGTCGGCCGTGTTTTCCGGCGTGAAGGATATCCGCGCCGCCATGGAGCAGGCCGAGCAGCATCTGGCCATGGGCAAGCACACCATCCTGTTCGTGGATGAGATTCACCGCTTCAACAAGTCGCAGCAGGATGCGCTGTTGCCGTATGCGGAATCGGGCCTGGTGACGCTGATCGGTGCCACCACGGAGAATCCCTCGTTCGAAGTCAATTCCGCTTTGCTGTCGCGCTCGCAGGTGTATGTGCTGCAGTCGCTCAACGAGGACGAGCTCAAGCAGCTGGTGGCCAAGGCGCGCGCGACGGCGCTGTCCCATCTGCAGATCGAGGACGCGGCCATCGATACGCTGGTCGGCTATGCGGACGGCGATGCGCGCCGCTTGCTCAACCTGCTGGAACAGACCAGCACTGCCGCCAACGCGGCCCGCACCAATATCGTCACGCCCGAGTTCATCCAGAATGCGCTGACGCTGAACGCGCGCCGTTTCGACAAGGGCGGTGACAATTTCTACGATCAGATTTCCGCCCTGCACAAGTCGGTGCGCGGTTCCAACCCGGACGCGGCCCTGTACTGGCTGTGCCGCATGCTCGACGGCGGGGCGGACGCCAAATACCTGTCGCGTCGCATCGTGCGTATGGCATGGGAAGACATCGGCCTGGCCGATCCACGCGCGATCCAGCTGGCCAACGACGCGGCCGCCACCTTCGAGCGGCTCGGTTCGCCGGAAGGGGAGTTGGCGTTGGGCCAGGCTGTGATCTACCTGGCCATCGCGGCCAAAAGCAACGCCGGCTATATGGCCTACAACCAGGCCATGGCATTCGTGAAAAAGGACAAGTCGCGCGAAGTACCCGTGCACCTGCGCAATGCGCCCACCAAGCTGATGAAGGAGCTGGGCTACGGTCACGAGTATCGCTACGCGCACGACGAGCCGCACGCCTATGCGGCAGGGGAAACCTATCTGCCGGACGGGATAGGCGACCCGGGCTGGTATCAACCCGTACCGCGCGGGCTGGAAAGCAAGATCGCCGACAAGATGGCTTTCCTGCGCAAGCTCGATGAGGACGCGGGCAAGGAATAAGGCGCGC
>JAZJZQ010000388.1:0-3824 GCA_040389625.1 Pseudomonadota bacterium | reverse complement strand
ACCTTGATGCCCCAGGAATCCGTTTGCGCTTCGAGCGCATCGCGTATGTCCTGGTTCAGTTTTTCCCGTTCGGCCAGCAAGTCGTCCAGGCTGTGCTTGCCCAGCACGGAACGCAGCATGGTCTGCGCCAGCTGGCTCGTTGCATTGAGGTAGTTGACCACCTGGATGATGGCCTTTTCCGGCTCGACGATGCGGAAATAGACGACGGCGCTCACTTTCACCGACACGTTGTCGCGCGAGATCACATCCTGGGTCGGCACTTCCAGCACTATGGTGCGCAAGTCCACCCGCACCACTTGCTGGATCAACGGGATGATGAAGACCAGTCCCGGGCCTTTTACTTTCGTATAGCGCCCCAGCGTAAAGACGATGCCGCGCTCGTACTCCCAGAAAATGCGGACCGACGAGGCGAGCAGCAGCAGGATGACGAGGAACAGGAACGTGCCAGACCAGTTTGTCACTACCATAGTGCCTCCCATGTCCATCGTCCTGCCGGGCGCGTTACCGGCAAAGTGGCGAGGTCAAGCTGCCGCAATGGAAAAGCCGCCTCCACGAAACGGTATCGAACACCGTAATTCATGGTAGGCGGCTTTTGCTCAGTTGTCTATTGTGCGCCCGTTGTTGCCGGATGCGGCGGAACGGACGCGGGCAGGTGGGGGGGGCCAGCCTGGGCGTTGCGCGACTGTACCCCGGCCGCGCGCTCCGCCGGGGTGGTCAGCCAGGTCGGCGTACGAATTCAGCGTACGAACTTAGCGCACGAACTGCGTGAAACCCTTCTGGCCTGTCTTGCGGTTTGGCGCAAAGCCGTTTTTGGCCAACGCTTCGTCCGCCGTTTCGTAGAAGGTGCCGATCTTGTAGATCTCGCGCGCTTCCTTGCCGTTGGCCACGTCGCGGCCGAATTCGCGGGAAATGCGCACCAGCTGCTCGATCTGCTCCACGGTGGACATCTTGCGGGAGCGGTCCTGGCTCCACAGGTTGTCTTCGATGCCGCAACGCACGTGCAAGCCCATGGCGATGGCCATCATGTTCAGTGGCAGGGTGTTGAGCATGGAGCTTTCCAGCGTCAGCACGGAGCCGTCCGGGCAGGCGCGCACGAAGTTGGCCAGGTTGTAGATGTTGGGCGCCTCGAAGCCGCCGCCGATGGCCACCCACGTCAGGATCAGCGGCACGTTGCAGACGCCGCGCCGCATCATGCGTTCCACCGTTTCCAGCTGGGCGATGTTGGCCAGCTGGAAATGGGTCTGGATGCCCCGTGCCGACAGGCGGCGGATGTGTTCTTCCACCCACTCCGGGCCGGCCGGGATGGTCATTTCGCGGTAGGCGAAATAGCCGGGCGTGCCCACATCAAGCGAAGTGCCCTTGACGTCGGCCGCGCACATCTGCTCCACCACGTTCATCTGGTTGCAGTTGATGGCGATGGTGACCTGGTCCGGCTTGGGGTCTATCATGGCCAGGCCGTGGCGGGTGTCGTCCGACAGCCACTTGGCCGTTTCGCCTTCCTTGGTGGGGGCGAACGAGATCGAGCCGCCCACTTGCAGGATCATGTCCGGGCAGCGGGCGCGGATGCCGGCCACCAGTTCGTTGGTGCGCTCCAGGCGCTTGGAGCCGGAACCGTCGTCTTCGCGGCCATGCACATGCAGCACGGTGGCGCCGGCGTTGTAGCAGTCGACCGCTTTCTGGATCTGCTGCTCCAGGGTGACGGCGATGTCTTCCGGGAAGTCGGAAGGCTGCCATTCTGGGCCGAACGGCGCGGCAGTGATGACGAGTTTTTGCTGGTTTTCGGGGAACAGCGAGCCATCGAGGAAATTCATTTTTTGCTCCTTGGGGATAGATGCGTAGGGTTTTCTGGGATGGCCCAGGCTTAGTAAGGCTTGTCGCCGATGATGGCGGCCCGCTCCATCTTGCGATGGCAGGGCGGGTAATCCATGACGGCGTAGTGCTGGGTGCTGCGGTTGTCCCAGATGGCCATGCTGTTGTTGCGCCAGCGCCAGCGCACCTGGTATTCGGGGATGTAGGCCTGGCTGATCAGGTACTGCATCAGTTCGCTCCCATCCTTGTTGTAGTCCTGGCCGTAGCGCACGTGTTCCTTGTTGTGGTAGTTCACGAAGTGGGTGGCGAAGGCGTTGACGAACAGGATCTTTTCGCCCGTTTCGGGATGGGTGCGTACGACGGGGTGTTCCGCGTCCGGATACTGGGCCTTCATTTTCAGGCGCTGCTCTTGCGGCATGGCGGCGGCGAACGAGGCGTTGAAACTGTGGTTGGCGATCAGGCCTTCGATTTCCTTTTTTACGTAGCCGGGCAGCTTGTCGTAGGCCAGCACCATGTTGGCCCACATGGTGTCGCCGCCCACCGGTGGCGACTCGATGCAGCGCAGCACGCAACCCAGGGCCGGCGTTGCGCGCCAGGTGCCGTCGCTGTGCCAGGCGTTTTCGTAGCGGTCCATCGGGGTGTCTGGGTTCTTGTAGATCTGCACCAGGCCGGGTGCTTCCGGATGGCTGGGGGCCATCGGGTGGGTTTCTAGCTGGCCCAGGCGCTGGGCGAACGCCATGTGGTCCTGGCGCGACAGCTTGTCCAGCGTCTGGTCGCGCAGGAACAGCACCTTGTGTTTCAGCAGGGCGTCGTAAATGGCGTTGAACAGGCCGTCGTCGCGGACCGCGTCGCCCAGATTCACGTCCAGCAACTCGGCGCCGATGGCGCAGGTCATTTGTTCGATTTTCATCGTGTCTCCGTGGTGTTTTAGTTTCGATGGATCGCCGCTTTCAGTGCTGCGGTTGATTGAAAGTATAGGGCGATGGTTGCCTGTTGTTTCTCTTTATGCGCCAAAGTTTTCTCATTTTGCGCCACGTCCGTTATACTGGACCGGCAGTTGAGGCGCGATTGATTTCGCGCATGTAAATACGCGGAAATGGCAGGCGCGGGGCGGAAAGCGGGGAGCGGGAAATGGGAACCATGATTCGGGCGAGCACGCTGACCGGCTATCTGGAGGTGGCCAGCCGCCACAAGCTGAACTCGCTGGAACTGCTGGCGGCGGTGGGGATAGACGCGGCGCAGGTGGGCGACCAGGGGCAGCGCGTGCCGCTGTCGGCCGTATGCCGGCTGCTGGAATTGTCGGCCGAGCGTGCGGGGTGCACTACCTTCGGGCTGGAAATGTCGGAGCTGCGGCAGCGGCGCGACGTGGGCCCCATCGGCCTGCTGCTGGCGCACGCGCGCACCTTGCGCGAAGCGCTGTTGACGGCTGAGCGCTACCATCACCTGCTCAACGATGCGCTGGCCATCTACATCGAAACCGTGGATGACACGGTGTTGATCCGCGAGGAAATCATCGCCGGCGCGGACGTGCAGACGCGGCAGGCGACGGAACTGGCTGTGGGCGTGCTGTCGCGGATCTGCCGCGTGCTGCTGGGCGCGGGATGGCGGCCCAGGAGCGTCAACTTCACCCATGCGGCGCCGGCCGATGCCAGCTACCACCGGCGCTACTTCGGCTGTGCCGTCCACTTCGACCGGGAATTCAACGGCATCGTCTGCGTGGCGGCGGACCTGGACGTGGCCAATCCCGCGGCCGACCCGGCGTTGGTGCGATACGGGGAAAGCCTGGCGGCGCCGCTTGATGCGGCCGACCATGAATCGATCGTATTCGAAGTGCGGCGCGCCATCTATTTGCTGCTGCCGCTGAACGAAGCGACGATAGACGGCGTGGCCGGAAAATTGAGGCTGAGCGGACGCAGTCTGCAGCGCCATCTGGCCGAGCATGGCGCCGAGTTCATTGAATTGCTGTCGGATGTGCGGCACGAGCTGGCGATCCGCTACCTGAGCAATCCCAAGTT
>JAZJZQ010000387.1:0-9782 GCA_040389625.1 Pseudomonadota bacterium | reverse complement strand
CGTGGGCGACCAGCTGGAAGTGCTGCACCCGGGCGGTAACACCCTGGTCACGGTGGAACAGATCCGCGCCCTGGACGGCGCGCCCATGGAAGTCGCGCCCGGCAGCGGCCATCGGGTGCGCATCGCGCTCGATCAGCGTTACGATAAGGCGCTGCTGGCGCGCATGCTGTAGCGCTGCGACGCCGGCTGGGCCGTCGCGCCGTCGCGCCGCCGCGCGTCGCATGCGCGGCAGCGGCGGCACGCTTGATCGCGGGGAGCACCGCACTTGGTCGTGACTTGCAAATTGCATGTCATTGTAATTAGCGGTGACCGTCGCTTTCGCGGGCCGTCGCTGGCCGTGTTTCAAAGCGCGCCATATGGCGTCAGGTCAAGTCAGGTGCAACTTGCTACCTCCAATATTGTCGGTAAGTACTGGACGGTATAGCTTAATGCTCATATAGTGGACCAACGGTTATCTTTTTCGGACGCCTTTAGCTACGAAGGAGTTGGTATGTCTTTGCACAGCAGTCTCGTTTCAATCGATCAATCTCCAGCGTCGGCGGCGAACGAACAATCGGAATTCTTGCAGAATATACTGGAGTCGTCGACCGAATACTCCATCATTGGCAAGGACGTGAACGGCAATATCCTGCTGTGGAATGCGGGCGCGCGCCGTATCTATGGTTATGAGCCGGAAGACGTCATCGGCAAGGCCAACTCGGCCATGCTGCACACGCCCGAAGATATCGCGGCGGGACGGCCCGAGCAGGTCATGGCGGCGGCCAAGGAAAACGGCAAATGGGAAGGGACGCTTACGCGCGTGCGCAAGAACGGCAGCCGTTTCACGGCGCGGGTGGTGATCACGCCGCGCTGCGACAGCACGGGAAAAGTCATAGGCTTCCTCCTCATTTCCAAGGATATTTCCGATGAAATCCGCCTGACCGAGGAGTTGAAAGCCACCCAGTTCTATGCCCGCAGCCTGATCGAGGCGTCGCTCGATCCGCTGGTGACCATCAGCCCGGAAGGCAAGATCACCGACGTCAATGAGGGCTCCATCAAGGTCACCGGCGTGCCGCGCGAGAAGTTGATCGGCGCCGACTTCTCCGACTATTTCACGGAACCGGACAAGGCCCGCGAAGGTTATCAGCAAGTGTTTTCGCGCGGTGCCGTCACCGACTATCCGCTCACCATCCGCCACAAGGACGGCCGCCTGACCGACGTGCTCTACAACGCTTCCGTCTACAAGGACGCGCACGGCAGCGTGCTGGGGGTGTTTGCCGCCGCGCGCGACGTGACGGCGCAGAAGCAGGCGTCGCAATATGCCCGCAGCCTGATCGAGGCCTCGCTCGACCCCTTGGTGACCATCAGCCCGGAGGGCAAGATCACCGACGTCAACGAGGGTTCGATCAAGGTCACCGGCGTGCCGCGCGAAAAACTGATCGGCACCGACTTTTCCGACTATTTCACGGAACCGGGCAAGGCCCGCGAAGGTTACGAGCAAGTGTTCGCGGAAGGCTATGTGACCGACTACCCGCTGACCATCCGCGGCAAGGACGGCAGCCTGACCGACGTGCTGTACAACGCCTCCGTCTACAAGGACGCGCGCGGCAACGTGCTGGGCGTGTTCGCCGCCGCGCGCGACGTGACGGCGCAAAAGCAGGCCTCGCAATACGCGCGCAGCCTGATCGAGGCCTCGCTCGACCCGCTGGTCACCATCAGCGCCGAGGGCAAGATCACCGACGTCAACGCGGCCTCGGCCCAGGTGACCGGGCTGCCGCGCGAAAAGCTGATCGGCACCGACTTCTCCGACTATTTCACCGAGCCGGAAAAGGCCCGCGAAGGCTATAAGCAAGTGTTCGAAAAAGGCCTGGTGTCGAATTACCCGCTGACCATACGCCACAGCGACAGCAAGCTGACCGACGTGCTGTATAACGCTTCCGTCTACAAGGATACACGCGGCAATGTGCTGGGCGTGTTCGCCGCCGCCCGCGACGTGACGGCGCAAAAGAAGGCCGAGGCCGAGGTGGCCGAGCAGCGCACCAAGGAACTGGAGCGCCTGGCCGAACTGGAACGCTTCCAGCGCCTGACCGTGGGACGGGAACTGAAGATGATCGAGCTGAAGAAGGATATCGAGGAAAACAGGAAGGTCATCGAACAATTGAGGGCGTCCACCGCGAGGGAGGGGTGATGTGGTCGCGCGCGCCGGCCGGCTGGGAAGGGGAGCGGGAGTTCACCCAGTCCGACTACGTACGGGCCGTGCTCAACATCCTGGAGGACGCGGCCGCGGAGCGGGAGCAATTGCACGATACCCAGCGCGCCGTGCTCAACATCCTGGAGGATGGCGCCCAGGAACGGTCGTTGCTGCAGCTGACGCAAAAGGCGGTACTCAATATCCTGGACGATTCCGGCGACGAGAAACTCCGGCTCGAGCAAATGCAAAAGGCGGTGCTGAATATCCTGGACGACCTGGCCGGGGAGATGGCCGAGCGCAGCCGGCTGGAGGAGCGCTTCCGTTCGCTGCTGGAAACGGCGCCGGACGCCATCGTCATCATCGGCGAGAGCGGTGAAATCGTGCTGGTGAACGCCCAGACGGAAAAACTGTTCGGCTATGCCCGCCAGGAACTGCTGGGACAGAAAGTGGAGTTGCTGCTGCCCGAACGTTACCGCGACAAGCATTGGCAGCACCGCCGCGGCTACGCGGCCGATGCCCGGGTGCGCCCCATGGGCAGCGACCTGGAACTGTTTGGCCGGCGCAAGGATGGCAGCGAGTTCCCCACAGAAATCCTGTTAAGTCCGGTCACCACGGACGAGGGCACCCTGATGTCGGCGGCCATCCGCGACGTCACGCGGGCCAAGGAAATCGAACACCAGATCCGCGCCTCCCTCAACGAAAAGGAGGCGCTGTTGCAGGAGATCCACCACCGGGTCAAGAACAATCTGCAGATTATCGCCAGCCTGTTGTCGCTGCAATCGGGCTACATCACTGACCCGCAGACCTTGGCCAAGTTCCAGGAGAGCCAGGGCCGCATCCACTCGATGGCGTTGATCCACGAAAAGCTGTACCAGTCCGAGACGCTGGCCGCGGTCGACCTGGCCGACTACGTGCGCTCACTGACGGGCATCCTGATGCGCTCCTATTCGGCCAACGCCCAGGTCAAGCTCGAGTGCGTGACCGATCCGGCCATGGTCAGCATCGACACCGCCGTGCCGCTGGGCCTGATCCTCAACGAGCTGGTGACCAACGCTCTGAAGTACGCCTTCCCGGACGGGCGGGTGGGGCACCTGAAGGTGGCGCTGGGGGCGGTCGGCGGCGGCCGGTTCTCGCTGCTGGTGCAGGACGATGGCGTGGGCCTGCCGCCCGAGCTGCAGCTGGAACATGTGAGCACGCTGGGCTTGCGGCTGGTGCGGATGTTCTCCAAACAACTGCGGGCCGCCATCGAGATGCAATCGGCGCCCGGCGGTACCAGGTTCTTCATTCAATTTACGGAAACAGCGAACAAATCGCTGCCTTAGACCATGGAACTTATGCCACACAAGATACGCGTACTGGTGGTGGAGGACGAGATCGTCGTCTCGGAAGACATCCAGCAGCGCCTGCGCAAGCAGGGCTACGAGGTGGTGGGGGCGGCCGACACGGCGGCCGACGCCATCCGGCTGGCCACGCTCACCCAGCCCGACGTGGCGCTGATGGACATCATGCTGCACGGCCGGCCGGAGGGGATAGACGCGGCCGAACATCTGCGGGCTCAATTGGACATACCCATCGTCTACCTGACAGCCCACAGCGACGCGGCCACCCTGCAGCGGGCCCGCCTGACCGACCCGGCCGGCTACATCGTCAAACCGTTCGAGGACACGCAACTGCGGGTGGCGCTGGACATGGCGCCGGTGCGCCATGAGATGGAGCGCAAGGCGCGCCACGTGGCGCGCTGGCTCACCGCCACCCTGACCAGCATTGGCGACGCCGTGATCGCCACTAATACCCGGGCCGAGGTCCTGATCCTCAATCCGGCGGCGGAAAAAATGACGGGCTGGAGCCAGGAGGATGCCACCGGCAAGCCGTTCGGCCAGGTGGTGCGCCTGGTCGACCGGGCCAGCCGGCAGGCGCTGGAAGACCCCGCCACGCGCGCGCTGCGCCAGGGCTTGACCATCCGCATCGAGCCGAACACGCTGCTGTTGACGCGCGCGGGCGAGGAGCGCTTTGTGGACGACAGCGCATCGCCCATTTGCGACGAAGGCGGCAAGGTGCTGGGGGCTGTGGTGGTGCTGGTCGACAAGACGGACCGGCTGGCCGTGCAGGGCCGGGTGCATGCGCTGGCGCGCCAGGTGAGCGAGCTGGTGGCCGAGCAGGAGCGCAGCCTGACGGCCCGCGCCGACCTCGAAGCTTTCGCGGCCGCCGTCAGTCACGATTTGCGCGGGCCGCTGAATGCCATCGCCGGCTTCTCCTACCTGTTGTTCACCCAGCACCGCGACAGCCTCGATCCATCGGGGCAGCTGTTTCTCGATCATGTGCAAAGAAGCGCGCGGGAAATGATCGGCATGACGGAGGATTACCTGCGTTTCCTTGGCTTGAGCCGCGGGCAGGTGCTGACGCTGGAGCCGGTCAATATGCGGCTGCTGGCGCAGGAAGTGTTCCGCAGCCTGACCGGCCTGCCCGGTAGCGAGCCGGTGCGCTTCACCTGCGGGCATCTGCCGACGGTGCTGGCGGACCTGGCGCTGGTGCGGCAAGCGTTCATCAACTTGCTGGGCAACGCCATCAAGTTTTCCGCCGGGGCCGAGCAACCGCAAGTGGAGGTGGGCGTGTGCGCGCCGGTGGAGGAAGGGGCGCCCGCGCCGGTGTTCTTTGTACGCGATAACGGCGCCGGTTTCGATGCGGCCGGCGCGCAGCGCCTGTTCGAGCCGTTCCAGCGCTTTCACCACGCGGGCGCGTTCCCCGGCACCGGGGTGGGGCTGTCTATCGTCAAGCGCATCGTCGAACACCACGGCGGTGCGCTGTGGGCCGACAGCGCGCCCGGCCGCGGCGCGACGTTCTATTTCACGCTGGCGGGCCGGCAGGCGGAGGAGGGCCAGCGATGAGCGCCACCGAGGGTCACATTACGCTGCTGATCGTGGAAGACCAGGCGGTGGTCGCCGCCGATCTGGAGGACAGTCTGGTTCGCTGCGGTTACCGGGTGTGCGGCCTGGCGGCGTCCGGCGAGGAGGCGCTGGCGCTGGCCCGCCACCACCGGCCGGACCTGGCCCTGATGGATATCCGGCTGCAGGGGGACATGGACGGGATAGCGACGGCCGAGCTGCTGCGCCAGCAACTGGGCGTGCCCGTCATCTTCCTGTCCGCCCATACCGACGAAGCCACCATGCAGCGCGCCAAACGGGCGGCGCCTATCGGTTTCCTGGTCAAGCCGTTCGATGCGCGCGGGCTGCAAATCAGCGTGGAGATGGCGCTGGAACAGCACCGCGGCGCGTGCCAGCTGCTGGCCGCCAACCAGGAAATGCACGAGCTTAACATCACGCTGGAGCAGAAGATGGCCGAGCGCACCAGCAAGCTGGCGTCGGCCCTGCATCGTTTGCGGCGGGTCGAACACGATGCCTACCACGATAGCCTGACGGGCCTGGCCAACCGGGGCCTGTTTCTGGAACAACTGGACCGTCAGCTGGCAATCTGTGCCCGCAACGATGACGTGCTGGCGCTGCTGTACCTGGACCTAGACGGCTTCAAGGAGGTCAACGATACGCTGGGCCACGGGGCCGGCGACGCGCTGCTGCGCGCCGTCGCCGTGCGCATCGAGGGCGCAATCCGGCGCGCCGACGTCGCCGCCCGGCTAGGCGGCGACGAGTTCGCCGTGCTGCTGCTGCAGTCCGGGGCGGCCGATGGGATGGCTGTGGCCGATAAACTGGTTACGACCTTGTCGCAGCCGTACCGCGCGGGCCGGCACGACGTGACGGTATCGGTCAGCATCGGCGTCGCCGCCTACCCGGAGACGGGCGATTGCGGCGACCGTCTGCTGGAACGGGCCGACGCGGCCTTGTACGCGGCCAAGCGCGCTGGCAAGGGGCGTGCCGTGGCGGCCACGCCGGTCCATGCGGACGGGAGCGCAGCATGATCTTGACATCCCTGCTGATCGTGGAAGACCAGGCCGTCATCGCCGTCGACCTGGAGCAGAAACTGACGAAAAGCGGCTATCAGGTGTGCGGCATTGCGGCCTCGGGCGAGGAAGCGCTGGAACTGGCGCGCGCCCGCCATCCGGGCCTGGCTCTGATGGACATTCGGCTGCAAGGGACGATGGACGGCATCGAGACGGCCGAGATCCTGCGGCGCGAACTGGACGTGCCCGTGATCTTTCTCAGCGCCTACTCCGACGAGACGACGCTGCAGCGCGCCAAGGCGGTCAGTCCCTACGCCTTCCTCATCAAGCCGTACGACGAACGGGAACTGCACTTCAATATCGAGATGGCGGTCCGCAAGCACGCCTCCGAACCGCGGCTGAAGGCGGCCGATCAGAAGATTAACTTGCTGGTGGTGGAAGACGAGGCGGTGATCGCCGAAGACCTGGCCGGCGACCTGGTCAAGCGGGGCTATCTGGTGTGCGGGGTGGCGGCCAGCGCCGACGATGCGCTGGCCCTGGCGCGCCAGCACCAGCCGGATCTGGTGCTGATGGATATCCGGCTGCAAGGCATCATGGATGGCATCGAGGCGGCCGACGTGCTGCGGCGCGAGCTGGACATCCCCGTCATTTTCCTGAGCGCCCACTCGGACAACGTGACCCTGCAACGGGCCACGGCAAGCCTGCCCTACGCCTTTCTGCTGAAACCCTATGACGACCGCGAACTGCAATTGAACATCGAGGTGGCCGTCCACAAGCACGCGGGCGAACGGCAGCTGGCGCTCGCCCATCAGGAAATTCGCCGCCTCAACGCGGGCCTGGAGCAGCGCGTGGCCGAGCGCACGGCGGCGCTGGAGCGGGCGCTGACCGAGATCGAGCGGGAGGGCGTGGAGCGCATGCGCATGCTGGAGGACTTGCAGAAGAGCGAAGCCCGGTTCCGCCAGCTGGCCGACAACATCGAGCAAGTGTTCTTCCTGACCGATGCGCATGAGAGCCGGATGTTCTATGTCAGTCCCACCTATGAATCGCTGTGGGGCCGCAGTTGCGCCAGTCTATATGCGCAGCCGGCCTCGTGGATGGACGCGATCCACCCGGCCGACCTGGTGGCGGTGCAGGCTGGCGCGCCGCAACGCCAGGTCAGCGGGCGCTATGACCACAGCTTCCGCATCGTGCGGCCGGACGGCGCCGTGCGCTGGATACGGGCGCGCGGCTTTCCCATCCTGGACAACGATGGCGCGCTGGCGCGCATCGCCGGCATTGCCGACGACATCACCGTGCATATGGAGCAGGAGCGCAAGATCGCGCGGTTGGGCCGGGTCTCGCTCGTTTTGTCCAGTATCAATTCGGCCATCGTGCGCTTGCGCGAGCGTGATGCCCTGTTTGAGGAAGTGTGCCGTGTGGCGGTGGAAGAGGGCGGCTACAGCCTGGCCTGTATCGGCCTGATCGATCCCGTCACCCAGGACGGCAGGGTGGTCGCCTGGCGTGGCGGCCGGGCCGGTGCGGCCGACCAGATCCGGTTGACGGCCCGGGCCGGCATGCCCGACAGCGAACGCCCGGGCAGTGTGGCGGTGCGTGAGCGGCGGGCCGTCATTTGCAACGATATCCGCACCGATGCCGCGGTGGCGCCGTTGCGCGAGATGTTGCTGGGCTGCGGCCACTTGTCGCTGGCCGCCCTGCCGTTGCTATTGGGTCAACGGGCCGCCGGCGTGCTGTTGCTGTTTGGCGGCGAGGCGAACCGCTTCGATGCCGACGAGCTCAAGCTGCTCGATGAAGTGGCGGGTGACATCGCCTTCGGCATGGATTCGATCGCCAAGACCGAGCAGCTGAGCTATGTGGCCTACCACGACCTGCTGACCGGCCTGCCCAACAAGACGCTGTTCTACGAGCGGCTCGGGCAATGTCTGGGCGAGGGCGGGGCCGGTGCGGCGCACGTGGCCGTCATCCTCGTCGACCTGGTCCGGTTTTCCAGTCTGAACGATGTCTACGGGCGCCATGGCGGCGACGCCATCCTGCGCGAGCTGGCCGGCCGGCTGCAGGCATCGTTGGGTGAGTCCGGCAGGCTGGCGCGCACTGCGGGCGATACGTTCGCGCTCTTTGTCCCTGAGTTGCACAACGTGGCCGACAGCGTGGAGCTGTTGGAACGGCAGATTTTCGCGGTACTGGAGCAACCGTTGAGCATGCAGGACCAGATGGTGGACTTGTCGGCGCGCGCCGGGCTGGCCATGTATCCGCAGGATGGCAGCGATGCCGAAACCTTGTTCAAGCACGCGGAATTCGCCTTGAAACGGGCAAAATCGACCAACGAACGCTACCTGTTCTATTCCGCGCCGATGAACGCGAGCATCGCCTTGCGCTTGCGGCTGGAACACGAATTGCGCGCGGCCGTCAGCGGGCGGCAGTTCGAAGTCTATTATCAGCCGCGGGTGGATTTGGTCAGCGGGCGCATCGTCAGCGCGGAGGCGCTGATCCGCTGGCAACATCCGCAACGAGGGCTGGTCTGCCCGGCCGAATTCATCCCGCTGGCCGAAGAGACGACATTGATACTGCCCATCGGCGCCTGGGTGATCGACGCCGTATGCGAGCAGCAGGCGGCCTGGCGCGCGCAACAGGTCAAAATCGTGCCGGTGGCGGTCAACCTGTCCGCCATCCAGTTCAAGAAGCGGCAGGCGTTGGACACCATCCGCGACGCGCTCGCGCGCTGGGCGCTGGAGCCGGCCTATCTCGAATTCGAACTGACCGAGTCTATCCTGATGGACGATCCGGCGACGGCCGCGGTGAGCCTGCTGGCCTTGAAGGAGATCGGCGGGGCGCTCGCCCTGGACGACTTTGGCACCGGTTATTCCTCGCTGGCCTATCTCAAGCGGTTTCCGTTCGATATCGTGAAGATAGACCGGGCCTTTGTCACCGACATCACGCGCAGCCGGGAGGACGCGGCCATCGCCACGGCCGTCATCACCATGGCCCACAGCCTCAATATGCGGGTGGTGGCCGAAGGCGTGGAGACGGAGGCCCAGTTGCGCTACCTGCGCCGGCTGCGCTGCGACGAACTGCAGGGCTATTATTTCAGTCCGCCCGTGCCGGCGGCGGCGTTCGAGAGGATGCTGCGTGACGAGCGTCGTTTGAGCCTGGAGCGGGAAAGCGGCGGGCGAGCCGACACCGTGTTGCTGGTCGATGACGAACCCCATATCCTGGCCGCGCTGAAACGCGTGCTGCGCCAGGACGGCTATTACATCCTGACGGCCGGCAGCGCCCAGGAAGGCCTGGAACTGCTGGCGCTCAACGCGGTGCAGGTGGTGGTGACGGACCAGCGCATGGCTGGCATGTCCGGTACGGAATTCCTATCCATCGCAAAGAACCTGTACCCCGACACGGTGCGCCTGATACTGAGCGGCTATACGGATCTGGCCACGGTGACGGAGAGCGTCAACGAAGGGGCGGTGTTCAAATTCCTCGCCAAGCCCTGGGATGACGATGAGTTGCGCGGCAATATCCGCGACGCCTTCCGGCATTACCGGCCGCCTCACCACACTGCCATCGGCAGCCCCTAGCGGTGCTGGGCAAGTGACGATTTCTGCCGTTTTCGCGCCGGTGGGCACAGGTCCTTGGGCCTGTCCTCCAAGATGGTGTAGCATGCTGGTCGGCGATTTGGGCCGGCGCAGCATGGCGCCGCCGCGCCGGTAATGCGAGGACAGAGTATGCAAA
>JAZJZQ010000386.1:0-4221 GCA_040389625.1 Pseudomonadota bacterium | reverse complement strand
CATGGCTGTCCCGAAGTGTGGCCGCCACGGTGATGGCGGCGGATGCGGCCGGCGCCGGGTTGGCGCCGCCCCTGAATTGTTTAATTATCCACTATTGCTGAATAGTTAAAACGCGGAACAGCTGGGTATTTTCCTCACTTTTAGTCAATGACGCGTGAGGAGTTGGCTGGGCACCGCCGGCGTGAGCAGCGGCCCGGTCTTCCGACCGATCAGCAAGTGGGGCCTGGTCGGCGCCGGGCAACAAAAAAAACAAACCATTGACTTCCACTTCTTGTGACGCGCTTTCTACCTATCGCGCTTGTCGGTCATATTTACACTTCCCCTCGCCTGCGACGGGTAATCCGGCGCATCCCTTGATTTAGCAGGGCTTCTATTGGCAGGCATGGTAAATGCATCGCTGCTACCGCTACGCCAAACAGGGGATATCTATGCTCAATACCATCCAAAAAGTGCTCGGCCAAATACTGGTCACGCTACAACTGCTCGCGCTGGCACATAGCGCGCACGCATTGCCGCTGCTCACGCTTATGCCAACCCAGACCACTGTCTCGGCCGCGGCCGGCGACAGCATCAATATCAGCGGCACCATCATCAACCGTACCAACACGGCGCTGGAGTCCACCGACCTGTTCCTGAATTTCGACGGCTTCGATCCGGGCGTCTTGACGGCGCAGCAAACACTGGGCCTGGTTCCTTTCAGCATCCCCAGCTTTTCGTTCAGGGACGATGTCGCCTTGTTCGCTATCGATGTGGCGGCGGACGCGCTGCCCGGCGTGCAAACGCTGAACGTGGCGCTGCAGGACGTGGCCGGCAATTTCTCCGACACGGTCAGCTTCACTTTCCTGATCGACCAGGTGGTGGCGGTGCCCGAGCCGGCCACGCTGGCGCTCATGCTGGCCGGCTTGCCGCTGTTAATGCGTCGCCGCACTCTCACTGATCATGGAGGCCAGCATGGCTAGCAAACCCCAGCTCATTACGGGCAACGCCACGGTACTCAACACCGGGGAAGAAATTATCATCTCGCTCACGATCGCCAACACGGGTGACGATCCTGCCACCAATATGTTCCTGACCGGCGTCACTTTCGGATCGGCGCGGCGTATCAGCCCGCAAAATTTTCCCGTGCATATCGGCAGCCTGCAATACGAAGGCAGCGGCAACATCGGCGCCCGCTTCAGCAACACCGGCCTGCTCCCCGGCCAGCAATACCTGCTGACCCTGCGCGGCACCTATCAGGCCGGCGGCACGCTGGGCTTTGTGGTCAATCGCTACCTGAAGATTCCGGAGCCGGCGCCGTATGCTGTGCCGCGCCTGCGCTCGCATGTGAACGTGCTGCTGAATAACGCCACGTGGACCTACACCATCTTCAACGACGAACCACTGGGTAGTTCGCTGTATATCGCTGCCTTCAGCCTCGATATCGTGGCGCCCACTACTGTCACTGGCACGCCGCCCGGCTGGCAGTCCGAGTCCGACCTGATGACCTATGTGGGCTGGATTTCCGACAACGCCCATATCGGGCCGCAGCAATCATTGGGCGGGTTCGAGATCCAAAGCCCGACAGGGCGCTCCGAGTCCACCGCCTACAGCTTGATTTCCTGGGATCACGCGCTCGACGAGGCCGGCCCAGTGGGGCTAGACACGGTGCTGTCGCCATCCAGGGCACGATAGGGGATAACATGAAAACCTCAGACCATGCAGTTCTCGACAACATCGCGCGCACGCTGGCTGGCGCCAGCTCGCGCCGCGCCGCACTGAAAATGGCCGTGCTCGGCCTGGGCGGCATGACCCTGGCCCGATTCGGCATCGACAGCGCCTGGGCGGCCCGCAACTGCCTGTGCAACAACCGCGTGTATGACTCAGACCTTGCCTGCTGCACACCCAAAGGCGTCGTGCAAAAGCATCCCATCGCCAATCTGGCGGACTGCCCCGCCCGCACCGCCAACCTAACGCATACCTGCAAGGCCAACGGCTGCGGCGCGGCCGGATCGTGGGTATCGCCACCGCAGAGCTACTTCGGCGTCAGCTTCGTACCAGCTTGCAATACCCATGACTGTTGCTACGACAAATGCAACCAAAACAAGGCGGCCTGTGATACCAACTTCCTCAGCAACCTGAACGCCATCTGTCTGGCCGCCTTCCCCGGCACGGGCAATATTCAAAGCATCAAGCGTGGCGGCTGCCTGTCGCAGGCCAAGGCTTACTACAATGCGGTGTCCTCGTACGGTCAAAGCGCGTATGACGACGCGCAGAAACTCTCATGCGACTGCTGCCCGCCGGAGAACTGCCGTACCTGCGCAGGTGGCGCCTGCGGCGCATTTCCAGCCTGCGCCGGCGGCGGCGACTGTGTGTGCTTCACCTCCCCCAATGGATCGGGCGTCTGCGTCCACGGCAACACCCCGTGCACCGGTCTTCGCACTTGCAGCTCCAATGACGATTGCCCACCGGGATACGGTTGCGCCGGCTCCAATTGCTGCGGCGGTACGGCGCTGTGCGGGCCGCTGTGCTCCGACCTGACGCCCTCGACCACCATTTCGCCGTTTGCCGGCGCTAAACGTTACGACGGACCTACTTTAGGAGGAAAACGATAATGGACGCACCCATGTTGTTATTCACGGTCCTGCGCCTGCTGCTGGCCGGCGTGTTTCTGATGGCTGCCGCCAGCAAATTGCTGCACCGGGAGGGCCAGGTTCAGACGCTGGCGGAATTCGGCGTACCTGCCGCGTTGCAACCGCCACTGGCGTGCCTGATGCCGGTGTGCGAACTGGCTATTGGCTTGACGCTGACGCTGGCAACGTCCACCTGGTGGAGCGCCATTGCCGGCGCCGCGTTGTTGACGCTCTACACTAGCATACTCGCGTACAAGCTGCGACAAGGCCAGCGGCCCATTTGCAATTGCTTTGGACAGCAGGTCGCCTCGCCGATCGGCGCCGCAACGCTGCTACGGAACGGTGTGCTGCTGGCGATGGCAGGCGGGCTCATTTATGCGGGGCCGGGGTATGTGCACGCATCGCTATGGCCGCATCTGGCCGCAGCGCCGGCATTGTCAATATGCGTCGCCGTAATGGCGCTGCAATGGTGGCTGCTGCACCATGTGCTGCAACAAAACGGCCGCCTGATCCTGCGGATGGACAACCTGGAGTTGCGGCTCGATGCCGCCAACCTGCAGCCGCTGCATGCGCTCGACAAACAGCCACGCGGGTTGGCGGTCGGCAGCATGGCGCCAGAGTTCGCGTTACCGGAAATGGGCAGCGGCAAGACGACGACGTTGGCGCACCTCAGGTCCGCCGGCGTACCGGTGCTGCTGGTGTTCTCCGACATCGCCTGCAGCCCGTGCGCCGAGCTGAGGCCGCACATTGATAGCTGGCATCGGCAATATCAGGGCCTGCTCAACATTGTCGTGATCCTGCGTGTGGATGCCGGACAGCTGCACCGCCCGCATGCCGCCGACGCCTGTATCACGCTGCTGCAGGAAGACCGGAAGGTGGCCGGCAGCTACGATGCGTTGGTGACGCCCAGTGCGGTATTGGTCACCGTCGAGGGCACGATTGCATCGCATCTGGCACTGGGCTCAAAAGAGATATACGATCTGGTGCTATCGACCGTGCCGCTGCCCTATGAAAACCGCGGGATCGCCGCCTAACAAACTGGAACAGGCAGGCTGGCTACTGCTGGCGGCCGGCGCCTGCCTGCACCTGGCCACCGCGCTCTTTTTCGGTGAGGGCGGCGGTGCCTTCCGCGTGGCGCTGTGCGCCTGGTCGCTGGCGCCCTACCTGCTCCTGGCTCAGGCGCTGCGCCGGTATCGCGGTCGCATTGGCTTGCTGGCCGGCGCCTTGCTGATGGTGCTGGTCGATGCAGTCACGTTCTGGTCAGTATTCGTGGCCCCGCAAAGTTCAACCGCTGCATTGGGTCTACTCATGGCGCCACTGGTCAATCTGGTCTGCGTGGCGCCGCTTTCGATTGCACTCAATGTATGGCTGGGCCGGCGATCTTAGGGCTGGATACCCGGCTGCGTCTCCTGAATTGAAAGTTGAAGATTGGCTGTCGCGCTGGTAGAGAGGAGGTTGCGCCCCAAAAAGTTGTCACTTGGAAAGTTTTCAGTAAGAACATAATCAGGTGACCTGCTCCGCCGCGTTATCAACGGTTCGCGCAGTGGCCGCCATGCGGCCTAGCGCAGGAACTTGGTGATGGCGGTCAGGGCGGCCGGGTCCAGGTTGATGA
>JAZJZQ010000385.1:0-4518 GCA_040389625.1 Pseudomonadota bacterium | reverse complement strand
GACTGCGCCAGCTGGTTGGCCTGGCGCGCGTTGTCGGCGTTCTGGCGCACGGTGCCCGTCAACTGTTCCATGGCGGAGGCGGTGCGCTCGAGCGAACTGGCTTGTTCGCCGGTGCGGGCCGACAGGTCCATATTGCCGGCCGCGATCTGGCCCGACGCGCTGGCAATGGTATCGGTACTACCGCGCACTTCGCGCACGATGCCGGCCAGATTGCCCTTCATCCGGTCCAGCGCCGCGAGCAGCGCCCCGATCTCATTGCTGCTGTGCGATTCGATGCGGCCCGTCAGGTCGCCGCCGGCCACCCGGGTGGCGATCGCCATCGCCTGTTGCAGCGGGCCGGAAATGGCGGCCAGCAAGGCCATGCCCACGGCGCCGCCCAAGAGCAGGCCCACCGCCAGCACCGCCACCATGGTCCAGGTGGTCGACTGGAGGCTGGCATCCACGGCCGCCTCGTTGGCCTGGGCCTTGGCCGCCGCAAATTCCGTCAGCGCCTTGAGGGCGGCATCGCCCTTGCGGTAGGACGGATTGATCTTCCGGATCAGCACCGATTCGGCTTCATCCCATTGGCTGGCCTGGATGGCGGCGCCGGCGGCCTTGATGGCCTCCAGCCCCAGGCCGGCGCTGTCGGCATACCATTGCTCGGCCAGGCGCTTCTCGTCCGGCGAGGCGATGGCGGCCAGGTAGGCGTCCCAGCGCTTGGCGGTACGGCCCGTGTAGGTATTGATGAGGTCGAAATGCACGGTCAGCGGATGGTCGTGCAGCTTGGCCCAGGCCAGGTCCGGGTTGTGCTGCAAGGCTTGCAGGATCTGGCTGCGGCTCTGCTCCATGTCCAGCCGCATCGCGTTGAGCTCGGTGCTGTGCTGCTGGTCGCGCAGGGTGACTTGCCGCACCAGGCCGACGGAATGACCGGCGCCGTAGATGCCCATCAGGCCGTTGGCCAGCATCAGTGCCAGCAGCACGGCCAGCGCGCCTATCACCAGAGTGCGTATCTTAAGGTTCATAAACATGTCCTGCTCCCTGTATTGGTATTGTTCTCGGCGCCAGGCCCGGTATGTCCCACTCCCGGTACTGCTATTGTTCTCGGCGCCAGGCCCGGAAAGGAAGTTGTTAAATTTCCAACTGGAATTCGCTAACAATTCCCCCGTACAATACGCAAAAAAATCAAACATGAAACTCACACATTTCCACTCTTGAATGATTGGTCTAAATATCATCGTGCAAGTCACCGTGCAGTCTCCCCTTGCGGGGCCGAATTCAACGATAATGTCGCCACAACGCCGCGCGCCAAAAAAGCAACGCAACAGCAACGCAACTGCAACCAAACGGCAGCACCGGAACGCGGCCATTCCGACCAGCCCTTTCAGGACTTGAGCAGCACATGAGCCAATTGAACATCATCGTCGCCATGGACGCCCAGCGCGGCATCGGCATCGCCAACACCCTGCCGTGGCGCCTGCCGGAAGACCTGGCCCATTTCAAGCGCCTGACGACGGGCCACCCCATCCTGATGGGACGCAAGACCTTCGAATCGATCGGCCGGCCGCTGCCGGGGCGGCGCAACATCGTCATTACCCGCAACGCCGGCTGGCGCCACGACGGCGTGGAGACGGCCGGCTCGCTGGCCGCCGCCGTTGCCTTGGTGCAAGACGTTCCGGCTTACATCATAGGCGGCGCCGAGATCTACGGACAGGCCCTGGCGCTGGCCGATCAGCTCGATCTGACCTGCATCAACCAGACCTTCGCCTGCGACGCCTTCTTCCCCGCTATCGTCGAGGAAGACTGGGTCGAGACGGCCCGCGAGCCCCATGTATCGGCCGACGGCCTGGAATATGCCTTCGTCACGCTGCGCCGCAAGGCCGGTCAATAACGTCATTCATACCGACACTTACCGAGAGGAACCCTACCACCATGTCAGAACACGGATTCCACGTCCACGGCCCGCACGACCATGCGGTGGAACACGCCGCCCACGGCAGCGATAGCTTTTCCAACAACATCGCCGTCATGACGGCCATCCTGGCCACGGTGGGGGCCATGTTCGGCTACCAGGGCGGCGCTACCCAGAACGACGCGGCCCTGTTCAAGAACAACGCCGCCATCGACAAGACCCAGGCCGCCAACAGCTGGAACTACTACCAGGCCAAGTCGAACAAGCAGAACCTGGCCGAGCTGGCCATGACCCTGCCCGGCGTGGACGCGGAACGCTACAAGTCGGAAGTGGCGCGCTACAAGGGGGAAAAGGAAGACATCAAGAAGGAAGCGGAAAAGTGGGAAGAATCGTCCAAGGAATGGAACCACAAGTCCGATGAAGCCATGCATGCCCACCACCAGTGGGCGCTGGCGACGACGGCCGAGCAGATCGCCATTTCCCTGGCCGCCATCACGCTGTTGACCCGGCGCAAATGGCTGCAAGGGGCGGCCTACGGCATCGCCGGCGTCGGCATCGCGCTGGGCGCCTTCGCCTGGCTCCATGTGGACCCGCTGGGCGCCCTGCTGCTCAAGCTGGGCGGCGGCGCCGCCGGCCACTGACGGTAACGGGACGATGACGCGGAAAAAGCGCTAATTTTTTCACCACAGCGCCCCCATTTCTGCGAGAATCCCGTTCTTATTTTTTTTATGCGCCCAATATAGAGCAATGGGCGCCCAGCCCGCCCCTGTACAACAGTCAGGGGCGGTCTTCTTTTTTGGAGACAGCATGAAATTTCGTTTCCCCATCGTCATCATTGACGAGGATTTCCGTTCCGAGAACACGTCCGGCCTGGGCATTCGTGCCCTGGCCGATGCGATGGAAAAAGAAGGCATGGAAGTGCTGGGCGTGACCAGCTACGGCGATTTGTCGCAGTTCGCGCAGCAGCAATCGCGCGCCTCGGCCTTCGTGCTGTCGATCGACGACGAGGAATTCGGCGGCGGTTCGGTGGAAGAGACCGACCACGCGCTCAAGTCGCTGCGCGCCTTCGTCGAGGAAATCCGCTACAAGAACGCCGACATCCCGATCTACCTGTACGGCGAAACGCGCACTTCGCGCCACATCCCGAACGACATCCTGCGCGAGCTGCACGGCTTCATCCACATGTTCGAGGACACGCCGGAATTCGTGGCCCGCCACATCATCCGCGAGGCCAAGTCCTACCTGGACGGCCTGTCGCCGCCCTTCTTCCGCGCCCTGGTGCACTACGCCAACGACGGCTCCTACTCCTGGCACTGCCCCGGCCACTCGGGCGGCGTGGCCTTCCTGAAGTCGCCGATCGGCCAGATGTTCCACCAGTTCTTCGGCGAGAACATGCTGCGCGCCGACGTCTGCAACGCCGTCGAAGAACTGGGCCAGCTGTTGGACCACACCGGCCCGGTCGCCAAGTCCGAGCGCAATGCCGCCCGCATCTTCAATGCCGACCACTGCTACTTCGTCACCAACGGCACCTCGACCTCGAACAAGATGGTATGGCACTCGACGGTCGCGCCAGGCGACATCGTCGTAGTCGACCGTAACTGCCACAAGTCGATCCTGCACTCGATCATCATGTGCGGCGCGATTCCCGTGTTCCTGATGCCGACCCGTAACCACCTCGGCATCATCGGCCCGATCCCGCTGGAAGAATTCACGCCCGAGTCGATCGCCCGCAAAATCGAAGCGAACCCGTTCGCCCGCGAAGCCGTCAACAAGAAGCCGCGCATCCTGACCATTACCCAGTCGACCTACGACGGCGTGGTCTACAACGTCGAGACCCTGCGCGAAATGTTGGACGGTAAGATCGACACCCTGCACTTCGACGAAGCATGGCTGCCGCACGCCACCTTCCACGACTTCTACAAGAACATGCACGCCATCGGCAAGGACCGCCCGCGCGCCAAGGAGTCGATGATCTTCTCGACCCAGTCCACCCACAAGCTGCTGGCCGGCCTGTCGCAGGCCTCGCAGGTGCTGGTGCGCGAATCGGAGTCGGTCAAGTTGGACCGGGACGCCTTCAACGAAGCCTACCTGATGCACACCTCGACCTCACCGCAGTATTCGATCATCGCCTCGTGCGACGTCGCCGCTGCGATGATGGAAGCGCCAGGCGGCACCGCACTGGTGGAAGAATCGATTTTGGAGGCGATCGAGTTTCGCCGCGCCATGCGCAAGGTCGACGAAGAATGGGGCAAGGACTGGTGGTTCCAGGTCTGGGGTCCGGACACCCTGGCCGAAGAAGGCATCGGCTCGCAGGACGACTGGATCATCCACGCCGACGACGACTGGCATGGCTTCGGCAAGCTCGCGCCGGGCTTCAATATGCTCGACCCGATCAAGGCGACCATCGTCAATCCGGGCCTGGCCCTGGACGGCACCTTTGCCGACACCGGCATCCCGGCTTCGATCGTCACCAAGTACCTGGCCGAACACGGCGTCATCATCGAGAAGTGCGGGCTGTACTCGTTCTTCATCATGTTCACCATCGGTATCACCAAGGGCCGCTGGAACACGCTGGTGACGGCGCTGCAGCAGTTCAAGGACGACTACGACAAGAACCAGCCGATGTGGCG
>JAZJZQ010000384.1:0-3874 GCA_040389625.1 Pseudomonadota bacterium | reverse complement strand
CCAGCGAGCCGTCGGCGTTGACCAGGAACTTGGGCACGATGAACAGCGAGATGCCTTTCACGCCGGCCGGTGCGTCCGGCGTGCGGGCCAGCACCAGGTGCACGATGTTCTCGGCCATGTCGTGTTCACCGTAGGTGATGAAGATCTTGGTGCCGAACACTTTGTAGGTGCCGTCACCCTGGGGCACGGCACGGCTGCGCACGGCGGCCAGGTCGGAACCGGCTTGCGGCTCCGTCAGGTTCATGGTGCCGGTCCATTTGCCCGACACCAGGTTTTCCAGATAGATGGCTTTCTGTTCGTCGCTGCCGGCCGTCAGCAGCGCTTCGATGGCGCCGTCCGTCAGCAGCGGGCACAGGGCGAAGGAAATGCTCGACGAGTTCAGCATCTCGATGCAAGGGGTGGCGAACAGCTTGGGCAAGCCCTGGCCGCCGAATTCCACCGGGTGCTGCACGCCCTGCCAGCCAGCCTCGCCAAACGCCTTGAAGGCTTCCTTGTAGCCCTTGGAAGTGGTGACTTCGCCGTCGTGCCAGAAGCTCGGCTCCTTGTCGCTGGGGTTGTTCAGGGGGGCGACCACGTTGCTGCAGAACTTGGCGTTCTCTTCCAGCACGGCTTCGGCCGTGTCGGCGGTGGCGTCTTCATTGCCCGGCAGCGCGTTCACGGCAGCCAGGTCGGCCAGTTCGTTCATCACGAACAGCATGTCTTTTACAGGGGCTTGATACGGCATTCTCTATTCTCCAAGAAAAAAGCCACGGTGGTCCGGCAATTGTGCCGGAACCAGCGTGGCCTGTAATTCATCTAGGCGCTAAACCGATCAGCCCAGTTCTGCGACCAGTTGCGGTACCACTTCGAACAGGTCGCCCACGATGCCGTAGTCGGCCACGGAGAAGATCGGTGCTTCCGGATCCTTGTTGATGGCGACGATGGTCTTCGAGTCCTTCATGCCGGCCAGGTGCTGGATGGCGCCCGAGATGCCGACGGCGATGTACAGGGTAGGCGCGACGATCTTGCCGGTCTGGCCCACTTGCCAGTCGTTCGGCACGTAGCCGGCGTCGACGGCGGCGCGCGAAGCACCCATGGCGGCGCCCAGCTTGTCGGCCAGCGGTTCCAGGATCTTGAACGCTTCGCCCGAACCCATGCCGCGGCCACCGGAAACGATGACTTTGGCGGCGGTCAGCTCAGGACGGTCCGACTTGGCCAGTTCGCGGCCCACGAAGGCCGACTTGCCCGAATCGGCCACGGCGGCCACGGTTTCGGTGGCGGCCGAACCGCCGGTGGCGGCAGCGGCGTCGAAGCCGGTGGTACGCACGGTGATGACCTTGACCTTGTCCGACGATTGCACGGTGGCGATCGCGTTGCCGGCGTAGATAGGACGCTCGAAGGTGTCAGGCGAGTCGACCTTGGTGATTTCCGAGATCTGGGCCACGTCCAGCTTGGCGGCCACGCGCGGCGCGATGTTCTTGCCGTAGGCGGTGGCGGGAGCCAGGATGTGGCTGTAGGCGCCGGCCAGGGCCAGTACCTGCTCGGCCACGTTTTCGGCCAGGCCGTCGGCGAAGTGCGGCGCGTCGGCCACGATCACTTTCGCGACGCCAGCGATCTGGGCGGCAGCGGCAGCGGCAGCGCCAGCGTTGGCGCCGGCGACCAGGACGTGCACCTCGCCGCCGCACTGGGCAGCGGCGGTAACGGTGTGGTGGGTGCTGCCTTTCAGGCTAGCGTTGTCGTGTTCAGCAATAACTAATGCGACCATGATTCTTCCTCAAAAATGTGAACGGCCAGGCCGCGCTTAGATAACTTTGGCTTCGGTGCGCAGTTTTGCGACCAGGGTTGCCACGTCCGGTACCTTGATGCCGGCCGAACGCTTGGCTGGCTCGACCACTTTCAGGGTCTTCAGGCGCGGCGCCACGTCCACGCCCAGCTCTTCCGGCTTGACCGTATCCAGCGGCTTCTTCTTCGCCTTCATGATGTTAGGCAGGGTGACGTAGCGCGGCTCGTTCAGGCGCAGGTCGGTGGTGATGATGGCCGGCAGGGTCAGGGCCAGGGTTTCCAGGCCGCCGTCCACTTCGCGGGTGACGGTCACTTTGCCGTCTTCCAGCACCACTTTCGAGGCGAAGGTCGCTTGCGGCCAGCCCAGCAGCGCAGCCAGCATCTGGCCGGTCTGGTTGGAGTCGTCGTCAATGGCTTGCTTGCCCAGGATGATCAGCTGTGGCTGTTCCTTGTCGGCCAGCGCTTTCAGCAGCTTGGCCACGCCCAGCGGCTCCAGCTCGACGGCCGTTTCCACCAGGATGCCGCGGTCGGCGCCGATGGCCATACCGGTACGCAGGGTTTCCTGGCACTGGCTCACGCCGCACGACACGGCCACCACTTCGGTCACTTTGCCCGCTTCCTTCAGGCGCACGGCCTCTTCGAGAGCGATCTCATCGAACGGGTTCATCGACATTTTGACATTGGCGATATCGACGCCGCTGCCGTCAGACTTGACGCGCACTTTGACGTTGTAGTCGACCACGCGTTTGACGGGTACCAAGACTTTCATAGCTGTGCCTTTGGGAAAAAAATAAAGAATGACGGAACTTAGGTAGGGGGAGATTATAAGAGAATTTTCCCACCCACACGAAATTTAAGCACGATCGTGCGATTTTTTGTTAGTGCAAAACACCTAAAAAAGACAAATACTGCCAAAACATTTCCGGGGGAGTAAGCACCGGGACGATTTTACTGCCCCGGCGGCAACGGCAGGAAACAAAGGACTATTTACGGCGCATCAAAAACACGAATTCCCGGCCATTTTGCACATGCGACAGCAAGGCGTTGCCGGTCTGCTTGGCAAAGGCCTGGAAGTCGCGCACGGAGCCGGGGTCGGTGGCCATGATGCGCAGCACTTCACCACTGTCGAGCTCAGCCAGCGCCTTCTTGGCTTTCAGGATCGGCAGCGGACAATTCAGGCCGCGTGCGTCGAGCTCTTTGTGAAATTCCATGATCTCGTTTTCAAGTAGTGTGTCGCTCATCACTATCCCGCTTCAAATGTGTTGTGCTGATTTTTGACATACTACCCCAAAATAGTGCGATTGACGCGCTGCACCAAAATAGTTCATATACCGTTGTATGGTCACAACGAGAATTTCAGCTGGTTTAACGGCCTGCACTAGGGCGCAGGCCGCACCAACACTCATTATGCCCGTTGTGCCACCCATGCTGCAACGCCCGCAAGCGCCCCTGGCAGCGCCGCAGCATCGGTACCGCCGGCCTGCGCCATATCGGGGCGTCCGCCGCCCTTGCCGCCCACTTGCTGTGCAACAAAGTTGACCAGCTCGCCGGCCTTGACCTTGGACGTGGCGTCGGCCGTCACGCCGGCGATCAGGCTGACCTTGCCGTCGGCCACGCTGGCCAGCACGATGGCGGCCGTCTTCAGCTTGTCCTTGAGCTTGTCCATGGTTTCGCGCAGGCCGGCCACGTCGGCGCCGTCCAGGGTGGCGGCCAGCACCTTGATGCCGTTCACGTCCACCGCCTGGGTGGCCAGTTCATCGCCCTGGCCGGCGGCCAGTTTCGACTTCAGGGCCGCCAGTTCCTTCTCCAGCGCCTTGGCGCTGTCCTGCATCTGGACGATGCGGGCCGTCAGCTCGTCCGGCGTGGCCTTCAGGGCCGCGGCCGCTTCGAGCAGGCGGCGATTCATCGACTGCACCAGCGCCAGCGCGCCCTCGCCCGTCACCGCTTCCACGCGGCGGATACCGGCCGCCACGCCGCCTTCGGCCACGATCTTGAACAGGCCGATGTCGCCCGTGCGGTGCACGTGCACGCCGCCGCACAGTTCCTTGGAGCTGCCGATGTCCATCACGCGCACTTCGTCGCCGTACTTCTCGCCGAACAGGGCCATGGCGCC
>JAZJZQ010000383.1:0-3509 GCA_040389625.1 Pseudomonadota bacterium | reverse complement strand
TACCAGAACGTGGGCTACGCCAACACGATGATGCGTCCCCCCATCGAGATGTATGCCCAGGACCCGATCGAAAGCGCTGACGGCGCCGACTTCAATTACCAGCACGCCTTTGGCGACACCAACTTCACGGCCCAGGGCATCGCCGGCGTCAGCCGCGGCAAGCTGGTGCTGGCCGGCGCCACCGCCGTGGCCACTTACCGCGCGCCCATGATGGCCCTGAGCATGTCCGTCGAGCATGGCCCCGTCACGCTGCGCGCGTCCTACCTCCAGGCCAAGATCAGCAGCAACGACGTGGCCCCGCTCAACCAGTTGCAAGGCGTGCTGACCAAGGTCGGCTTCCCATCGCTGGCCTATGACCTGGGCATCAACAACACCAAGAAAGTGGCGTTCTCGGCCGTCGGCGCACTGCTGGACTGGAACAACATCATCGGCCAGGCCGAATATGGCATGCGCCGCGCCAAGGATCCCGTCTACATCCCGGACAACAATGCCTGGTACGCCATGGTCGGCTACCGCATGGGCAAGGTGCTGCCTTACTACGCCCATTCGGCCGTCACCCAGCACGGCCGTTCGGTGACGCTGCCGGCCGGCTTCCCGCCCGCCGGCGCCCTGTTCAACAGTGTCAACGGCCTGCTGACGTCGTCCGAGCAGAGCACCGACCTGATCGGCGTGCGCTGGGACTTTGCCAAGAACGTGGACTTGAAGGTGCAGCTCGACCGCGTCAAGCCCAAGACCAAGACCGGCACCCTGATCAACGGCCCGGCGACGGGATTGACGGACACGGTCAACGTGGTGGCCGCCTCGCTCGACTTCGTATTCTGACCGGGAGGACGACATGAAACTGATCATCCAAGCCTCCCTGCTGTGCGCCCTGTCCGCTGCCGCCTTCTCGGCCAGCGCCGAAACGGTCGTCATCGTCAACAAGGCCAATCCCGCCACGCGCATGTTCTCGGAACAGGCGTCCCAGTTCTTCCTGGGCAAATCGACCATGTTCACGCCCGTCGACCAGGCCGAAGGTTCGCCCATCCGCGCCGACTTTTACCACAAGGCGGCCGACAAGGATCCGGCCCAGGTGAAGGCGATCTGGTCCAAGATCGTGTTCACGGGTAAGGGCACGCCACCGAAGGAGTACAGCTCCAACGCCGAGGTCAAGAAAGCCGTTGCTGCCGATCCCAAGGCAATCGGTTATATTGACAAGTCGGCAGTGGACGATACCGTCAAGGTCATCCTGACCCTGCCGTAACGCTGGCGTTCCCCGCGCCCGCGGCCTGTTCCGGGTCGCGGGCGCTGTCTCGTCCGGCTCCGTCATGCTGGCATGGGAGACTAGTCTTGAGTTTATCGCTGCGCGCGAAATTTCTGCTGCTGAGCGCCCTGGTGCAGGCGCTGGTGGTCGGCTTGCTGATCTGGAACAGCCTGCGGCTGATGGACAGCGCCGTCAACAAGAATGCGCAACGGGTGGCCCATGAATACGCCGTCACCCTCAATCTTTCCCTCAGCCCCTACGCCACCCACGGCAAGCTGGCCGAGCTGAGCAACTACCTGGCCGAAATGCTGGCCGACCCCAACGACAGCTACCTGCGCTACATCGTCATCCTCGACGCCGAGCGCCACCCCATCATCGAAGTGGGCACGCGCGCCACCACCCTGCCGTTCGCGCTGGCGGCCGGCACCGACCTGGCCGGCCAGGCCGTACGCACCTACGACGACGGCCGCACGCTGCACGCGCGCACCCCGCTGCTGCTGCAGGATAACAAGGTCGGCTCGCTCAACTTCGGCCTGTCCACGCGCGACCTGCAGCAGGCGCGCGACGAAGTGATGTGGCAAGGCGGCTTCATTTCGCTGGCCGGCCTGGTGCTGGGCGTGGCCCTGTTCTACCTGTTCACGCATGGCATCGGCCGGCGGCTGCAGGCGTTGACGGGCCAGACCCGCCAGCTGGCGCCGGGCCTGGACGTGGCCGAGCTGCCGGCGCCGCGCCGGGTGGGCGACGAGATCGACCAGTTCTCGCGCTCGCTCAACGCCATGAGCGCCGCGCTGCGCCAGCGGGTGGCCCAGCTGGAACAGTCGCAGCAGCGCCTGTCCGAATCGGAGGCCCGCTTCAAGACCCTGTTCGACATGGCGCCGCTGCCGCTGAGCGTGACCGATTTCGACGGCCACATCATCGGCGCCAACCAGGCCCTGGCCCGCACCTTCGGCCACCCCGTCAACGAACTGGTGGGCCTGCGCTCGGACCAGGTGTCGTTCTGGGCCAGCACGCGCGAGCGCGACCGCATGTGGGACATCTTCCTGCGCGACGGCGCCGTGCAGGGCGACGTGGCCGGCGTGCTGCTGCCCGACGGCAGCGTGGGCAGCGTGGCCATCTGGTCCTCGACGCTGGTGCTGGACGGGCGCCAGGCCATCATCTGGGCCCTGCTGGACCTGACGGAGGAACTGAACGCCAAGCGCGAGCTGAAGGACTTGAACGTGTCGCTCGAGAGCCGGGTCAAGGAACGTTCGGCCGCGCTCGAGCGCGCCAACGCCGACCTGAGCGCCGCGCTCGACACCTTGCGGCGCACCCAGCACGAACTGCTGGCAGCGGAAAAGATGGCATCGCTGGGTTCGCTCGTGGCCGGCATCGCGCACGAGCTCAACACGCCGATCGGCAACAGCCTGCTGGCCTCGACGGCACTGGGCGACCGGGTCCATGCCTTCGACGCGCTGGTGGCCGGCGGCAACCTGCGCCGCTCCGAGCTGCAGCGCTACCTGGAAGAGGTGCGGCTGGCCAGCGAACTGATTTCCGGTTCGCTGCGCAAGGCGGCCGACCTGATCTCGTCGTTCAAACAGATCGCCGTCGACCAGACCAACGACCAGCGGCGCCAGTTCGACCTGGCCACGGCCGTGCACGACACGGTGGCCACCTACATGCCGCGGCTGCGGCGCAGCAATTGCGCGGTGCAGGTGGACATTGCCGACGGCATCAAGCTGGACTCCTACCCAGGCGGCCTGTACCAGATCCTCAACAACCTGTTCAACAACGCCCTGGCCCACGCCTTCGAGCAGCGCGCCGGCGGCACCGTGACGATACGGGCCGCCGCCGCGGCCGACGACATGGTGGAGCTGGTATTTGCCGACGACGGCGCCGGCATGACGGAAGAGGTGCTGCGCCACGTGTTCGATCCCTTCTTCACCACCAAGATGGGCCAAGGCGGCACGGGGCTGGGCATGAACATCGTCTACAACATCGTCACGGGTGTGCTGGGCGGGCGCATCGCCATCGACTCGGCGCCCGATGCGGGCACCACGGTGCGCATCACCATCCCCCGCGTGGCCCCCCAGCGCGACCCGGCCCGCTAGCGCCAGCCAGAGAAAAAATGGGGACGTAACACGGTTATTCGAAAATCCGGGACGTAACACGTTTTTTCAAAAATGGGGACGTAACATGGTTTCTTAGGCCGGCGCCACGGGCGCGGTCGGCCAAAACAATCGTGTTACGTCCCGGGTTTGCTATTAACTGTGTTACGTCCCGGGTTTTT
>JAZJZQ010000382.1:0-2412 GCA_040389625.1 Pseudomonadota bacterium | reverse complement strand
GCCAACAACTCGCGCGCGTGCTTGCGCGTGGTGGCCGTGATTTCCAGGCCGCCCAGCATGCGCGCCACTTCTTCGACCCGGGCCTTGGCGTCGAGCACGTCGATGCGGGAGGCCGTCTTGCCGTTGTCGAGCGTGCTTTTCGCCACCTGGAAATGCTGGCCGGCCTGGCTGGCCACTTGCGGCAGATGGGTCACGCACAGCACTTGCCGTTCCTGCCCCAGCCGGCGCAACAAACGCCCCACCACCTCGGCCACGCCGCCGCCGATGCCGCTGTCGACCTCGTCGAAGATCAGGGTCGGCGTGGTGGTGGCGTTGGACGTGATGACGGAAATGGCCAGCGCGATGCGCGCCAGTTCGCCGCCCGACGCCACCTTGGCCAGCGGCCGCGGCGCCACGCCCGCATGGCCGGCCACCAGGAATTCCACCTGCTCCACGCCGTGGCTGGCCGGCTCGCACGCGTTCAGCGCCACTTCGAAACGCCCACCCGTCATGTTCAGGTCCTGCATGGCGCGCGTGACGGCTTCGCCCAGCTGGCGCGCCGCCTGCGCCCGCGTGGCCGACAAGCGCTGGGCCACGGCCAGGTAGGCCGCCTTGAGTTTTTCTTCCTGCTGGCGCAGGCCGTCGAGGTCGGTGGCGTCGGCCAGCTGGCGCAGCTTGGCCGCCAGCGCCGCGTGTTCTTCCGGCAGCTGCTCTTCCGTCACGCGGAACTTGCGGGCCATGGAGTGGAGCGCTTCCAGCCGCGCGTCGACCTGGCGCAGCCGTTCCGGGTCCAGCTCGACCCGGTCCAGATAGGTGTTGAGGGCATAGACCGCTTCCTGCAGCTGGATGCGGGCCGGTTCGATCAGGTCGACGATGGCTTGCAGTTCCGTGTCGATGCCGGCCAGCTTGCCCAGCTTCTGGTTCAGTGCCGACAGTTGCGACAGGATGGGATGGTCGTCCGCCTCGGAAATGACGGCCAGCGCTTCCTGCGCCCCTTCCATCAGGCTGGCCGCGTGCGACAGGCGGCTGTGCTCGTTGCTGATCTCGCTCCATTCGCCGGGCCGCGCGGCCAGCTTGTCGAGCTCGCCCACCTGCCACTCCAGCCGTTCGCGTTCGTACAGCACGTTGGCCGCGTTGGTTTCGTATTCCTCGCGCTGGCGGGCCAGCGCCCGCCATGCCTTGTAGGCGGCGGCCACGGCCTTGCCGTCGTCGGCCGCCATGGCCCGTGCGCCATCGCCGGCCATCAGCGCCTGGTTGTCGAGCAGCAGGCGCTGGGCGTCGGCCTTGAGCAGCGACTGGTGGGCGTGCTGGCCGTGGATGTCGACCAGCAGGTCGCCCAGTTCGCGCAGCTGGGCCGCCGTGGCCGCGATGCCGTTGATGTAGGCCTTGGAGCGGCCCGCGTTGTCGATCACGCGCCGCAGCAGGGCGCCGCCCTCGTCGACCGCGTACTCATTGGCCTGCAGCCAGGCGGCGGCCTGCGCCGTGACGGCGAAGTCGGCCGTGACGTCGGCCTTGGCCGCCCCTTCCCGCACCACGCTGGCGTCGCCGCGCCCGCCCAGCGCCAGCGTCAGCGCGTCGATCAGGATGGACTTGCCGGCGCCGGTCTCGCCCGTAAAGACGGAAAAGCCGGCGGAAAATTCCAGTTCTATCGTATCGACAATGACGAAATCGCGGATGGTCAGGGTACGCAGCATGGTGGCTAGTGGTGGGGTCGCTGGTTGAGGGATGGGGCCGGCGTTAGCTGAGCTTGCCTTCGCCGGACGGGTATTCGTTCCAGTGCAGCTTTTCGCGCAGGGTGTGGTAGTAGCTCCAGCCTTCCGGGTGCAGGAAGGTGATGGTGTGGGGCGAACGCTTGATCAGGATGCGGTCGTGCGCGGTCAGGCTGGCAAAGGTCTGCATGTCGAAATTGATGCTGATGTCGCGCCCGCGGATGATCTCGATCTCGATCAGGCTCGATTCGGGCAACACGATGGGCCGGTTCGACAGCGCATGGGGCGCGATCGGCACCAGGCCGATGCCGCCCAGGCTGGGGTGCAGCAGCGGCCCGCCGGCCGACAGCGCGTAGGCCGTCGAGCCCGTGGGCGTGGCGATGATCAGGCCGTCCGAACGCTGGTTGTACATGAAGTGGCCATCCACATCGACCCGCAGCTCGGCCATGCCGGCGCCGGCGCCGCGCGCCACCACCACGTCGTTGACGGCCATGCCCACGTGGATCACTTCGCCATCGCGCAACACCTGCCCTTCCAGCAGCGTGCGGCGCTCGGCCTGGAAACGGCCGGCCAGCATCTTGGCCAGCACGTCGAGCATGCCGTCGAGCGGAATGTCCGTCATGAAGCCCAGCCGGCCCTGGTTGATGCCGATCAGGGGCACGTCATACGGCGCCAGCTGGCGCGCGATGCCCAGCATGGTGCCGTCGCCGCCCATGACGATGGC
>JAZJZQ010000381.1:0-5511 GCA_040389625.1 Pseudomonadota bacterium | reverse complement strand
ACAGGCGCTTGACCTGTTCCGGCGTGGCGTTGGTGGCGATGTCGAAGTCTTTCGGCTTCACGCCCAGCAGCAGGTCGCGCACGGCGCCGCCCACCACGAACGCTTCGTAGCCCGCTTCCTGCAGTGTGCTGGTGACGCGGATCGCGTTGGATGACAGCAGGCGCGGATCGATGCCGTGCTCCTGCGGCCCCAGTACGACGGGCGTGTCGGCGTCGCGTTTTCCCTTAGTCTTGGTACCCAAAATTTTGCGGATAAGTTTCTTAATCATTGAACAGTTCGAGTGATGGCCAGCCGTGGGCGGCGGCATGCGTTTTCAGCGTCGCGTTGGGGTTGGTGGCGACAGGGTGGGTGACAACGGACAGCAGCGGAATGTCGTTGTGCGAATCGCTGTAGAAGTGGCTGCGTTCGAACCCTTCCAGCGTGTGGCCCAGCTTTTCCAGCCAGGCGCGGGTGTGGGTGACCTTGCCGGCGCCCTGGGTCGGGGTGCCCAGCAGCTTGCCCGTCAGGTTGCCGGCCGCGTCCGTCTCCGGCACGGCCGCGATCAGGTGCTCCACCCCCAGCGCGCGGGCGATGGGCGCCGTCACGTACTGGTTGGTGGCCGTGACGATGGCCGTCAGGTCGCCCGCGTCCTGGTGCTTGCGCAGCAGGGCGACGGCCGCGGGACGGATGGCCGGCTGGATCACTTCGTCCATGAACTGGCGGTGCATGGCGTCCAGCTGCGGGCGCGGGAAGCGCGCCAGCGTGCCGAGCGCAAACTCCAGGTACTGCACCGGGTCCAGCGTGCCGGCCTGGTACTGGGCGAAAAACTGCTCGTTGCGGCGGGCGAATTCGGCCGGGTCCACGGCGCCGGTGCGCACCAGGAACTGTCCCCATTCGAAATCGGAGTCCAGCGGCAGCAGGGTATGGTCTAGGTCAAACAGGGCGAGATTCATCATTCTTTCGCTTCCGCCTGCAACCACTCGCGCAGCAGCGGCAAGGTGATCGGGCGTTGGGTTTCAAGGGAATACTGGTCGAGCGAATCGAGCATGGTAGACAGCGACCGCATGTCGCGCCGGAAGTGCGACAGCAGGTAGGGTAACACGCCGGGCGACAGCGTCAACCCGCGGGCCGCGGCCGCCGCACTCAGGGCGGCCACCTTTTCGTCGTCGGTCAGGCCGTGGATCTGGTAGATCAGGCCCCAGCCCATGCGGGTGCGCAAATCCTCGCGCACCGGCAAGACGGCCGGCGCCACCGCACCGCTGCACACCATGTAGGCGTGGTTGGCGCGGATTTCGTTAAACAGGGCAAAGGCGTCGATCTGCGCCACCGGCGACAGCTTTTCGCAGTCGTCGAGCAGGTACAGGTCGACCTCGGGCGAATAGACGAACTCCGACTCGATCGAGAACGGCGAGATGTAGCGTGCCTTGTCGGTGCTGGCCAGGGCCTTGAGCAGGTGGGTCTTGCCCACGCCGCCCTCGCCCCACAGGTAGGCGAAGTGCTCGCGCGCGCTGCGGGCGGCGAACTGCGTCATCAGCTGCGCCGCCTCGGCGTTCTGTCCCACCTCGAACGACTCGAGGCTGTGCGCCTGCTCCGCGCCTAAATCGAGCACCAGTTGCTTCATGGCGTAAGCCTTGTTCCTGTCATTTGCGTCAACGTTGTCTGCATATCGTCACGCATTATAAAAGCTGCTGTCCAGGTAGTGGCGGCGCAGGTGCTTGAAGGCCACCATCAGCACGGCCGACGCGGGCAGCGCCAGCAGCACGCCGACGAAGCCGAACAGCTGGCCGAACGCCAGCAGGGCGAAGATCACGGCCAGCGGATTGAGGCCGATGCGCTCGCCCACCAGGCGCGGGGTGAGGAAAAAACCTTCCAGCACCTGCCCGCAGCCGTAGATGATGGCCACGGCCACCAGCCCGTTCCAGCCGGGGAACTGCAGCACGGCCGCGATCAGGGCCAGGATCAGGCCCAGTCCGAAGCCCAGGTAGGGGATGAACACCAGCAGGCCCGTGATGATACCGACCGGCAGCGCCACGTCGAAGCCGGCGATGATCAGGCAGCTCGAATAGTACACGGCCAGCACCAGCATCACCAGCAGCTGGCCCCGCAGGTACTGGGCCAGCAGCTCGTCCACTTCGCCGGCCATGGCCAGGGTGCGGTCGATATAGCGGCGCGGCACGGCGCCGGCCACCCGCGCCAGCAGGGCGTGCCAGTCCAGCAGCAGGTAGAACAGCAGCACGGGGATCAGCACCACGGTGGCGATCCAGCCCAGCACGGCCGTGCCGCCCACCTTGGCCGAGGCCAGCACGGCGGCCCAGATCTCGTCGCCGCTGCCGGCCAGCTGCTGCGAGATCAGCTTGCGGATGCCGGCGCCGTCCAGCTGCACCTTGATGCCCATCTCACGCAGGCGCGGCGACAGCAGGTCGTTCAACTTGTCCAGGAAGGCGGGGATCTGGGCCTGCAGCAGGGGGATTTCCTTTTGCAGCACGGGCACCACGATCAGGGCCAGGGCGCCGATGGCGGCGAAAAACAGCAGCAGCACGGCCACCACGGCCAGCGAACGGGGTACGCCGAAGCGGCCCACGTGCAGCCGGTCGAGGTAATCGACCCCGGGATTGAGGGCGTAGGCCAGGATGGCGGCGGCGATGAAAGGGGTCAGCACGGGGCCCAGTGCGACCAGTAACAGCACGAATGCGAGCCAGATTGCGATCCAGAAAGCCGTTTGCTTTTGCTCTACCGAGAGGGGAAATGGCATGGATTCAGATTAGCTGCGTGAAAAAAAGGCTGTTGGACGGGGCATTTTGATAAAATAGCGGATTGACCGGATTTGCGCGGGGTCTGACGACCGTTTTGCCGCAATTATTGCAACAATTACTGCAAAACTCATGCAAATTTAGTCTCCGCCTTCTATTTTACCGCCTCCGCTGCGAAATACACCATGAGCCAAACTTCTAATGTTTCCCTGTCCTACCGTGACGCCGGCGTCGATATCGACGCGGGCGACGCCTTAGTCGAAGCGATCAAGCCCTTTGCCAAGCGCACCATGCGCGAAGGCGTGATGGGCGGCATTGGCGGCTTTGGCGCCCTGTTCGAGATCAGCAAGAAGTACAAGGAGCCGGTGCTGGTGTCCGGCACGGACGGCGTGGGCACCAAGCTCAAGCTGGCCTTC
Source organism: Pseudomonadota bacterium (assembly GCA_040389625.1). Classification (GTDB taxonomy): domain Bacteria; phylum Pseudomonadota; class Gammaproteobacteria; order Burkholderiales; family Burkholderiaceae_D; genus Rugamonas. The sequence goes on along the minus strand of JAZJZQ010000381.1, from coordinate 2,366 downwards.
GAGCTGAACCGCCATGACACGGTGGGCATCGACCTGGTGGCCATGAGCGTCAACGACATCCTGGTGCAGGGCGCCGAGCCGCTGTTCTTCCTCGACTACTTCGCCTGCGGCAAGCTGGACGTGCCCACCGCCACCGACGTCATCAAGGGTGTGGCCAAGGGCTGCGAGCTGTCCGGTTGCGCCCTGATCGGCGGCGAAACGGCGGAAATGCCCAGCATGTACCCGGCCGGCGAGTACGACCTGGCCGGTTTCGCCGTGGGCGCCGTGGAAAAGTCGAAAATCATCGACGGCACCAAGATCTGCCCCGGCGACGTGGTGCTGGGCCTGGCTTCGTCGGGCGCCCACTCGAACGGCTACTCGCTGGTACGCAAGATTATCGAAGTGGCAAAACCTGACCTGGAAGGCGACTTCCACGGCCGCAAGCTGGCCGACGTGCTGATGGAGCCGACCCGCATCTACGTCAAGCCGCTGCTGGCGCTGATGGACGCGATGGAAGTGAAGGGCATGGTGCACATCACCGGTGGCGGCCTGGTGGAAAACATCCCGCGCGTGCTGCAGGCCGGCCTGGTGGCCGAGCTGGACTCCAAATCGTGGACCATGCCGCCCCTGTTCCAGTGGCTGCAGCAGCACGGCGGCGTGGCCGACGCTGAAATGCACCGCGTGTTCAACTGCGGCATCGGCATGGCCGTCATCGTCTCGAAAGAGAACGCGGACGCCGCCTTCGCCCAGCTGCAAGCGGCCGGCGAAACCGTCTCGCGCATCGGCGTGATCCGCGCCCGCGTGGGCGACGAGCACCAGACCATCGTCATCTAAGCCTGTCCCGGCGCCCCAGGCGGGCGCCGTGCGGCACCAAGAAGCGGACCCTGCCCGGCACGGTCCGCTTTTTTTATGGTCCTTCACGGATTAGTGGGAAACTCCCCCGGGCTTGGGGTACCGGTCTTCGTTTTTATCCCCGCTATCTAATTCGGTCGAAACGATGTGAATCCGCGCTAATGGCGTCCAGAATTTCCAGGGCACCATATTCTATAGACCGCAATCGCCTCCGCAAAGCAACACCGGGACCGGCTTAGACTTTTCGGCCCTTCGGCTTAGACCGGTGTGGTGAGATAACGGCAAGTTATAGCCTGCGTAGTCTTTCGTCGGACCGGATTCTGCAATTGGCGGCCCGGATCCAGTAATCGTCCCCAGGAAAACGTAGCCAGACGACGCGCCATGCATGATGCCTGGCCGCGTATCCATCAAATGGAATTCCAGGTTCAGGAAATCCGTTACGGGCAGGTAGACAGCTTGCTTGGCTTGGTATTCCATGATTCGCTCCAGTCTAATGAGTCTAGAACTTGGACAGCGGAATCGGAAGCTGGTTCACTTTAGACTTTCGCGTCAAAAAAGGCGACCAGATTAGATTCGGCGCCCAGGTTTCGTAGACAGTTTTGGACTGGCGCTCGGAAATTTCAGGCTGAATTAGCCGCAATCGGCTCGTATTGGACCGAAATAGACCATAGGGCAAATCGGGAACGCCCCCTGGCATGTCCCCCTTCAGGCGTTCCCGCTAATCCGTGTAGCCCCTTTTTTATCGCCGCCGCGCACCGCCGGGGCGGTGCAGGTCTTCCAGGTCAACCGCGGTGACGACGCCGGTGGCCGGATCCAGGCAATCAAATGTGATGTGCTAGTTGGCGTTGAGCTCAATACTGTAACGGTGGGCATGACCGGTGAGGCGCTTCACGGATTTCTGACGGCCGTAGCCGCCCAGCAGGTCGTCGAGGCTGTGGGCCTTGTACAAGTGGACCAGCGCTCCTGCCGCGTTGTCGGCCCAGGACGGGGAAATGCCACGCTTATCTTTGCCTCCCGATTGCCAGAAGCGCTGCAATCCTTTGTGAACGATGTCCCTCGCCAGCAAAGCCATGACTAATCTCCGCATCAGGTTGACGTTCGGCCATGCCACTACCATCCTGAAATTGCGCGTTACGCAATGCGCAATTTACGGGGAGCACAACCTTGATCACTATGCATCCTGGGGAATATTTGATGATGTCCTATGTCGAACCCTATCGACTTAGCCAGCGTGAGCTCGCCGGGCGACTTGGCGTGTCGACGGCGGCCGTCAGCCGCCTGTTAGCCCAAAAGTCCGACCTGACGCCGGAGATGGCGGTACGGTTGGAGTTGGTGTTCGACCAGTCGGCCGAATCGTGGATGACCATGCAAGTGGCCCACAGCCTCGCGCAGGCGCGCAAGGCTGTTGATCCACGTAAGCTGACTCCGTTTGTATTCGATGCCGTGGACGCGGCTTGAATCCCGTCAGCGTTTCAGGATCTTTTCCACCGACGCCGGCCGCAGCCGGAACGCGTCCGGCATTCCTGAACCGAGCA
>JAZJZQ010000380.1:0-3190 GCA_040389625.1 Pseudomonadota bacterium | reverse complement strand
CTGCTCGTGGGCGCCGATACGGTAGGCGTCGGTCGTGATCAGGGCCAGCTTGTCGGCGCCGTGGCGCATCACGCAGCGCGCGGCCAGCTTGGCCGTGCTGGTGGTCTTGCCCACGCCGGTGGGCCCCACCAGGGCGAACACGCCGCCCTGGTCGATCAGGGCATCCTCGTTGGCCATGGCGCTCAGGTTGCGGGTCAATACCGTCTTAATCCAGCGCATGCTGTCGGCCGCGTCGCGGCTGGCCGGCAGTTTTTCGATCAGGTAGCGCGCCAGGCTGGCGGAAAAACCGGCCGCCAGCATTTCGCGCAGCACGGCCGCCTTGTGCGGTTCGCGCTGCTGGGTCGAGCCCCAGGCGATTTCGGCCAGCTGGGTTTCCATCATGCCGCGCATGGCGCGGATTTCATTCATCATGCCGCTCATTTCGGCGGCCGCGTTCTGCTTGGCGCTGGCCACGGCGGAGGCCACCAGTTCCGAAATACGCTCCATGTCGAGCGTGGCGGCGCGCGGCTGGGCCGGCGCAGGCGCCGCGGCGGCGGCCGTGGCCGAGGCGTACGAGGATGGCGAGGCGACCACGCGGCGCGCCGGCTGGGCCGGCATCATGGGCGCCGCGGCGGCCGGCGACAGGTCCAGCTGAGGGCGCGGTGCGGCCATCGGCGAATGGGGCGCCGGGGCCGCCAGCGAGGCGGCATCGTCGTTGGCCAGGGCCAGGATTTCCACCACGCCATCGGCCTGGCGGTTGGACAGGATCACGGCGTCGGGACCGAGCGCCTCGCGCACCTTGCGCAGCGCTTCGCGCGAGGTGGGGGCGGTGAATTTCTTGACGTTCATGGCCGGCTCCCCTGGATCAGGGCAGCACGCGGATTGGAAAGTGGTTTGGCCATCATCATCGACTCCTGTTACTTGAGCGCTGCGCCTTCGACATGAGGCGCCTTTGCTCTGACAGTGCCATTATTGACGATGCATCATGGAAACGATCCGATGAACAGGGGTGGAAATGGGCCGTATTTCACCGTTGCCCAGCGCGGTGCCGGGTATCAACGCCACGGCCCTGGCTGGCATGGAGCTCAATTGCGGTTGAACACATCGTCCAGGCTGGCACCGCTGAACAGCTTCCTGGCCCAGGCATCGAGTTCGGCGCTGCCGGCGGCGGCCAAGTGTGCATGCACCAGGGGTGGTACGCTGCCGAACCGGGTTTCGATCAGCAAGGCCAGCATTTCAGCGCGCCCCTCTTGCCGTCCCTCTTGCCGCCCCTCTTGCCGCCCCACCTTCAAGCCTTCCCTGCGGCCAATTTTTCGGCCTATCTTTTCGATCGAAGTGACATATGGCATGGACTCTCCCCTTTCCAGCATCCGGATTTCGCGCCATAAATCCAGTTCCAGCACCGTCGGCAAGCGCATCATCCAGTCGATCAACGAGTACAAATCTATGATACTTTGTTTGCTCCAGTCCCGCCCATACAACAAACGGGCCAGGCGCCGCTTGGCCGCATGGCGCCGGGCGGCATCGCCACGGGTTTGCTGCGTCAGCAAATGGGCCGCCACCACCAGCGCAAAGGGATTTGCCTGCGTCAGCAACGCATCCAGGAATGGCGCGTAGTCGGTCAACTTGGCCACTGCAAAGGTAAAGCGCAGCTCGCATCCGAGCAAATTGTAGACAAACGACTGCGGCCGCCAGCTGGCAACGCGATCGGCCAACACCGCCAGACTGGCGACGGGACGTCGAAAGCGGTCGAACACACGGTAATGATAGGTGAATACGCGCTCGGAAAATTTACTCTCGCGCCGCCCCTGCACCTCGATATGCACCAGCACCCATTGCTGCGCACCAGCGCAGGTATGCACTTGCACCAGCTTGTCGACCAGCCGCTTACCCAGCTCGCCATCGCGCGCCAGCTGTGCCAGTTCCTGGTCGAGAAAAACATAAGGCCGCGACCAGTCTATGGCGGCATGGGCGCGTGGGAAGAAAAACGCCATAAATTCGGGAAAGTAACGCGTTACCGCATCCTTCCAGGGCGTGTCGTAGTCGTCGGAAACATAGGCCATGGCGCCAGTCTAGTCCGGGCGCACGAGCGCCGCCTGCGGACAGCGCAATAGACGAGCGATGCGGACGGCCGGCCCGGCCGTCGCCCTTCAGCTTCAGGCCGGCTGGCTGCCCACCAACGACGTCACCCGGATGGTCTTCGTTTCCGGAATTTCCGCATGCGACAGCACCTTCAGTTGCGGCAAGGCGCGGCGCAGGAAGCGCGACAGCAAGGCCCGCAGCGGCCCCGGCACCAGCAACACCGGCGTCAGGCCCAGCGCTTCCTGCTGGGTGGCGGCCGACTGGGCCTGCTGGGCGATGGTGTCGGCCAGGCCAGGTTCGATGCCGGCGCCGTCCGGGCCGCTGGCGGCCAGGGCCTGCATCAGCAAGCGCTCGAGGCGGTTGTCCAGCGTCATCACCGACAGCTCGGCCGCGCCAGGGAACAGCTGCTGCACGATGGCCCGGCCCAGCGCGATGCGCACCAGCGCCGTCAGGTCGTTCGGCTCCTGGGTGTGGACGGCGTGCTCGGCCAGCGTCTCGATGATGGAGCGCATGTCGCGGATGTGCACGCCTTCGACCAGCAGGTTCTGCAGCACCTTCTGCAGCGTCGACAGCGACACCATCTTCGGCACCAGGTCTTCCACCAGCTTGGGCGCATCCTTGCCCAGGTGATCGAGCAGGGCTTGCACTTCGGCCCGGCCCAGCAACTCCGAGGCGTGGGTGGTGATCAGGTGGTTGAGGTGGGTGGCCACCACCGTGCCCGCGTCGACCACCGTGTAACCCATGGTCTGGGCCTGGTCGCGCAGGGCGGCGTCGATCCAGGTGGCCGGCAGGCCGAAGGCGGGATCGGTGGTCACCAGGCCGGGCAGCGTACCGCTGGCCATGCCGGGATTGATGGCCAGGAACTGGCCGTTGAACGCTTCGCCCGTGCCCACCTCCACGCCCTTGAGCGTGATGCGGTAGGCCGACGGCTTCAGTTCCAGGTTATCGCGGATGTGCACCGGCGGCGCCAGAAATCCGACTTCCTGCGCGAACTTCTTGCGGATACCCTTGATGCGCTTGAGCAGTTCGCCGCCCTGGGTCTTGTCGACCAGGGGAATCAGCCGGTAGCCCACCTCCAGGCCCAGCGTATCGACCGGCATGATGTCCTGCCAGCTGGCCTCTTCCTGCT
>JAZJZQ010000379.1:0-39532 GCA_040389625.1 Pseudomonadota bacterium | reverse complement strand
CTTGGGCGAGGCGATCCAGGAGGCGGCGCTGCGCGCCTTGGGGCATGCGCTGCATGTTTGACGACTGGGGGGGGCGAGTGGACATGGCACGCGCTGCGCTGGTCGTGCCTGCGAGTATGGGCTACGGCTCAAGCGGCGCGGGCCCGGCATCGGGTGGCAGGAATGCGATGCCGTACTTTTGCAAGATGGCCGCGATGACGCCTTCGTCGCGCAATCGCCGTACGACCGCGTCGACCTTGCGCACGGTCGCCAGGTTGGTGTGCCGCAGCGCGATGGCGACGTTGAACCGCAGCCCGGGCGCATGCAGCACGTGGTCGACGCCCGCCAGCGCCGTCCCCGGATGGCTTTTCCGGTACCAGCCGTAGCCGATCTGCGACACCACGCCTGCGTCGGCCTGGCCATTGCGCACCGCGTCGAGAATTTCTCCGTCGTCGCGAAAGCGGACCCATACCGGCACGCCTGCGTCGTTGAGCACTTGGTGCGCGACCGATCCGCTGGGCACGGCGACATGGCTGCGCCGCAGGGCCGTCAACGTGACGCCATCGGCCGCATGGCCCGGCAGCACCAGCAGCGTGGACACGGCCATGTACGGCATCGTCAGCAGCCGTGGCCGGAGCTTGTCGATGTCGCCGCCGTCGCCGGCCACGGCGTCTGTGGCGGGGACCGCCATCACGGCATCGCACGACGTGAACCTGATCTGCTCGCTGGACCCGATCCAGTCCACTTGCAATTCCAGCCCCAGCGCCTGCGCGATCGCGCGCGCGAGGTCGAGGTAGAAGCCGGGCATGGCGCCGTCCTTGCTCGAATACGGCAGCGCGTTGTCGGCCGCGCAGACGGAAAAGCGGTGGGATGCCATCATCTCGTCAAGCGGACGGGCGGCGGCCGTGCCTGCCCACAGGGCGCACGCCGCCAGCAGCCACGCACGGCCGGACAGGCGGGCCAGCCGCCCGGGCATGGCCATCGCGGCGGCCAGCGCGTGGCCCCGGATCGGTCGCGGCGTGCTCATTTTTTCTGGCCGACGTCGCGCAGCGACAGGATGTAGCCGCCCAGTTCCCAGATTTCCTGCTCGGAAAAAGCCTCTTTCCATGCCGGCATGAGCAAGCTGCCGCGCTGCTTGCCGTTGCTGATGGTCTGGAACAGGTATTCGGGTGTCAGGTCGTGGCGGCCTTGCAGGGCCGCGCCTTTGCCGCCGGAGCCGGCGTTGCCGTGGCAGTAGACGCAATTCTGGTTGAAGCGTTTTGCTCCGGCCGCGATAGTGGCGGGACTGTCCAGGTCCGGCCGCTGCGGGCTGTCGGCCAGGGCCGGGCCGCACGCCGTGGCGCCAGCGAACAACAGTGGGATCAGGCTGCCATGGAGGCAGGGAAAGATGCTGCGCATGAGGAAACTCCTGTTCAATGTCATCGTCGATAGGGCGAGTGGGAAGATGGCGGGCGGGCAGGGCGCCGCCCGCCATGGGGTTTAGTCCAGTGCGAACACGACCATGGCCGCGCCGCCCGTCAAGTCCTTGATCTTGGGGAAGGCGCTGGCCATGAAGCCAGGCGCCAGCGAACCCCAGCCGCTAGGCACGGCGATGTACTGCTTGCCGTTGACGGCGTAGCTGATGATGCCGGCGCGGATGCCCGAGCCGGTCTGGAACTTCCACAGTTCGGCGCCGTTCTCGGCGTCGTAGGCGTGGACGTAACCGGCCGGATCGCCATTGAAGACCAGGCCGCCGGCCGTCGTCAGCACGCCGCCCAGGCCGGGAATCGGATATTTGACGCTCCATTTCAGCTTGCCTGTCAGCGGGTCGCGCGCGTCCAGCCGTCCTTCGGCCGGTTGGCCGGGCGGGGCGATGGCTTCCAGCTTGTCCACGCCGAGGTAGAGCGAGGCGATGCCCATGCCCTTGGTTTCCTGCTTGCCAGGCACCACCACTTCGCATACTTCCATCGCGTTGGTGTACCACAGGCCTGTCTTGGGATTGTAGGCGCCGGGATTCCAGCTGCGCGTGCCCAGCAGGTAAGGACACAGCACGCTCTCCTTGCCGGCCGGGAGCTCCTTGCGCCCGATCAGCTCGCCCGTCTTGGGATCGATGGTCTTGACGAAGTTGTAGGTCTGGCTCAGCGGCCACACGTTCTCAAGCTTGCCGTCGGCCTTGTCCATCACGAACACGAAGCCGCTCTTGTTGAGGTGGACGATCACGTCCTTGCCGTCCTTCTTGAGGATCAGCGCCTCGTAGGCCGAGTCGTAGTCGAAGGTGTCGTGCGGGATTTCCTGGCGGTGCCATTTCAGCTTGCCCGTCTTCGGTTCCAGGGCCAGCAGGGTGGCCGTGTACAGGTTGTCGCCCTTGCGGCCATCGCCGTAGAAATCGGGGGCGGCGTTGCTGGTGCCGATGAACACGGTGTCGGAGGCCGCGTCGTAGGTGCCCGGCAGCCAGGCGCCGCCGCCGGCCACTTCGCCCGTATCGCCGGGCCAGCTCTTGGGATCGTCGCGGATGGTGTCGAAGGTCCACATCTTCTCGCCGGTGATGGCGTTGACGGCGTAGATCTTGCCCCGCTGCGGCTGGTCGCCGCCCGTGGAACCGCCGATCAGGACATCTCCGGCCAGGATGGGCGATGAGGAAAACAGACAGCCGAAGCATTTCTTGAGGTCGGTCAGCTGGGTTGACCACACTTCCTTGCCCGTCTTTTCGTTGATGGCCACGAAACGGCCGTCCATGGTGCCCAGGTAGATATTGCCGTGCCCCATGGTCAGGCTGCGGCTCAGCGTGGCGTAGAAGCTCTGCGACGAGACCGGGTCGAGCTTGGGCTGGTAGGCCCACAGCCGCTCGCCGGTGGCGGCGTTGAGGGCGAACACGTTATTGTTCGGCGCCACGTAGTACATCACGCCGTCCTTGACCAGCGGCGTCGAGATCAGGCCGGCCGTGATGTCGCCCGGCTGGTGTATCCATGCCGTCCTCAGCTTCTTCACGTTGTCCTTGTTGATCTGTTGCAGCGGCGAGTAGCGCCAGGCGTTCGAGGTGCGGTGGTACTGGGTCCAGTTGTCCGGGTCGGCGTCGCCGGGGCCGGTGATGGCATGGGCCACGGCGCCGGCCGGCGACGGCACGCTCAGGGTGGCGGCGGCGATGATGGCGACGGCGGCCGCGGGCCACAGGGCCGCGGGATGCAGGGACTTGCGCAGGGAGTGGTTCATTTGTCTTCTCCAGTATTGGGGCGTTGCTTGGTCTTGTAGGTCTGGTGCGGCGGGCCGGGCGCCCTTTACCACATGAAGCGCGCGCCGACGGTCGCGTAGTTGGTGTCGGTCCCCGTGTTGAACACGGGATTGCGGCTGAACCGGGAATTGGCCAGTTCGCCGTACGTGGTCAGGTACTGGTTGACGGCGTAATAGACGCCCACGATGTTGGAGCGCGCCACGTGGCCGGGCGTGACGGCCGTGTCGTCGATGGTGGTGCGGCCGTAGCTGTAGCGCAGCGACAGCGCGGGCGTCGGGTGGTACACGAGCTGGGTGAACAGGCCGCGGCTCTTGCGTTCGCGGCCGTCGGCGTCGAGCGCGTCCAGGTCCTGCATCAGCAGCGAGCCCAGGCCCTTGGCGCTGAAGCCGGACAGGTGGAAGTTGAATGCGCCCAGGTCGACCGTGGTGCCGGCCGATACGCCGGAGGTCTGCACGCGGTCGCTGGCGCATGGCGTGCCGGCGGCCGTCTTGCAGTCCTGCGCGCGCTGGTAGGTGGCGTCCGCGTACAGCTTGACCTTGGCGTCGCCCAGGCGCGGCTTGTAGTAGACACCGGCCTCGACGCGCGGCGAGGTGGTCTGGTCAGCCACGCTGCCGACGAACACGTTGCGGATCTGGCTGGGATCGTAGACGCCGACGGAGAAGGTCAGCGCTTCGCTTTGCGGCGAGTTGTAGCGCACCCCGGCGTTGAAGTTGGTGTACAGGTAGCCGGCGTTGAAGGTGGCCGCCAGCGCGTTGGTGGTGTTGACGTTGTCGTAGCCGGTCAGGCCGCCGGCCAGCACCGAGGCGTCGGCCAGCACGGCCTCGCCCTGGTAGATGCTGTAGGCCTTGCCGAAGATGACTTCGCCCCAGCTGGCCGACGCCTTGCCCCAGATCTCGCGCGGGTCCAGCGCCTGGGCGCCCGTGTTGCCGACGTTGCCCGCGTTGCGGAAGTTGCCCTGGCCCGACTGGGCGTTGATATACAGGCCCACGCGGCTGCTGAAGGTCACGCCGTCGACGGCGGGCGCGGTGACGTTGAAGGCGATCAGGCTGGGCGTGGTGCCCGAGGTGATGCGAAAGCCGGTGGTGTCCTTGGTGTCGCCGTTCTGCTTGTGTGCCTGCAGGATGATCCAGCCATCCGTGCCGAACTTCCAGCCGGCCGGTGTTTCGAATTCCACGGTCGCGCTGGCGTGACCGGCGACGGCGGCGCAGACCATTGCGGCCAGCGCCTTGCGTTTGATTGCGGTGCTGCTGTTGATTCCTTTTTTCACGACATCTCCTTGAGTTTTTTTGATTCCCCGAGCATGGGCTGCGGGGCTGGGCCGTTCCGCCGGCGCGGTCGCGTGGCGAGCGGCTGCGGCGGTGACGGCCAGCAAGCTCTCAGCAAAATTGGTGCCACTAGCAAAAAGGGATGCGCTGGACGGGCCCGGCGCTCTGGGCGTGGCCCGGCGGGGGCGCGGCAGGGCGGCGCGTCGCGGAGACAGGTGTCGCAGGCCACGCCGGCCCCTTGCGACAGATGGCGCCGCCATGCAGCCCCGGACCGGCCCTGGCGGCGCGGGCCAGGGCGTCCCCGAGGCTGCGGGCGGGGGCCTTCGCACGCCGCAACGCCAGTGCCGGCGCGGCCTGGGCGCCGATGGCCGCCTGCGCCGCGCACGGCGGCGGCGGGTTGGCATTGATTTTGCTGAATGCCTGTCAGCGGAGTCAGCCGCATGCACAACGCGGGCGACGCGCCGTCCCACCAAAAATTCTTGAAGGAGACCTGCACTTATGAAACCGACATCGCAGCATTTATTGTGGATGTACGAAAAGATGATCGAGATTCGTGAATACGAAGAGACGATGTCCAAGGTATATCTGGAAGGCAAACTGCCGCCCAAGATCCAGAAGGGCCTGGCCTTCGATATCGGCGCCGGCCCCGTGCCCGGCGAGATGCACCTGGCCGCCGGCCAGGAGCCGGTGGCCGTGGGCGTGTGCGCCCATCTGAGCGACGACGACAGCGTGGTCGGCGCCCACCGCTCCCACCATTTCGCCATCGCCAAGGGCGTGCCGCTGGACGCCATGACGGCCGAACTGTTCGGTAAGGCCACGGGCCTGGGCCGGGGCAAGGGCGGCCACATGCACCTGTTCCATCCGCCCACCAAGTTCTCGTGCAGCGGCATCGTCGGCGCCAGCGCGCCCCAGGCCTGCGGCGCCGCGCTGGCCGCGCGCAAGCTGGGCAAGGACTGGGTCGCCATCGCCTTCTTCGGCGAGGGCGCGGCCAACCAGGGCGCCTTCCATGAATCGCTCAACCTGGCCGCCGTGTGGAAGCTGCCCGTGGTGTTCATCTGCGAAGACAACAAATACGGCATCTCGGTGGAGAAGTCGGTGTCGACGGCGGTGGCGTCGAACGCAGTGCGGGCGGCCGCCTACGACATGCCGGGCGTGCTGGTGGAGCACAACGATGCGGTCGCCGTCTACGAGGCGGCCGGCGCGGCCATCGCCCGCGCGCGCCGGGGCGAAGGCCCCAGCCTGATCGAGGTGCAGACCGACCGCTACTTCGGCCACTTCCAGGGCGACCCCGAAACTTACCGCGCCAAGGACGAAGCGGCCAATCTGCGCAAGGACGACCCCATCGTCCGGCTGGGCGCCCAGCTGCGCGGCGCCGGCTTGCTGGACGACGGCGCCGAGCAGGCGCTCAGGCAGCGCGTCAGCGCCCGCGTCGAGGCGGCCTATGCCTTCGGCCGCAGCAGCCCCTATCCGGCGGCGGACGAGGCCCTGCTGCACGTGTTCGCCGACTAACCGCACCCATTACAGGAGATTGATATGCAAAGCAGTAACAACCGCACGCTCACCATGGCGCAGGCGATTTCGGAAGCCATCGGCCAGGAGATGGAGCGCGACGCCTCCGTGTTCGTCATGGGCGAGGATATCGGTAAATACGGCGGCATCTTCAGCGCCACCAGCGGCCTGCTGGAGCGCTTCGGCGCCGAACGCATCATGGAGACGCCGATTTCGGAGACGGCCTTCATGGGCGCCGCGCTCGGCGCCGCCGCCGAAGGGCTGCGCCCGATCGCCGAACTGATGTTCGTCGATTTCTTCGGCGTCTGCTTCGACCAGATCTACAACCACATGGCCAAGAACAGCTACATGTCGGGCGGCGCCCTCAAGCTGCCCATCGTGGTGACCACGGGTATAGGCGGCGGCTACAACGATGCGGCCCAGCACTCGCAGTGCCTGTACGCGAGCTTCGCCCACATGCCGGGCATGAAGGTGGTGGTGCCGTCGAACGCCTACGACGCCAAGGGCCTGATGATACAGGCCATCCGCGACAACAACCCGGTCATCTTCTGCTACCACAAGGGCATCATGGGCCTGTCGTGGATGTCCTATTTCGAGGGCAGCACCAACGAGGTACCGCGCGAAGCCTACGCCATCCCGTTCGGCCAGGCCCGCGTGGCGCGCGCCGGCGAGGACGTGACCATCGTCACGCTCAGCCAGATGGTGCAGAAGTCGCTGCTGGCGGCCGAGCAGCTGGCAGAAGAAGGCATTTCCGTGGAAGTGATCGACCTGCGCACCATCGTGCCGCTGGACCGCGACAGCGTGCTGCGCTCCGCGGCCAAGACCGGCCGCGTGCTGATCGCCGACGAGGACTACCTGAGCTTCGGGCTGTCGGGCGAGATCGCCGCCACCATCGCCGAGCACCTCGATACGGTGCGCCTGCGCGCGCCCGTGCGCCGCCTGGCCGTGCCGGACGTGCCCATTCCGTTCAGCCGGCCGCTCGAGCAGGCCGTCATTCCACAGGTTGGCAATATCGTCGACCAGGTCCGTGCGCTGATGCACGCCACATTGACGAAACAGGGAGAAGCAGCATGATGGACGTATTGATGACAGGCGACGTTTGGGAAGACGTGGAGCCGGGCACGGAAGCCCTGCTGCAGGACTGGCAGGTGAAGGAGGGCGACCAGGTGGCGGCCGGCCAGGTGCTGGTGTGCGCCGAGCTGGTCAAGACCACCCATGAAATCACGGCGCCGGCCGCCGGCCGCGTGGTCGCCCTGCTGGCCGCGGAAGGCGACACCATCGGCCCGGCCACCGTGCTGGCACGGCTGGAGGAGTAGCCCATCATGAGCCAAGCTACCCTCGCGGTGCCGGCGCCCGCCGCCCGCACCACCATCGCGCTGGCCGGCATGCGCGCCGCCATCGCCCGCAACATGGAGGCCGGCTGGCGCGTGCCGCGCGTGGCCCAGTCGATCGAGGTCGACGTCTCGGCCGTGGAACGGCTGCGCGCCGCCTGGCCCGCCGGCCAGGGTGAGCCGCGTCCCAGCCTGACGGCCTATGTGCTGCGCGCCGTGGCGCTGACCTTGCGCGACCATCCGCGCCTGAATGCCCGCATGCTGGACAAGGAAATCGAGCTGATGCCGGAAATTAACCTGGGCCTGGCCGTCAGTCTCGACGAGGGGCTGATGGTGCCGGTGCTGCGCCAGGCCGACGGCAAGAGCGTGGCCGAGCTGGCCGGCGAGGCGCGCACGCTGGCGGCCGGCGCCCGCGCGGGCACGCTCGGGGCCGGCGCCTACCAGCGCGGCACGTTCACCGTGACCAACCTGGGCACGACCGGCATCGACAGTTTCACGCCCATCATCAACGCGCCGCAAGTGGCCATCCTCGGCATGACCCGGGTCGCGGCCCGGGCCGTGGTGCGGGACGGGGCCATCGTCGCCGCCCCCATGATGGGGCTGCACCTGGTGTTCGACCACCGCGCCGTGGACGGCTACCCGGCGGCGCTGTTCCTGACCGACCTGCAGCGCCGACTGGAAACCACCGAGGGCTTGTAATGGACGCCAGAATCGTGTTCGTCGATACCGTCACCGAGGCGCAGGAACAGCTGTGGAATGCCGCCCAGCTGGCCCGGCCGGTCACGGAACCGCGGCTGCGGCTGTGGACCTACCGGGTGCCCGGCGTGGTGCTGGGCTGCTCGCAGGCGGCCCTGCGTGAACGCATGGATAGCCGGCACGCGCTGGCCGCGTCCGTGGTGCAGCGCGGGTCCGGCGGCGGCGCCGTGCTGACCGGGCCATGGATGGTGAGCGCCTCGATCATCCTGCCGCCCGACCATCCGCTGGTGGGGCAGGGCACGGTGTCGAGCTACCGCTGGCTGGGCGCGCTGCATGCGGGCCTGCTGCGCGATGCCGGCATCCGGGCCTACGCCATCCCGCCCGAGGAGGTGCGCTTGCACCAGGCCGACGCGCGCCTGAAGTGGGCCTGCTATGGCGGATTGTCGCCGTGGGAGGTGGTGGTCAACCTGCGCAAGATCGTCGGCCTGGCCCAGCTGCGCAAGCGCACCGGCGTGCTGATCACGTCGGGCACGCTGATCGCCCGGCCCGACTGGAGCCTGCTGTGCGACGCGCTGGGCCAGCCCGGCGACGCCGGCCTGCTCGGCGACTGCACCACGTCCTACGCCGAACAGCTGGGCGCCCCCGTGATGGCCGAGGTGCTGGCCGAACGCCTGCATCACATGCTCACCGACGTACTGGGCGCTGGCTCGGACGCGGCCCTGCATCGCCATGGCCTGGCGCAGCATGAGGGCGGCCGGCAGGCACGCAATGCATTTCAACATTAACTGTGACGCACCCTGGAGGAAATATGAAGGACCAACAATCAAATTCGGACGCCGGCACCATGCGCATCTTGCCCAAGGTGGTGACCTGGTCGCGGCGCGGCTTCCTGCGCGGCGGCGGGCTGGCCCTGGGCGCGGCCGCCGTGGCGCCGGCGGCGCTGGCCATGCCGGCCGCCGAGGGCCTGGCTGGCGCGTTCCATACGCTCGGGCCGGCCACGGGCAAGACCTTGCTGCGCATGGCGCGTGACGTGTTCCCCCACGACCGCCTGGCCGACCGCTATTACGCGGACGCCATCGCCCCTTGCGAGCGGGCGGCGGCCAAGAACCCGGCCCTGAAGGCGCTGCTGCAGGACGGGGTGGCGGAACTGGACCGGGCCGCCGTGCGCCGCTACGGCCAGCCATACGCCGAGGTGGCGGCCGAGGACGACCGGGTCAGCCTGCTGAGGGCGATCGAGTCCGGTCCGTTCTTCCAGAAGATCCGGGGCGACATGGTCACCAGCCTGTACGACAACAAGGCCGTGTGGCCGCTGCTGGGCTACGAGGGCTCGTCCTGGGAGAAGGGCGGCTATCTCGCCCGCGGCTTCAACGACATCGACTGGCTGTGAACGGCAAGGCATAACAATAACTGAAGGAGACAGGACACCATGAGCAAGAAATTCAATCTCAATGACGACGGCGTGGTCGTCATCATCGGCTCCGGCGCAGGCGGGGCGACGCTGGCCAACGAGCTGGCGCAGAAGGGCGTCGACAAGATCGTCATCCTGGAAGCGGGCAAGCATTTCACGCAAGCCGATTTCGAGAACGACGAGTGGGCCATGTTCAACAAGATATCGTGGCTCGACAAGCGCATCTCGGCCGGCGGCTGGCATCATACCAAGACCTATCCCAACCTGCCGGCCTGGATCGTCAAGGCCGTCGGCGGCTCCACGGTGCACTGGTCGGGCGTGGCGCTGCGCTTCCAGGAGCACGATTTCCACACCCGCAGCATCTATGGCCAGGTCGAAGGCGCCAACGTGCTGGACTGGCCCATCACGCTGGCCGAACTGGCGCCATACTACGAGCTGGCGGAAAAAAAGATGGGCGTGGCGGGCAGCGCCGCCAGCGGTTTGCCGCCCATGCCCGAAAGTAACCAGTACAAGGTGGTGGCGGCCGGCGCCCGCAAGATCGGCTACCAGAAAATCATCCGGCCGGTGGCATCGAACTCGGCGCCCTACGATGGCCGTCCCGGCTGCCAGCAGATCGGCTTTTGCATGCAAGGCTGCAAGATCGGCGCCAAGTGGTCGACGCTGTACACCGAGATCCCGCGCGCGCTGGCCACCAACCGGGTCGAGCTGCGGCCCGAGAGCATGGTGCTGCAGATCCAGCATGACAAGAGCGGCAAGGTGAACGGCGTGCTGTATGCGGACCGCAAGGGCCGCCACGTGCTGCAAAAGGCGCGCGTGGTCTGCGTGGCCGGCAATTCCATCGAATCGCCGCGCATGCTGCTCAATTCCGCGTCCAATATGTTCCGCGACGGGCTGGCCAATTCTTCCGGCCAGGTGGGCCGCAATTACATGAACCATGCCACGGCGGCAGCCATCGCCATCCACCGGAAGCCGGTCTACATGAACCGGGGCTTCGACATCGGCGCCGTGGTGGCGGACGAAGTGGCGCTCAACACGGGGCGTGGCTTCAACGGCGGCTACTACCTGGAGGGCCTGGCGCTGGGCCTGCCTTACACGGCCGCCTTCATGCAGCCGGGCGGCTGGGGCCGCGACGTGACGTCGGCGCTGGAGATGTACGACCACATGACTGCCGTCTGGGTCTGCGGCGAGGACATGGCGCGCGAGCAGAACGGCATCAGCCTGCATCCGACGGAAAAGGACCAGTACGGCTTGCCGATCCCCATCGTCAGCAAGACCTATCACGGCAACGACGAGGCGATCGCCCGCCACGGCCTGGTCCAGTTCCGCAAGCTGTCCGAGGCCGTGGGCGCCAGCCGCGTGATCGACATGCCGGCCTATCCGGCCAGCCATAACCTGGGCACCAATCGCATGAGCGCCAACCCCCGCGACGGCGTGGTCAACAAATGGGGCCAGAGCCACGACGTGAAGAACCTGTTCATTTCGGACGGCAGCCAGTTCACGTCCAGTTCGGCGGCCAATCCGACCCTGACCATCGTCGCGCTGGCCATCCGGCAGGCCGAGCATATCGCCAGCCAGCTGCGGCAGCGGGCAATCTGACACGCCAGTCTCCTCTGTGCAGTGTTTGGGGCAGGCGCAAGCCTGCTCCTTTTTTCCATTCAGGGACGGCCGCAGCGGCCGTCCCGCCAAACTGTGAGCGACACCATGGACCATACAACGCAGGCCGGCGCGGCGGCCGGGCTCAGACAGAAAGGCGCCGGCAAGACCGCCCGCCTGCCCATCAAGATCGTGCCGGCCGAACGCCTGGCCAAGCCGGACTGGATACGGGTGCGGGCCGCCTCGCCCTCGACCCGCTTCCGGGAAATCGTATCCATCCTGCGCGCCAACGGGCTGGTGACCGTGTGCGAGGAGGCCAGTTGTCCCAATATCGGCGAGTGCTTCGGCAACGGTGGCGCCACCTTCATGATCATGGGCAGCCTGTGCACGCGCCGCTGCCCGTTCTGCGACGTCGCCCATGGCCGCCCCGATGCGCTCGATGCGGCCGAACCGGGCCGGCTCGCCGCCACCATCGCCGCGCTGGGCCTGCGCCATGTGGTCATCACTTCGGTCAACCGGGACGACCTGCGCGACGGCGGCGCCGGCCACTTCGCCCAGTGCATTGCCCAGGTGCGCGCGCTGGCGCCGCACACGCGGGTCGAAATCCTGGTGCCCGACTTCCGCGGCCGCCTCGGGCACGCGCTCGACGCGCTGGCCGTGGCGCCGCCGGATGTGTTGAATCACAATATAGAAACCGTGCCCCGGCTCTATCCGGCGGTGCGCCCCGGCGCCAGTTATGCCCACTCGCTGGCGCTGCTGCGTCGCTGCAAGGCCCGCTATCCAGGCCTGCGCACCAAGTCGGGCATCATGGTCGGGCTGGGCGAAACGGACGACGAGGTGCTGGATGTGCTGCGCGAGCTGCGCGAACATCATGTCGATATGATAACCATAGGCCAATACCTGGCGCCATCGGGCAGCCATCTGCCGGTACGCCGTTATGTCGCGCCCGCGACGTTCGACGCGTTCCGCACAGTCGCCCTGGCCATGGGCTTTCTGCACGTGGCGGCCGGGCCCCTGGTGCGGTCGAGCTACCACGCCGACCAGCAGGCGCTGGCCGCGGGACTGGGGGGCGACGACGCCTACGGCGGCGAAATACGGCGGCGCCAGCGGGCCCCGGCCGGGGGTGCGGGGGCGGTTACGGCGACGGTGGGCGCAGGCGGGCCGCAGCCATTCCGGGCGCCGCCGGGCCCGGGCGTGTGGGAGGAAGGCGACGATATTTACTGATCGTGCAAGAGCGGACTGCGCCGGTCGGAAAAGGACCGATGAAGTAGCGTAACATTGACTTTCGCGGCTAGCGCGCGGCAACAGAGAGAGCCACATCAAAGTGGACCAGGTGTCGGCCGGCAGGACCGGGGGGCACCACGAGAGAAGGAGACACGCAGTGATTAACCGAGCACAAACACAACACATCAAGAACGTCCTGTCGGTCGCCACCCAGATGGGCGCGGCCAATATCACGGACGACAATACCCTGATCCATAAATCCTGGACCCGCTGTGTCAATGATTATGGCCTGGACCCGTCCCATCTGCGGGCACCGAATATTGTCACTTCGGACATATTGCGCGAACATCAGGAACAGATCGAGGAATTCATGCTGGTGGCGCGGGTGGGCATGGAGCAGATGTACAAGCGCGTGTCCGGTCTCGACTACGTGCTGCTGCTGACGGACGCCAAAGGGATCGCCGTCGACTATATCGGCAACGAGGCCCGCTCCCGCGAACTCAAGCAGGCAGGCCTGTACCTGGGCGCCGAATGGAGCGAGCAATCGGCCGGCACTTGCGGGGTCGGCACTTGCCTGGTGGAACAGACGGCACTCACCTGCCACCAGGGCGACCACTTCGACCCGACCCATATTCCCCTGACCTGTTCGGCCGCCCCCCTGTTCGATCCGGAAGGGAAATTCCTGGCGGTGCTGGACATGTCGGCGCTCACCTCGCCCATGAGCAAGGAGAGCCAGCATCTGGCGCTGCACTTGACGGTGATGTATGCCCAGATGATCGAGGACGCCAATTTCCTGCGCCATTTTGACGACCGCTGGATTTTGCGCCTGGGTACGGCGTGGGGACTGGTGGAAGTGAGCGGCGAGATCATGCTGGCCTTTGACGACGACGGCGTCGTGGTGGGCGCCAACACGGGCGGGCGCCAGCTGTTCCGGCGGCGCGATGGCATGGCCGGCAATGAGCCGGTAGGGCGCCTGGTGAGCGAACTGTTCAACATGTCGGCCGACGAGGTGTGGCGCCTGGTGCGTGCCAATGGCGCCGGCGACCGTTCGGTGGTGACGCGCGATTCGAACAAGATGTTCTATGCCAGCGTGGCCATGCCGCGCCGGCGCAAGCCGGCAGCGCTGGCGAACGCCGTACCGGCCGACGGCGGCCAGCTGCTGGCGCACACCAGCTATCCCATGCTGGACCGTCTGGCCGGCGACGACAAGGCGATGCGGCGCCTGCTCGACCAGGCCAAGCGCCTGCTCAACCGCAAGCTCAATATCCTGATCCACGGCGAAACGGGCACGGGCAAGGAAGTGATCGCGAAGGCGCTGCATGAATCGAGCGCGCGCGCCGGCAAGCCGTTCGTGGCCGTCAACTGCGGCGCGATTCCGGAATCGTTGATCGAAAGCGAGCTGTTCGGCTACACGGCCGGCAGCTTCACCGGCGGGCGCAGCAAGGGCATGAAGGGCCTGATCCTGCAATCGGATGGCGGCACGCTGTTCCTGGACGAGATAGGCGACATGCCCCTGCATCTGCAGACGCGGCTGCTGCGCGTGCTGTCGGAAAAGGAGGTATTGCCGCTGGGAGCGGACAAGCCCGTGGCGCTGGACCTGACCGTCGTCGCCGCTTCCCACCGCGACTTGCGCAACCTGATCAACGCCGGCAGTTTCCGCGAGGACCTGTATTACCGCCTGTGCGGCGCCACCTTGCATCTGCCGTCACTGCGCGACCGCACCGACAAGCGCTATCTGATCGAGAAAGTGCTGGCCGAGGAAGCCGAACTGCTCAATATCGAGGCTGGCATCTCGTCAGAAGCCATGTTGCAGATGTTGTGCTTCGGCTGGCCCGGCAATATCCGCCAGTTGCGCAACGTGCTGCGCTTTGCGCTGGCCGTCACCGACGGCAATATGATCATGCCGTCGGACCTGCCGCAGGAATTTGGCGACCAGTTCGCGCACCAGGGCGGTGGCGCGGACGCGGCGGAGGAAACGGCCGAGGTGCCGGTGGAAGGCAAAGGGGGCGAGGAATGCGACATGGAGCAGTTGCTGGCCTCGCTTATGCGCAATAAATGGAATGTCACCAAGGCGTCCGACGAACTGGGATTTTGCCGGGCCACGTTGTATCGCTACATGAAGAAATTCGGCATCGTGCCGCCCAATCAGCGTTAAGCCTGGATTAATTAGACCGCGTGCAGCGCACTCCACACGGGCTGCGCGCGGTCGCCGACCCAGTACGCGGCGACGGCAGCGGCGCCCAGCGCCACCGCCAGGCGCAGACGCGCCGCGCCCGGCCTGGGGGCCGCCTGCGCCATGCGCAACAGGCACCAGACGCCGGCACCGACCGTCAACTGCCCCAGCTCGACCCCGATATTGAACGACAGGAGCGAGGTGACGATATTCGGACCGGTATCGGACAGGATGGCGCGCAGCCCGATGGCAAGCCCGCAGCCGTGCACCACGCCCACAAGGCCTGTGAGCAGGGCGGGATGCGAGGCGCCACGTTGCCGCACCAGCAGCAGGGCCGCTCCCAGCACCGACAGTGCGATCAGCAGTTCGATCACAGGCTCGCTCCAGCTCGCCTGAGGCAGCAAGCCATAGAACCCCGCCACGATGGACAGGGCGTGGCCGGCGCTGAAAGCGCTGATCTTCAGAGCGATCGCACGCAGGCGCAAGTCACCGGCCACCAGGCAGACCACCAGCAGCAAGTGGTCATATCCTTCAAGGATGTGGGTGGCGCCGGCGCGAACAAATTGCAGGAAGGCCTGCAGCACTGGGGGATTGATGGTGATCGCTGCATCCAGCGTCCCGCTGTGGCTGTATTGCGTCGTCGTGCCGGCGCGATGGGACAGCAGGATGGTATGGATGGGGGCATCGCTGAGCGTCCCGGCCTGCAGCGCGCTGCTGAAGGCGAACGGCCCGTCTGGCCTGACGGCGGGGTAGAACACGGCCGCGTCCAGCAGCATGTTGCCGATGTCGACCTTCGTCCCGTCTTGCGGCGGCGGCCCGGATGGGGGCGACGCCGCGCGCGTCGCCAGGCGCGCCTGGTCGGCGTTGGAGAACGGCGGCACGGCGCCTTTCACGTGTATCGATGCCGACAGCACCTGCGGCGCGATGGCCTTGCCCTGCACCGTCACGGCATGGCCCGACGCCAGCGTCGCCGATGCCATGGCCGTGGCGGTGAGGAGCGCCGTATCGCTCACGTAATAGAAATCGCGGCCGCTTTCGCTGCGTGCGATGACGTATGGCGCGGGCGTGCCATCGGGCCCGTGCGCCAGCAAGGGAAGCGACACGCGAAAATAGGCCGTCATGCCGTCCGCGTCGTAGGTGAAGTGGACGACCCGGATATTGGCCCGGCCGTCGGCGTGAGCCCGGGCGCCGGTGGGCGCGCTCCACAGCCAGGCCAGCAGCAGCGCGGTAAACAGCGCGCGCCACGGTGCGGCCAGGCTGCGCCGCGTGCGCGCCATGGCGACGTTGCCGATCAAGGTCCTCATGGCGCGCTGCTTATTTGGCAGGGAAGCGGGGATCCCACAGCACGCGCCTGGCGCCCTTTTCGTAGGCCATGCCTTTGGGGGTACTGACGATTTCCAGCTGCATGCCCCACGGCGCAAGGAAATACATCCAGGTCAGGCCGGCGGCTGGACCGTCCTTGAAGGTGCTCGGTTCGCCCAGCGTCTTGACGCCCTTGGCCTTCAGATAGGCGGCGGCCTTGTCCATGTCATCGACATAAAAGGCCAGGTGGTGGCCGCCCACGTCGCTGTTTTTGGGTGGCGCCTTGGCCTGTCCCGGCGCGCCGTACTCGAAGATTTCAAGGTTGGTGCCGTAGCCGCAGCGTACCATCTGGAACCGCTTGATTTCGGCGCGCGGATTGACGTTCAGGTGCACATTCATCCAGTCGTCGGCGAACTTGAAGGCGCCGAGCTTGATCGATGCCTCGCAGCCGATCACATTGACGAAGAAGCTCACCGCCTCGTCCATGTTGGGCACGGTGATGCCCAGGTGCTGCGCGCCTTGCATGCCGGGCATGCCGGCGTAAGCGCTGATGGGAAGCGTGACGATGGCTGCCGCGCAGGCGAGGGTGTGTTTAAGGCTCATGCTGTCTCCTGTTGTGTTGGAATAGTCGCCGGTCCGGGTGGCCGGCAAGTCACCTAAAAGCAAGATGTACGCCACCGGCCCTGCAGGGCCCCGGCAGGTTAATCGCACAGGGAGCGCGCGGCATGCCACGCATTGCGGCCGGCGTGGGCGGCGACAGATGTCACAGGCATGCGTAGCAGGGGGAGCAGATGTTTGCGGCATGCCGCCATGCATACCCCTCCCTCAACGGCAGCTTGGACATGGCGTAGTTGAAAACGCCAATCCTGCGGGAATTTTTCGGCAATTTTGCAGAAAAACGCCTAGTCCTGCGGTGCTATTCTTTTTTCAGGGTAGGCGCATCTGCCGCGCCCGCAGCTGCCCAACGCAGACGGCGATTGTGGCAGGCTGCCCGCACCGTGCGCAGCGGCGCAGTTTGGCTGCCGCGTATTACCATGAAAAGGAGATACCTCTTGAACAAATCTGTCTGCCGCATGCTGTTGAGTATGGCGGCGCTCACGGCACCGGTGCTGCTTTATGCGGCCGAAAAGGACGAGGCGGGCGATGCCTCCATCGCCTTGGTCCATAAGGCTGCCGTCTACATTAAGGTTCATGGAAGAGATCAGGCCTTGGCCGAATTCGGCAAGCCCGCTGGGGCGTTTGCCCATCCCGATTTCTTTGTCTATGACGTCAACGCCAAACGTTTGCTCCATGGTAATAATCCTAAAATGATAGGTAAGAATCTGGAGGACCTGAAAGATAGCGAGGGGCAACCTATCATTCAGCGTTTCAAGGACGTGACGGCCAACCAGGGCCAAGGCTGGGTCGAATACCGGTGGCCCAATCCTGCCACCGGCCGTATCGGCACCAAAGCCAGCTATGTCGAACATGTGGGCGATCTGCTGCTTGGCAGCGGTATCTTCAAAAATTAACTACACAAGGGAATATCGTGATTAACAGTGTCTTCGCACATCCAGAGTTCTCTCACCATGAAAATGTCGTCTTTTGCCGCGATGCGGCCAGCGGATTGTCCGCCATCATTGCCATCCATTCCACTGTGTTGGGTCCGGGACTGGGCGGCTGCCGCATGGCGCCCTATGGCAGCGATATGGACGCCTTATCCGACGTGTTGCGCCTGTCCAGGGGAATGACTTACAAGAATGCCCTGGCCGGCTTGCCTTATGGCGGGGCAAAGGCCGTGATCATCGGCGATCCTTATGCTGACAAGACGCCGGCGATGCTTGCCGCCTTTGGCCGGCATATCGAGCACATGGCCGGACGCTACATCACTGGCGAGGACGTGGGCATCTCTGTGGCCGACATGGAAGCTGCCCGCAGTGCGACCGCCCATGTGCGAGGTATCGCAGAGGGCGGGGCAGGCGATCCATCGCCCGCGACCGCATACGGCGTGTTCGCCGGCATCCAGGCAGCGCTGCTGCACCGCACCGGCTCGCACGACTTGCGGGGCAAGATCGTCTCGCTGCAAGGCTTGGGTAACGTCGGCATGCATTTGCTCGATGCACTGGCATCGGCCGGGGCTGAAGTGTATGTGTCCGACGTGCGGCCTGATAGGGTGGCGGCCGCCGTCTCCCGCTATGGCGCGCGCACGGTAGAAGCATCCGATGCGCACCAGGTCCAGGCCGATGTGTTTGCGCCCTGCGCGCTGGGGGCCGTGCTTAATGCGAGCTCGATCTCAGAGCTGGGCGCGGGTATCGTTGCCGGTGCCGCCAACAACCAGCTGGCGCTGCCGGAGGACGGTGAGCGCCTGCGCGCGCGTGGCATCCTGTATTGCCCCGATTATGTCATCAATGCTGGCGGCGTGATCAGCATCGCACATGAGGGGCCATGCTTCGAGCGGGCGCGCATGTTGCGCGAGGTAGCCCGTATCGGCGACACGCTGGGCGCGATATTCCGTGACGCCGAGGCGGCCTCGCTGCCGACCGAGGTCGTGGCGGACCGCCGGGCCGAGGAAGTTATCCTTGCGCGGCTGGAGCAGGGCGCGCATCGCGAGGGCACCGCGTTGCAGGCAGCCTGAGACGGGGGCAGGCGCGCGGCGGCTAGCGGCCGCGCGCCTGCCAATACAAGGGCTTGCAAGATTGGGCCAAACAAGACAAACCGGCCGTTCCACTAATCGCGGAACGGCCGGTTTCTTTTATATCAATGAGCAGGCAGCCTAGCTGGCATCGCCCGCGCGGGACCAGGGGGCAAGCGTGTGCAGGTAGGTTTGGGCGTTGTGCACGTAGTGATCGGCAGCCCATTCCAGCTTGCCGATTTCCTCGTCGCTGAGCGTGCGCACCACCCGTCCGGGCGTGCCCATGACCAGCGAGCCATCGGGGATGTGCCGGCCTTCGGGCACCAGGGTGTTGGCGCCGATTATGCAATGGCGCCCGATGACAGCGTCGTTCAGCACCACGCTGTTTATGCCGATCAGGGCGTAGTCACCGACGGTGCAGCCGTGCAGGCGAGCGCCATGCCCGATGGTGACGCCGCGCCCGATTCTTAATGGGCTGGCCGGATCGGTGTGCAGGATGGCGCCATCCTGCACATTGCTGCCGGCCCCGACCACGATGGCCTCGACGTCGCCGCGCAGCACGGCGTTGAACCACACGCTGGCGCCCGCCGCGAGCGTGACGGCGCCGATCACCGTGGCGTTGTCGGCCACAAACACGCCTGCTGCGATGTCGGGTGAGAGCTCGCCCAGATCATGTATCATGGATTCCACCACAGTGGCTCACCGCTGCCCTCGTGATACTCGCCGCTCTTGGTGATAAAGGTCTGGCGCGCATAGTCCGGGGCGTAGCCGGCGCTCATGGCTTGCTCTAGCCAGTCGAGCGACGCGTTGATCCATTCGTTCGATTGGGGCCCGATCGGATGAAATTCGTGTTGGTAGATCAGCAGCTCTTTGGGGCCGCTCACGCGCTGGTAAAAGTCGATGGTCGATTCCAGCGTGGTCAGTTCATCGTTCTCGCCGGCCACCACCAGGAAGGGGGCCGTGATCTTTCGCGCCACTTCCGTCAACGTCATGGTCTTGGAAAATTCCTGCAGCGCGTCCACGTCGTCGATACCGGTCATAAACATCAGGCCAGTCATGAAGCTCGGTTGCGCCTGGTTCAGCAGCACGAATTTGTCGCCCAGATTGGACATGTTGGCCGCAACGGCACGGATACGTGGCTCCACCGCCGCGGCGCGCGCGCCCCACCATGAGCCCATGCTCGATCCCATGATGACGATGCGCTGCGGATCGACCTGCGGCTGACGGCTGAGCCAGTCGATCACGCTGGACAGGGCGCGTTCGTAATTGTCGAGCGTCATTTTCAGGCCACGCGTCAGCGTCTCGCCCTGGCCCGGGCCATCGAAGGCGAAGCCGCACCAGCCGCGCGGCAGTACGCGCTCGCGGATTACGCCATGCCAATCCTCTTTGAACATGTCCATGCCGGGCAGGAAGATCACGCAGGGCTGTTTGGCCGCTTGCCGCTGGCATTCGAACACCCCGTGCAGCTGCTGGCCTTCAAAGGGCAGCTGTACCCGTTCGATGTGGTGTGGCGTCAGTTCCATCACCCGTGCCTGGCATTGCAGCATCTTGTGCAGGTAGCGCGTGCGGCGTGGGTCGTCAGCCATGATGGAATAGTGGGCGCGGGCATACAACAGCGTGGCCCGTTCGTACAGGCCGTGGGCGGCCGCACGGCAGCCGCGCCCATACCAGTAGTCGGCCCGCTTTGTGACCTCGGCCGCTACGCTGTTCCAGGCGGAGACGACCATGGAGGTGGCCTTGACGCGTTCGAACACGCGTTTCAGGTCGGATGAGTTATAGCCCAGTTCTTCCAGTACCGCGCCCGCTTCGGGGTGCAGCACGTCTATCCCGCCGGAGGCGATGAAAGCGTCCAGTATCCAGCGTTGTCCTTTGCGCATGGGGTCCATATGGTTGTCCTTGTGTCTGTGAATGTGATTGGAATGGGAGGGTTCAGGCGCCAAGCGTGGCGCCGGGTTGCTGCGCTGCCGCCGCGGCCAGCCGGCCACGCAGCAGTGTGGTTTGGTGCTGGTCCAGGCCGCCGTCCTGGCCCAGCACGACGCCATACACGTCGCGCGCCCGGTCGGCGGTGATGTAGCCTTCGCGCAGGTCGTGCAGCACGGCCTCGGGATCGCGCTCCAGCGGCAAGCCGTAGCCGCCGCCGCCGCACGAGTAGGACAGGATGCGTTCGCCCGAGCGCAGGGTCACCTGGGCGCAGGCCGGCAGCGTGGCGATGCTGTCGTCGGGCGCGCGCTTGTATTGGCGCGCCTGGGCGCCGCTCAGGCCGCCCCGTACCCCCTTCGGACCATGCACGGCACCGTCGCTGACGTAGCCGATCTCGATGTCGCAGTCGACCGGGCCGAATTCCACAAACATGCTGCGTGCGCCGCAATGGCGGCCGGCGCCCTCGCTGTTGGCGATGAACTGGCGCTGGTGCACATACAGCGGATGGCGCATTTCGTCCAGTTCCACGCTGTCCTGGAAGCACAGGCCGGCGTTGCCAACGTGACCGATGGTTTGCCAGGCATCCGCATGGGGGGCGCCGGCGCCACCGGTGAAGCCGAGGAACAGTTGATTGACGAAGGCCTGGCCGGTGTGCGGGTCTCGACCCGAGATCACACCCACCGACGGCGGTATCACGGCGCCGCATTCGGCCAGGCCCATGCCGTCGGCCAGTTGCGCGATGGCTGTCTGCACTGAATTGGCCACCCGGTCGGCGATGTTGGTGGTGGCCACCGAGCAGGAGGTGGGGTGGCGCGGGATGCCGACGATGCAGCCTTCGCGCAGCAGGATGCGGATGCGGCGGAATGCACCGGCATTCTTGGGCACCGCATGATCGACGCTGTTGAACACGCCCACCATGCTGGCGGTGCGGGCGCACGCTTCGCTCAGGTTTAGCCCGCAGGGCAGGCAATCGGGATTGTCGCGCAGGTCCACTTCGATGATGCCCTCGTCGGTGTCAACGCGCACGGCCGCGCCGATGGTCACGCCTTCGGCCGGCATGCTGTCAAAGAACTGGTCGTGGGTGCTGCTGCTGTGCGCGCTGCCGCCTGTCAGGCGCTTGATGGCGGCGATCATGCGCTGTTCGCTGTAGTCGAAATAGGCGCTGGCGTGGTTGCGCAGGGTATCCCAACCCACTTCCCTGGCCAGGGCGATCAGTTCGCGTTCGCCAATGCGTGCGGCCCCCATCATGGCCAGGTAATCGCCCCACCACTGGTCGGGCACGCGGATGCGCATGCGGCACATACGCACGATGTCGTCGATGTTCTGGTAATCCTGCTGGACCTTGACCGCCGGAAAGATCAGGGCGCCTTCCTCGTACACATCCTTGGCCGAGCCCATGTAGGTGGTCGGCTGCGAATTGCCGCAGTCGGCCTGGTGTGCCTTGGCCACCACGGTAAATTGGTGCACGCCGTCGTCATCGAACACGGGCACCAGAATGGTGTGGTCGGCCGGATGCGAACAGCCGTGATAGGGCGAGTTGTGCAGGAAGGCGTCGCCCGGGCGCAGGGTGGGGTGGAACGCCTGCATCGAGGCGGCCATCAGGTCGGGGCCGCACAGCACGTGGATGGGCAGGCTTTCGGCGGTCGCCAGCAACTGGTGCTCGCTGGTGACGATGCAGCACGAGAAGTCGCGTGCCACGCTGAGCACACCGGAGCGGCCCGTACGCAGCAGGGTGTTGGCCATCTTGCGGGCGATGCCCTCGAGGCGGTTGTTGAGCAGGGCCAGGCGCACGCCGTCGCTGGCAGAGGTGCTGGGCTGAGTGGTCATTGTGGCTTTCCTTCTGTAAGCTGTTGAGTGGGCTGGTGCAGGCCCGGGATGATCGACAGACTGCCCGAAGCACGGCGCTGGGCCAGCGCGCCCGGGTTGAGCACGACGGTGGTAAACGACGATTCGATGATGGCCGGCCCGGCGATGCGTTGGCCCGGTTCGATACCCTCGAAGCGGTGGACGGCCGCCTGCACGAAGCCGTGGCCGCTGAAGTAGACCTTGCGCCGTCCGGGCGCAGGCACGCGGTCGCGCTGCGGCACCAGCGAGCCGCCTTCCTGGCGCCGGATGCGGCAGGAAATGGTGGCGCTCCAGCCGACAATCTCGATACCGGATTGCGTATCCTGGATGGCAAAGATTTCTTCGTGGGTGCGGTGGAATGCTTCCACCAGCGCCTGCAAGTCCGCGGCGCCGGCAATGCGGGTGGACGGCAGAGGCACGTCAATTTCCCACACCTGCTCTGGATAGCGCGCTTCGGCCCAGAGCTGGATCTGATAGTCGAAGGAGCCGGCCCCGGGGCCGGCATGGAAGTCGCGGCAACGCTGTTCGAGCTGCGCCAGCACGGCGTTGATCCGGTCATAGTCGAATTGCGCGCTGGTGGCGAAGGCAGTCTGGCGGAATTGCGCCGTCAGGTTGGACATCATGGCGCCGGCCGCGCTGAGGGCGGCGCCGATTTCCGGGATCAGCAGCACGGGCGAGGCCAGCCGGCGTGCGATCAGCACTGAGTTCAGCCCGGCCGCGCCGCCGCCGCCCACCAGCACGGCGCCGGCCGGATCGATGCCCTGGTTGACGGTGATGTCGAGGATGGCTTGCACCATGTTTTCCGTGGCCACGTGCAGGATGGCCGATGCGGCTTCCTCCACCGACAGGCCGAGCGGCAGCGCCACGTGTTGGCCGATGGCCAGCTGCGCCGCGGCGGCGTCGAGCTGCATCGAGCCGCCGAGGAAGAATTCAGGGTCGACATAGCCCAGCACCATGGCCGCGTCGGTCACCGTGGGCAAGCTGCCGCCCCTGCCATAGCAGGCCGGGCCGGGTCGCGCGCCCGCGCTTTGCGGGCCCACGTGCAGCATGCCGCCCTCGTCGACCCAGGCGATCGAGCCGCCGCCCGCGCCCACGCTTTTCACGTCGACGGAAGGAAAACCGGTCATGGTGCCACGGTAGGGCTGGCCTATCCAGCTGTCGCGGGTCCACGGAATATGGCCGCGCCGCACCAGGCTCACGTCATAGGTGGTGCCGCCGGTGTCGGCCACGATGGCGCTATCGTATCGCTCATCGGCGGCGGCGAAATAGCGACCGGACACCGGCGCCATGGATGGGCCGGAGTTGATCAGGTGGATAGGCATCTCTGCCACGTCGGCCGCATCCATCACGCCGCCCTGCGACGTCACGACCACCACGCGGCGGTGGAAGCCTGCGGCGCCCAGCTGCTCGGTCAGCGAGCGCATGTAGTGGCGCATCATGGGCTTGAGCGAGGCGTCAATACAGGTCGATGAGGCGCGGCGGAATTCGCGCGGCGCCGGGTTGACCTGGTGCGACAGGGAGTAGGGCACGCCGGGCAGATGTTCGTCCAGCAACTGCCCCACCCGCCGTTCATGCGCCGGGTTGACGATGGACCACAGCAGACACACGGCCACCGCTTCCACGCGCTGTTCCTTGAGCTGGCCGATCAGGGCCAGCACGGCTGCCTCGTCCAGCGCGATGCGTTCGCTGCCGTCCGCCATCAGCCGGCCGGGCACCTCCCAGGTCAGCGCACGCGGCACATACGGGTCGGGATAGGCGACCGTGAAGTTGAATGGTTCCGTGCGGCCGCCCTCGCGCAGCGTCAGGATGTCGCGGTGGCCCTGGGTAGTCAGCAGGGCGGTGCGCGCCGTGTTGCCGGTAATGATGGCGTTGATGGCGTGGGTGGTGCCATAAATGAACATGTCCCCCTGGCCGAGCAAGGCGGTGCGTTCCATGCCCAGGCCGTCGGCGGCCACTTGCAGCGCGTCGAGCACGCCGCGTATCGGGTTGTCCGGCGTGGTCGATGCCTTGAACATACGTAAATTGCCGTCACCGTCTTCCACAATCAAGTCGGTGAACGTGCCTCCTGTGTCTACTGCGAATCGCATCTGTGGCCTCCAATTGTCGTTGCTGTTGTGATGGGTGGTGCTGTTGGCAAACACAAGCACATAAACAACTTTATAGCATTATTGATCTGTGATCACAAGGAAATTGTTTTGTGTGGTTTCAGATAAAGTACGGGCTGGTCTCTTCGTGTTTATGCTAACTCATTGATTTATAATGTCTCTAACGGGTTTTCTGGTGCTTGGTCCGTGGCCTGTCCACGCTTGCCATCGGATGGCGTAAAAAATAATCTGCAAAAAATGATTGATCTGTGATCACAAGATAGGTATTCTGAACCCCATAGATCGCGGTAACATGTCGACCGAGCTGCTAAGTCGAACACTGAAACGAGTTGAGGAGATAAGAATGTCCCATGAAATGCTGGGTGAGCCGCCGCTGGCCGCCGACACCGACGAGCCGGACAATCCGCGCGTTGCCAAGCTGAGCAATGTGGCCCTGCGCGAACGGGTATATGCAGAACTCGGTAATGCCATCCGCGCCGGCCGCTTCGCCTCCGGCGAGGTGGTGACCATCCGCGGTCTGGCCGACATCCTCGGCACCAGCACCATGCCGGTGCGCGAAGCGGTCAGCCGGCTCGTGACCGAGCATGCGCTGGAACTGTTGCCCAATCGTTCGTTGCGCGTGACGCCCATCTCGCTGCAACGGCTCGATGAGCTCACGGACTTGCGCGTGACCGTGGAGGGGCGGGCAGCCGCCCTGGCGGCGCAGCGCATGACCCCGGCCGAATTCACGGCGCTGCGCCAGGCCAACGAGCGCTATCTGCAGGCGCTCGAGGCGGGCGACCTGAAGCTGGCGCTGGCAGTGAATGAAGAAATGCATTTTGGCCTGTACCGCGCCGCCGGTTCCGCCTTGATGTTGTCGGTCATCGAAGGCTTGTGGCTGCAAAGCGGTCCCTTCATCGCCGCCGTGATGAAAGCCATGTCCGACAAGCCGGGCATCTTGCCCACGCGTGGCGCCGCCCATCATTTCGACATCATCGCCGCCATCGCCGACCGCGATATGGAAGGCGCGCGCAAGGCGATCAGCGATGACATTGGCGAAGCGGCCGCCTGGTACCGGCAAACAATCTTTCCCGGCCAGCTATCCGGCGACGACAGCGCCGCCGTGAGCTAAGCGTCCGCGGCGCCTGCGCCGCCGCTCCCATCGACCGATCACCATATCACTGGCGCCTGGACGCCGGCGGGGGCGCCTTACGCCCGCGATTTGCGCGCCGCCAGCAAGCATACCCACCACAACAAGGAGACAGGCAATGAAGACATACAAGGGAGTTCGACAGACACGGCGCATGCTGCTGGCGCTGGCATGCTGGGGCATATTGGGCGCGCAAGCGCAGACACCGGCCCAGGCGCCGATCCGGATCGGCCTGATGACGGTCAAGAGTGGCGCAGCGGCCGGCATCGGCACCCAGATGGAGGATGGTTTCACCCTGTTTCTCAAGCAGCGCAACTACCTGCTGGGCGGACGCAAGGTGGAATTGATCGTGGTCGACACGGCGGCCAATCCGGCGGTGGCCAAGACCAAGCTGCAGGAGCTGGTGGAGCGCAACAAGGTCAACGTGCTGGTCGGTCCGTTGGCTACCTTCGAGGCGCTGGCGATCGACGACAATGTGCGCCAGGCCGGCGTGCCGCTGATACTGAGTTCGGCCACGGCGGAGGATCTGACCCAGCGCAAGCCCAATCCCCTGGTCATCCGCAGTTCCAGTTCATCGGCGCAAGCCAGTCATGCGCTGGGCGAGTACGCCGTCAAGACGCTGGGCTACCGGCGCGTGGCCATGGTCGGCGAAGACCTGGCCTTTTCCCATGAGTTGATCGCCGGCTTTCAGCGCACCTTCGAGGAGGCCGGTGGCAAGGTAGTGCAGAAATTGTGGTCCCCCTTCAACGCGTCCGACTTCGCGTCCTATATAGCGCAGATCAAGCCCGACGTCGATGCCGTCTTTGTCAATTTCTCCGGCGCCAATGCGATCCGCTTCCTCAAACAATACCGTGAATTCAGCCAGCAGGGCGGCAAGCCGCTGCTGGCCGGAATGAACACGGTCGATGAATCGATCCTGCCGGCCATCGGCGATGCGGCCGCCGGCATCGTCACCGCCGGCTGGTATAGCGCGGCCATCGACACACCGGAAAATCGCCAGTTCGTCGATGCGTACCAGCGCGAGTTCAAGGCCGAACCCGGTTTCTATTCGACCGGTGGCTACAGTGCCGGCCTGCTGCTGGAATCGGCCGTCAAGGCGGTCAACGGCAAGGTCGAGGATCGCGCCGCGCTGGCGCGGGCACTGCACGGCGCCAGCGTGGCCGCCAGTCCGCGCGGACCGATCCGCCTCGATAGCTATGGCAATCCGGTGGCCACCGTCTATATCCGCAAGACGGCACGGGTGAATGGCCGGCTACAGAACAGCGTCGTCGCGACCATCCACAACGTCAGCCAGTTCTGGACCTACGAGCCGCGCTCCTTCCTCGCCGCGCCAGTGTATTCGCGCGACTATCCACCGGCGCGCAATCTGGAATGAGCTCGTCTTCCCGGCACAAGGAGTCGTGAAATGAATTACTGGATATTGCAAACCATGAATGCCCTGGCGTTCGGCAGCCTGCTGTTCCTGCTGTCGTCCGGCTTTTCCCTGATCTTCGGCTTGATGAAGATACCGAATATGGCGCACGGCGCGTTGTTCATGTGCGGCGCCTTCATCGGCGTCGCGCTGGTCACGGCCGGTTGCCCATTCGTGCTGGCCGTGCCGCTCAGCGGCCTGGCGGTGGGTGGACTCGGACTGCTGCTTGAACGCACCGTGCTGCGTCGCATCGCCGGCAACGAACTGGCGCAGGTGCTGGCCACGCTGGGCATTGCCTTCATCGCGGCCGATGGCTGTCGCCAGCTGTGGGGCACCACGCCGTTGCAAGTCGATGCGCCGACCGCACTGCAAGGCAGCGCGCTGTTGGGCGGCGTGCCGTTTCCGCGCTACCGCCTGCTGATCTGCGCCCTGGCGCTGGCATCGGCCGCCGTCCTGGCGGGAGTGGAGCACAACACCCGCATCGGCGCGCGCCTGCGCGCCGCCGTCGATGATGCGGACATGGCGCGGGCCATGGGGGTGCGCGTCGACCGCTTGTTTACGCTGGTGTTCGCTGCCGCCTGTGCGCTGGTCGGCATGGCCGGCGCGCTGGGCGTGCCCATGCTGTCGGCCTATCTGGGGCTGGATATGGAAATGCTGCCGTTCGCACTGATCGTCGTCATCCTCGGTGGCGTGGGCAGCCTGGGGGGCGCCTTGCTGGCCAGTGCGCTGACGGGGCTGTGCTATGTATTCGGCCAGGCGCTGCTGCCCGGTCTGGCATACGTGATCCTGTTCCTGCCGATGGTGGCCATGCTGGCGCTGCGCCCGCAAGGCCTGTTCGGCAAGGGGGCGCCATGATCCCGCGCGCCACCCTGGCATGGGGCGCGGGCCTGCTCTTGCTGGCGGCCCTGCCGCAGCTGGCCGGCTCCGATTACCTGATCAACCTGGCCAGTCAATTGCTGATCGCCGCCCTGTTCGCGGCCAGCCTCAACCTGGTGCTGGGCTATGGCGGCCTGCTGTCGTTCGGCCATACCGCGTTCTTCGGCGGCGCGGCCTATGTGGCGGCGCTGGCCACGGTGCGTCTGGGCTGGCCGGCGCCTGCGGCCGCGCTGGCCGGCTTGCTGGCCGCCGTGGTGCTGGCGGGGGGCGTTGGTGCCATCGCGCTGCGCGCCAACGGCATCGGCCTGGCCATGATCACGCTGGCGCTGGGCCAGGTGTGCTGGGGCGTGGCGTTTCGCTGGGTGGCGGTGACGGAAGGGGAGAATGGCATTGCCGGTACCCAACGCCCGCAGCTCGCTGGCTGGAGCCTGGACAGCCCCCGCGCCTACTACTGGCTGGCGCTGGCCGTGACGGTTTTTCTGCTGTGGTTGCTCAAGCGCCTGCTCGCGTCCCCCTACGGCGCCAGCCTGCGCGGCACGCGCGACCAGGCCAGGCGCATGAGCGCGCTGGGCTACGACGTCTGGCTGATACGCTGGCTGGCCTTCCTCTACTCGGGGCTGATGGCGGGCGTGGCCGGGTTACTGTTTCTGTACTACCACAAGTTCGTCAGCCCCCACGTGCTGTCGCTGGCTGAATCGGCCGAGGTGTTGCTGATGGTCGTCACGGGGGGCGCCGGCACGTTCTGGGGGCCGCTGGTCGGTGCGGTGATCGTGATGTTGTTCAAGAACGTCGCCAGCTCCTACATCGAATCGTGGTTGATGCTGCTGGGGGTGCTGTTCGTATTGATCGTGTTGTTCATGCCGGACGGCGTGGTGCCGGGATTGCAGCGCTTGCTGTCCCGGGCGCGCGCCGCTGCCAGGAGGTCGCCATGACGATGGCATTGGAGATTCGTGCGCTGGGCAAACGCTTTGGTGCCTTCCAGGCGGTCAGCGAGGTGGACTTGACGGTGCGCGTGGGGGAACGGCGCTTGCTGCTGGGGCAGAACGGTGCCGGCAAGACCACCTTGTTTAACCTGTTGACGGGCGACCTGCGTGCCAACTCGGGGGTGATCCGCCTGTTCGGCACCGACATTACCGCCTTTGAAACGGCGCGCCGCGTGCACCTGGGGCTGTCGCGTACCTATCAGATCATCACCCTGTTCGCCGGCGATACGGTGCGGCATAACGTGGCGCTATCGTTGCTGGGCCTGTCGTCGCGGCGCTGGCAGCCCTATGCCGCGTTCGCCGCCGAGCGCGCGCTGCTGGCACAGGTGGACGCGGTACTCGACAGCGTCGGTTTGACGGCCCAGGCCGGCAAGCAGGTGTCGGCCTGTTCCTACGGCGAGAAGCGGCGTCTGGAAATCGCCTTGGCGCTGGCGCAGCGGCCGCGGGTGCTGCTGCTCGATGAACCGCTGGCCGGCCTGTCTCAACAGGAGCGGACGCAGATCCAGTCGCTGCTGGCCGATATCCCGCGCGACATCACCATGATCATGATAGAGCACGACATGGATGTCGCCATGGCGTTTGCAGACGAGATCACGCTACTGCACCAGGGCCGCGTCGCCGTCGAGGGCAAGCGCCAGGAGGTGATCGCCCATCCAACCACACGGGAGGTTTATCTTGGACAGTGAAACGCGGCAGGACGGCATGGCGCTGGCGCTGGCGGGGGTGCAGGCCTACTACGGCGACAGCCACATTCTGCATGACGTCAGCTTTGGCGTCGGCAAGGGGCAGTTGCTGGCGCTATTGGGCCGTAACGGCGCCGGCAAGAGCACCAGCATCCATGCCATCGCCGGCCTGCGGGTACGGCGTGGCGGCTCTATCCGTTTGATGGGTCGCGAGATTTCAGGCTGCACGCCGGAGCAGATCGCGTTGGCGGGCCTGGGCCTGGTGCCGCAGGGGCGGCGCATTTTTGCGTCGCTGACGGTGCGCGAAAACCTGGAAATCGGGCTGCGACAGGGGCGGGGCGGTGCGGCCGGCTGGGATCTGGCGCGCATTTACGCCCGGTTTCCCCGGCTGCGCGAGCGGCAGGGGCAAGGGGCGGGATCGCTGTCTGGCGGCGAGCAGCAGTTGCTGGCCATCGCGCGCGCACTGCTGACCAATCCCGCCGTGCTGCTGCTGGACGAACCGTCGGAGGGGCTGTCGCCGCACATCGTGACCGAGGTACAGCAAGTGATACAGGCGCTCAAAGCGGAAGGCTTGTCGATCATCCTGGTCGAACAAAATATCCGCTTTGCGCTGGAGGTGGCCGACACGGTGGTCATCCTCAACACCGGGCGCGTGGTCTACCGTGGCAGCAGCGCGCAGCTGCGGGCCGACCAGGCAGTACTCGAGACCCAGATCGGCATTCAATAAACGTGATGTAACGGGCGCATGGCGCGGCCGTTGCGTCGGAACAGGAGCAGTTTTTATGTGGACTACCAGGGAGAATGAAATCATGAGATTCAAGGGAAAAGTCGCCATCGTCACCGGCGGCACGCAGGGGATAGGCGAGGCGGTCGTGAAGGCGCTGTATGCCGAGGGCGCTATCGTGGCGGTGGTGGCGAGCAGCTCGCAGGACAAGGCGGACAAGGTTTGCCGCGAACTGGGGGGCGACCGGAGCACGACGCGCGCTTACGTCGCCGACGTGCGCAGCCCGGAGCAGGTGGAAAAGTTGGCGCAGGCGGTGATCGTCGATTTCGGCCGGATCGACTTGCTGGTCAACTGCGCCGGCGTGTTCCAGCCTTCGCCGGCCGGCGCGACGCCGCCGGCCACGTCCGATCAGATGATAGACATCAATCTCAAGGGCACATGGAACATGATCGGGGCGGTCGTGCCGCACATGAAGGAGCGCCGTGCAGGGCGCATCGTCAGCATCGCCTCGGTGGCTGCCTTCATGGGCTTTGGCAATTACGCCGTGTACTGCGCCACCAAGGCCGGCATCGCCATGATGACGCGGGCGCTGGCGTGTGAACTGGCACCGTCCGGCATCAACGTCAATTGCGTGGCCCCTGGTAACACCGCCACGCCGATGAACGAGGATATCCGCACCCAGCCGGAACACAAGGGCTTGCTCGACTACATGGCGGCCAAGACCCCGAGCGGGCGCACCTATTCGGCGCCGGAGGATATTGCCGGCGCCGTGCTGTTCCTGCTGTCCGATGCCGGCCGCGCCATGCACGGCTCCTGCATGCTGATGGACGAAGGTTTCTCGGCGGGCATTTGAAGCTGAACCACGCGGCCGCGTTGGCGCGGCCGCCTTTTTTACGGGCATAAACATGATTGAACATATCGTAGTGACGGGGGGCGCAGACAGCGTCGGCCGCGTCATCGCCGAGCGCTTCCACCGCGCCGGCGCCAAGGTGCATATATGCGACATCCGTGCCGACGCGCTGGCGGCCACGCTGGCAGCCAATCCGGGCATGCGTGGCACGCTGGCCAATGTCGGCCAGGCGGCCGATGTCGAGCGCGTCTTCAGCGAGGCACGCGGGTGGATGGAGCATGTCTCGGTGCTGGTAAACAATGTGGGCATCGGCGGGCCGCGCGCCGCGCTGGAGGAGGTCGGCGACGACGACTGGCAACAGACCATGGCGGTTAATCTGAATGGCGTCTTCTACTGCATGAAGCAAGCCATTCCCGACATGAAGACGCGGCGCCATGGGGCCATCATCAACTTTTCCACCGGTTCCACGCGGACCCGTTTGCCCTTGCGCGCGCCGTATGTGGCGTCCAAGGCCGCAGTCGAGTCGCTGACGCTGAACGCGGCGCGCGAACTGGGACCGTTCCAGATCCGTTGCAATGCGGTGTTGCCGGGCATGATCAACAACGAACGCATGCGCCGCATCGTCCAGGCCAACGCCGAGGCCAGCGGCCGCACGGCGCAGGCGGTGGAGCAGGACTATCTGAAGTACATCTCGATGCGCAGCAAGATCGAGCCCGACGAAATCGCCGACATGGTGCAATTTCTCGCCTCGGACGGGGCGCGCAAGGTCACAGGCGAACTGATAGCCGTAAGCGGCAATGTGGAATGGGAGATCTGATATGGAACGCAAACTGATATTGACCTGTGCCGTCACCGGCAACGCGCCATTCAACCCCAGGCATCCGGCCATGCCGGTGACGCCTGCGCAGATCGCCGACGCCTGCGTGGAGGCGGCCAAGGCCGGCGCTTCGGTGGCGCACATCCATGTGCGCGACCCGCATACGGGGGCGGGTAGCCGCGACCCGGCGCTGTTCAAGGAAGTGGTGGACCGGGTCCGTTCATCGGGCACGGACATCGTGCTCAATCTGACCTGCGGACTGGGCGCTTTCCTGCTGCCCGATCCCGAGGATGAGGCGCGCGCCTTGCCCGAGAGCGATGTGATCCCGGTAGCCGAGCGGGTGCGCCACCTGGAGCTTTGCCTGCCCGAAATCGCGTCGCTCGACATTACCACCGGCAATCAGGTCGAGGGGGCGCTGGAATTTGTCTACCTGAATACCACACGCACCTTGCGCGCCATGGCCCGGCGCTTCCGTGAACTGGGCGTCAAGCCGGAATTGGAAGTGTTCGGACCCGGCGATATCCTGTTCGGCAATGCCATGGTCGAGGAGGGCTTGATCGATGGCGCGCCCATGTATCAGATGGTGCTGGGGGTGAAATGGGGGGCGCCGGCCACGACGGCCACCATGCAGTACCTGAAAAGCCTGATGCCGCAACACGCGCACTGGGCAGGATTTGGCATCGCGCGCGATCAGATGCCGATGCTGGCACAGGCTGCCCTGTTGGGTGGCAATGTGCGGGTGGGGCTGGAAGACAACCTGTACCTGAAGCGCGGCGTGTTCGCCAGCAATGGGCAACTGGTCGAACGCGCCTGCACCATCATCGACCACCTAGGCATGCGCGTGGCGACACCGGCCGAAACGCGTGACATGCTGCAACTGCAGAATTACTGACACCGGGATCGCACCAGAGCGAAGGAGGACAGTCCACAGCGTCAGCACAATATGTCAAAAAATCAGCGGTGAGCCCGATGTGGCGCCGCGCGGCGGAGTTTGATCCGCGACCAGTTTGTCACGCCAGGCCAGGCCAGGCGCGGTGAAGGGGGAGCTGCGCGCGCGCCAGATGGGGTACCGCCGTCGCAGCGGTCGCAGGACGGACTGCCGGCAACAGACGCAGGGCGCGGGGATGGTTGCGCAGCTATCCGGCAGGACGCTGGAGGCATCCCCACGTTCCCCATTAACGATGCATACCGAACCAGGAGAAACCGAACCGTAACAAGCCACGACGCCCGCAAGCACCGCAATCACTATAGCACAGCATCGCATTTCACCGCTCTCATAAAAAACATTACAAGTACGGAGATTTTTGCATGAACAAACTGTCCCTCGCCTGCACCGCCATCTGCCTTTGCAGCGGCGCCGCGCACGCACAAACGTCGGTCAACATTTACGGCCTGATCGATCTCGGGCTGACCTATAACAACAAGGTCGCCACTTCGCCTGGCGGCGCCACCGCCGGTAAGCTCAGCATGGATTCGGGCAGCCGGCTCGGTTCGCGGCTGGGCTTCATCGGCAGCGAGGACCTGGGCGCTGGCCTGAAGGCGTACTTCCAGCTGGAAAGCGGCTTCAATGCCGATACTGGTGCGATGGCCTTTTCCAGCCAGACCGGAAAGAACGATGTCCTGTTTGGCCGACGTGCGCTGGTGGGGCTGTCGGGCCACTATGGCAACGTGTCGATGGGACGGCAGTACGACATCCTCACCGAGATCGGCGGCGCCACGTCGTCGCTGCTCAGTTTCGGCACCATCATGCAGAACATCCACGGCGGCCTGGGTTTGGATCGGGTGGGGCTGACACTGACCAACAATTCAGTCAAATATGAAACGCCGAACCTGGACGGCTGGGTCGGCAGCGCCATCGTCGGCCTGGGCGAGCAGGCAGGCAACCGGGCAGCCGGTCAAGCCATGGGCGTCGGGGGCAAGTACCAACGCGGACCGCTGTTCGTGGGACTGGGCTATTACCAGTCCAAACTGGGCGCCACGCCGGCCGATGCCAGCTTTTCCAGCATAGGCGCAGCAAGCGGTAACCCGGGCGATACGGCGCTGAAGACTGCCACCGTGGGTGCCAGCTACCAGATGGGGGTGACGCGCTGGTATGGCGCGCTGTCGCTGCTGCGCCAGCCACTGGCGCGCGCAGCCACTACCCCCCTGCTGGTCACCTTCCTGCCCACCGGCACCCAGTTCGTGATGGGCGGCTCGAACAACGACCGCACCGTGGTACTCGATGCGGGCGTGGACTACGCGCTGTCGGCCGCACTGTGCCTGAGCGCCAGCGTCGAACATGCGGCTGTCAGCTTCGTCAACGCGGGACGCGGCCGCATGAACCAGCTCAACCTGGGCGTCGACTATCTGTTCTCCAAGCGCACCGACATTTACGCGATGTGGGTCAGTTCCCGCGCCGCCGACCTGTATAGCACCGGGGCGCTGTTCATTCCCACTGGCGGCGCCAATCCGCAGAACGCCGTGCGCATCGGCTTGCGCCACACGTTTTAAACAGGGCACGCGCCGCACCGCTGGCCATTACAGCAGCGGTGTGGCGCGTATCAGCACGGTCCTTAGCGCAAAGCTCGATTTGATGTGAGCCACGCCGGGAATGCGGGTGAGGGTGCGGGTCAGGAAATGGTTGTAGGCATCCAGGTCCGGCACCACCACGCGCAGGCTGTAGTCGGCGTCGCCCGTCATCAGAAAGCAGCTCATGACTTCGGGGGCCAGCGCGATCAGTTCCTCGAAACGGGCGATGGCTTCTTCCGACTGGGTCGACAGGGTCACGGCAACCAGCACGCTCATGCGTCCGGCCAGCCGGCCCTCATCCAGGCGCGCGACATAGCCCTGAATATAGCCCCGATCCTCCAACTGGCGCACGCGGCGCAAGGTCGGCGTCAGCGACAGGCCGACCTTGTCGCCCAGCTGGCTCCATGCCATGCGGCCATCGCCGGCCAGTTCTTTGAGGATCTTCAGGTCGATCCTGTCGAGATCGGATTGCGTAGGCATATTCGTTTAATTATGAATTTGTTGTTGGTGAATTGTACTAAAAATCAGCGTCACGATGGTGTGTTTTAGCGCCATACGCCAACGCTGTCCACTTATTATTTATGCATTATTTGTTATCGTCTACGGAGCCCAGCATGTCATCGAGCAGCACATCCCCATCGCCGCAGAGCATTTATCCGGCCGCCCCCGGGCGCACTTTTCTAACCGGGATACAGGCGCTGGTCTTATTGCCCATGCTGCAGCGCCGGCTCGACCGTGCCCGCCAGCTCAAGACGGCGGGACTGGTCTCGGGCTACCGGGGCTCGCCGTTGGGCGCTTATGATCAGCAGTTGTGGAAGGCCGAACGTGAGCTGGCCGCGCATGATGTGTTGTTCCAGCCAGGTCTGAATGAGGATCTGGCCGCTACGGCCTTGTGGGGCGCGCAAATGCACCGCGCCTATGGTCCGGTCAAAGTCGATGGCGTATTCGGCATCTGGTATGGCAAGGGGCCCGGGGTGGACCGCACGGGTGACGTGTTCCGCACTGCCAATATGCTGGGGACTTCGGCGCTGGGCGGCGTGCTGGCCGTGTCCGGCGACGACCATGCGGCGCAGTCGTCGATGTATCCGCACCAGACTGACGGCATCTTTCAGGCGGTATCGATGCCGGTGCTGCAGCCGGGCAGCGTGCAGGAAGTGATCGAGCTGGGGTTGGCCGGCATCGCCATGTCGCGCTACTGCGGGCTGTGGGTGGGATTGAAGACGATCGCTGAAGTGATCGAGACGGCGGCCTCGTTCGAGCTGCCCGCCCTGCCAGTGTTCGTGACGCCGGAGCTGGTCTTGCCTGCGCACGGCCTGAACTGGGATGCGCGCATTGCGTGGCCAAGCCAGCGCGCCGAACTGGAGCGCCGCCTGGTCGAGGAGCGCCTGCCGGCCGCGCGTGCCTGGGCCCGCGCCAACCGCCTTGACCGGATCGTGATCGCAGCGCCGCAACGCCGCTTCGGCATCATCACGGTGGGCAAGGCGCACCAGGATGTGATGCAGGCGCTGCAGGATTTGGGACTCGATGGCGTGGCGCTGGCGGCATTGGGCATTTCCGTCTACAAGGTGGCGATGAGCTGGCCGCTGGAGACGGCGGGGGCGCTGGATTTCGTCGCCGGCCATGAGGAAGTGATCGTGGTCGAAGAAAAGCGCGCCTGCGTGGAAACTCAGCTCAAGGAGGCGTTGTACCACCTGCCCGACGCCCAACGTCCGCGCGTGAGCGGCAAGAGCGACCCGCACGGCAAGTCCTTGCTGGCCGAAGTGTCCGAGTTCTCGCCCTTGCTGGTGGCGCGCGCGATGTGCGCACGCATGGGGGCCGCGCTGCCGCTGCTGGCGCAACGCCTGGGCGGGTTGGAGGCGCGCCAGCAGCCGCTGGGCGCCGCCGTGGTGCCGATCCGCGCGCCGTATTTCTGTTCCGGCTGCCCGCACAACACCTCGACGCGCACGCCCGACGGCTCCGTGGCCGGCGGCGGCATCGGCTGTCACGTGATGGCGCTGGCCCAGCCCGAACTCAAGACGTCGACTTTCAGCCAGATGGGCGGCGAGGGTGCGCAATGGATAGGTGCGGCGCCGTTTTCCAGCGTGCCGCACATCTTTCAGAATTTAGGCGATGGCACCTACCAGCATTCCGGCCTGTTGGCGGTGCGCGCCGCCGTTGCGGCCCGGGCCAATATCACTTACAAGATACTGTATAACGGTGCGGTGGCGATGACGGGCGGGCAAGCGGCCGAGGGCTTGATCGATCCGGCGCGTATCACGCGCCAATTGCACGCCGAGGGGGTGGAGCGCATCGCCCTGGTCACGGACGAGGCGCCGCGCTGGGCAAGCGCTACGGACCTGGCACCCGGCACCAGCGTGCATGAGCGCAGCGAGCTCGACGCTGTACAGCGCAGTTTGCGCGAGGTGGCTGGCGTGACGGCCATCGTCTACGTGCAAGGCTGCGCGGCGGAGAAACGACGCCAGCGCAAGCGGCGGGAACTGCCCGATCCCGACCGGCGCCTGTTCATCAACGAACGCGTGTGCGAGGGCTGTGGCGATTGCTCGGTGAAATCCAACTGCATTGCCGTCGAACCGCTGGAAACGAGCTACGGCCGCAAGCGCAAGATCAATCAGAGCGCCTGCAACAAGGATTACTCCTGCGTGCAGGGCTTCTGCCCCAGCTTTGTCGAGAT
This sequence comes from Pseudomonadota bacterium, assembly GCA_040389625.1. Taxonomy (GTDB): domain Bacteria; phylum Pseudomonadota; class Gammaproteobacteria; order Burkholderiales; family Burkholderiaceae_D; genus Rugamonas. Next base: position 2,711 of record JAZJZQ010000379.1, on the reverse strand, counting down.
CGAGGGCGCACGCTTGAATCGGCCCGACGTCGGCCGCCTCCAGGCCATGGAGGAGGCAGCGCTGGCGGCGCTGCCGCTGCCGGCGCTGCCGCGCATCGACGTCAGCTTCAACATCCTCGTCACCGGCATCGGCGGCAGCGGCGTGCTTACCATGGGGGCGCTGCTGGGCGGCGCCGCCCACCTGGACGGACTGGATGCCAGCGTGCTCGATTTCACCGGGTTGGCGCAAAAAAATGGGGCGGTGATTAGCCAGGTGCGACTGGTACGGCCGCCGCAGGACGTCGCCGCCGCGCGCATCGGTCCCGGCGCGGCCGATCTGCTGCTGGGGGCCGACATGGTCGTGGCAGCATCGACCGACGCCTTGCTCAAGCTGTCCAGCGAGCGCAGCCGTGCCGTACTGAATCTGGACGAAACGCCGACCTCGCAGGTGGTGCGGCAGCGCGACGTGGTGCAGCCGGCGGCGTTGATGGTCGAGCGCGTGCGCCAGCGCTGCGCCAGCGCGGGCTTAAACACGCTGCACGCCAACTCGCTGGCGCAACAACTGTTCGGCGATACGGTGGCGGCGCACACGCTGATGTTGGGCTATGCCTGGCAGATGGGCCTGGTGCCCCTGACACTGAGCGCCATCGAGCGCTGCATGGCGCAGCAGGGCACGGCGGTCGTGCTGAACAAGCGCGCGTTCGCCTGGGGCCGTATCGCAGCCGGCAATCCACAGTTGCTGCAGCGCCTGGACGAGCGTGCGTCGGCGCCGGTCGCAAGCGTAACAACTCTGGACGGATTGATCGAACAGCATTGCAGGGAGTTGCGAGCCTACCAGGACGACGCGTATGCGCATCGCTATCGCGAGCTGGTGCGGCGCGCGTGCGACGCCGAGCGCGTCGTGGACCCCGGCTCCGAAGCCTACGGTCGCGCCGTGGCGCAAAGTGCCTACCGGTTGATGGCATACAAGGATGAGTATGAAGTGGCGCGTCTGTACGCCAGTCCTGAGTTTGCTGCGTCGCTGGCGGCGCAGTTCTCAGGTGTCGGCAAGTTGTCACTGTGGCTGGCGCCCCCGCTGTTGTCGCGCCTGGATCCATTAACGGGACGGCCGAAGAAGCGCAAGTTTGGTCGCTGGATTTTGCCGGTATTTGGCGTGCTGGCCAGGTGCAAGCGATTGCGCGGCACGGCATTCGATCCGTTCGGCTACACCAGCGAACGGCGCGCCGAGCGTCGCCTGGTGCGGGAGTACGCTGCTCTGATCGAAGCACTTAATGCCGGCCTGGGGCCGCACAACCTGGCGCACGCTTGCGCGCTGGCCGCTTTGCCGCAGGATATACGCGGTTTTGGACCAGTCAAGGAAGCGGCTATCGCCAGCTACGAACTACGCAAGGCGGAATTGCTGGCTGCGCTGCCGGTGCGCGGCCTGACCCGCGCCGCTTGAACCCACCAAGGAAAACCTCATGATCTTGACGCAAGAGCAGCAAATGATACGAGACGCGGTGCGCCAGTACGCGCATGAACGCATCGCCCCGCATGCGGCGGACTGGGCGCGCCGCCATCACTTTCCGCGCCAGCAGTTGCAGGAGCTGGCCGAGTTGGGTGTGCTGGGCATGACAGTGCCGGTCGAATGGGGTGGGGCCGGACTGGACTATCTATCGCTGGTGCTGACGGTGGAGGAACTGGCAGCCGGCGATGGGGCACTGTCGACCATTGTGGCGGTGCACAACTCACTGGCCTGCGGCATCACCAGCAAGTTCGGTACGCCGGCACAAAAGGAGCGCTATTTAAAACCGCTGGCCAGCGGCGCCATGCTGGGCTGTTTCTGCCTGAGTGAGCCGCATGTGGGCTCGGACGCGGCGGCCATCCGGACCCGGGCGACGCGCGATGGCGACGAATGGGTGCTGAATGGGGTTAAGCAGTTCGTCACCAGTGGCCGCGAGGCGGCACTGGCGCTGGTGTTTGCTGTGACCGCGCCGGAGCTGGGCAAGAAGGGCATTTCCTGCTTCCTGGTTCCGACCTCCAGCGCCGGTTACGTCGTCGCGCGCGTCGAGGAAAAGATGGGGCAGCACGCGTCCGACACCGCGCAGATCGTGTTTGACAATTGCCGCGTACCGGCGGCCAATCTGCTGGGCGCTTGCGGTGATGGCTACCGGATTGCATTGTCCAACCTGGAGGCGGGACGCATCGGTATCGCGGCCCAGGCAGTGGGCATGGCACGCGCTGCGCTGGAGGCGGCGCTGTTATATGCGCGGCAACGGGAGTCTTTCGGTCAGCCTATCATCGCCCATCAAGCGGTCAGTTTCCGTTTGGCCGACATGGCGACCCGCATTGCGGCGGCGCGGCAACTGGTCTGGCACGCGGCCGCGCTCAAGGATGCCGACATTCCCTGTCTGCAAGAAGCGTCGATGGCGAAGCTGTACGCATCCGAGATGGCGGAAAAGGTGTGTTCTGATGCGATCCAGATTCATGGTGGCTACGGCTATGTCAGTGATTTTCCGGTTGAACGTATCTATCGCGACGTACGCGTGACACAGATCTACGAAGGGGCGAACGATATCCTGCGCATGGTGATTGGACGGGCGCTGGCCGCGGGCCAATAAATGCTGGCCTGATTGCGCAAGGATCTGCTGACACCTTCCAGTCGCCCCACCAGCATTTCCTGGGGCGACAGGCCTACGGATCGCGTCCCAGCAAGTGGTGTATGACTTGTGATTCATGGGAGGCTGGGCTCC
>JAZJZQ010000378.1:0-3716 GCA_040389625.1 Pseudomonadota bacterium | reverse complement strand
GGGCGGGGCCGCCCAGGCTGGGCGGACGCAGCACGCAGTGGCCGGCCTGGCAGGTGGCGCCGGGGTCGCTGACGTAGGAGCAGGTGGACATCATGCGCTCGCGCATGTCTTCGGCCCGGCGGGCGGCCGCATGTTGGGCCACCAGCTGCTTGAGACGGCTGCCATCGTTGCGCCGGTCGGACCAGGCGCGGTAGCCTTCCGGCCCGCCGCAAGCCTTGCTGCCGATGGCGATCGTGTGGCACTGGCGCTCGCTGTCGCAGCCCGTGTCGGCCAGTTCGGCCTGGATCTGGCGCATCAGCGTGGCACTGTCGGCCGGCGTGGCGCTAACCGGGGCCGAAGCCGGGGCCGGGGCCGAAGCGGAAGCCGAAGCGGGAGCTGCCGGCGGACTGCCGCAGGCGGCGCCGCCCAGCGTCAGCGCAACGGCGCAGGCCAGGCGGGACAGCAAGAGTAGGGGAGAGGTGCGCATGCCCCATCATCGCCCACCGCATGCGACTATGCAAGCGCGGCGTGCGGCGCTGCCGCTACAGGCCCTTGCTGCACAGGCGGAAGTCGGGATCCTCGGCGTAGGGCTGGATCTGGAAGCCGAGGCTGGCCATGAGCTTCAGCATGCCGCTGTTCTTGCTCAGCACCAGGCCGTCGATTTCCGTCAGCCCCTTGTCGCGCGCCACGTCCATGATGGCGTGCATCAGCCGCGTCCCCAGCCCCTGGCCGCTGAAGCGGTCGTCCACCACCAGCGAGAATTCGCAGCTGCTGCGGTCGGGATTGGCGATGTAGCGCGATACGCCGATGATGCGGTCGTGGACGATGAATTCGCCATCCTCGCCCGGCGTACGCACCGTGTGCACGGCCACCAGCGCCATCTCGCGGTCGTAGTCGATCAGCGTGTAGCGCGCCAGCATGGGCACCGACAGCTCGCGCAGCGAAGAGGCGAAGCGGTAGTAGCGCGACTTTTCCGACAGCCCGCGCACGAATTCCTGCAGCATGGAGGCGTCGTCCGGCTGCACCGGGCGCAGCGTGTACTGGCCGCCGCCGCGCATCGGCCAGTCCTGCGTGTAGTTGGCCGGATAGGGCAGGATGGCCAGGTGGTCGTAGCGGTGCACGGATGGCGGCGCCGCATCGATCACGATGCGGGCGTCGACGGCCAACGCGCCATGCTCGTCGACGATCAGCGGGTTGATGTCCATCTGGCGCAGCTGCGGCAGCTCGCACACCATTTCCGACACCCGCAGCAGCATCTGTTCGATCGCCTCGCGGTCGGCCGCCGGTGCGCCGCGCCGCTCGTCCAGGCTGTGGGCCGAGCGTACCCGCCCGATCAGGCGCTGGGCCAGGAACTGGTTCAGCGGCGGCAGTTCGATGGCGCGGTCGTTGATCAGCTCTATCATGGTGCCGCCGGCGCCGAAGCTGATGGCGGGGCCGAACAGCGGGTCGGTGACGACGCCGATGTACATCTCGCGCCCGTTGCGCTTGCCGGCCATCTTCTGGATCGTCACGCCGTTGATGCGCGCTTCCGGCGCCAGCCGCTGCACGGTGGCCATCATGTCGCCGAAGGTGTCGCGCACGGCGGCCGCGTTGAGCACATTCAGGGCCACGCCCTGCACGTCGGACTTGTGGGGGATGTCGGGCGAATCGATCTTCAGCGCCACCGGGTAGCCCAGCTGGCTGGCGATCAGGATCGCCTCGTTGGCGTTGCGCGCCAGGATGGTCTGCGTGATGGGGATGTGGAAGGCGGCCAGCAGGGCCTTCGATTCCATTTCCGTCAGCACCTTGCGGCGCTCGGCCAGCACGGCCTCGATCAGCAGGCGGGCGCCGTCCAGGTCCGGCTCGGCCAGCTGCGACAGCGGCGGCGGGGTCTGGTGCAGCAGTTGCTGGTTCTGGTAGAACGAGGCGATGTTGGAAAAGCCGTCCACCGCCGCCTCCGGCGTGCGGAAGGTGGCGATGCCGGCCTGGTTGATGATTTCGCGCGCCTGGCCCACTTTTTCGTCGCCCATCCAGCAGGTCAGTAGCGGCTTGCCGACGCTGGCCTTCAGTTCGCCCACGGCCTGGGCCACGGCATTGTGGTCGCCCGCCAGCTTGGGCGAATAGATCACCAGCACGCCGTCCACCTGGCTGTCCTGGCCGCAGGCCATGATGGCGGCCCGGTAGTGCTCCGGCCCCGCTTCTTCCGACAGGTCGAGCAGGTTGCTCAGCGTGGCGTGCGGCGGCAGCAGCGGCATCAGCGCCTGGGCATGGGGCGGCGCCAGGGGCGCCAGCTGCAGGCCCAGTTCCACCACCCAGTCGGCCGCCAGCACGCCCGGCCCGCCGCCGTTGGTGACGATGGCCAGCCGCGGCCCCACGGGACGGTAGCGCGAAGCGAGGCACTTGGCGGCCGAGAACAGCTGGACGAACGATTTCACGCGCACGGCGCCCGTGCGGCGCAGCGCCGCGTCGAATACGTCGTCGCTGGCCATGATGTTGCCCGAGTGGGTCAGCGCGGCCTCGGAGGCGGCGGCCGCGTTGCCGGCCTTGAGCACCACCACCGGCTTGGTGTTGGCCGTGCCGCGCAGGGCCGACAGGAAGCGGCGCGCGTGGGTCACCCCTTCCATGTAGATGACGATGCTCTCGGTGGCCTGGTCGGTGGCCAGGAAGTCCAGCGTCTGCGCCAGGTCGACCGCGGTGTTGGGCCCCAGCGAGACGACGGTGGAAAAGCCGACCGCGTTCTTGCTGGCCCAATCGAGGATGGCCGAGGTCAGCGCGCCCGACTGCGACACCAGGGCCAGGCTGCCCGGCTGCGCCAGCTGGCCGGCCACGCCCGCGTTCAGGTGCAGGCGCGGGCGCTGGTAGCCCAGGCAGTTCGGCCCCAGCAGGTGCAGGTCGTGCTTGCGGGCGATGGCGTGCAGTTCCTTGGCCAGCTGCGGTTCCACGCCCGACGAAATCACCAGCGCCGCCTTGCACTGGATGCGGCCCGCCACTTCCAGCGCGAAGGCCAGTTCCTCGTGGGGCAGGGCGATCAGGGCCAGGTCGGCGCGCGAGTGGGCCAGGTCGGCCAGGGTGCCGCTCATGTTCACGTCGAGGAAGGTGACGGGACCGGCAAAGCCGCCGTCGCGGATCTGGGCGCAGATGCTGCGGCCGTAGCTGGTCTGGGTGTCCGGCTGGTCCACCTTGCCGGCGAAGACGACGATGGCTTGCGGGGAGAACAGGGGGCTCAGGTAGTGGGTATCCATGGTTTTTCTTGTTCGGGAAGCGTTGGATGGGAGGGGAGCGCGGGCTGGTCCCGCGCCGGGGTCAGTCGTCCAGGCCGAGCAGCACCTTCAGGTGGGCCGCCGCGCTGCGCGCCAGCGATGACAGTTCATAGCCCCCTTCCAGGCAGGATACGATGCGGCCTTGCGCATGGCGTTGGGCGACGGCCACGATCTGGCGCGTCATCCAGGCGTAGTCCGCTTCGACCAGGCCCAGGTTGCCCATGTCGTCGTCGCGGTGGCCGTCGAAGCCGGCCGAGACGACGATCAGCTGGGGTGCGAAGCGCTCGAGGGCCGGCAGCCAGAATTCTTCCACGCTGGCGCGCAGCAGTTCGCCGCCGGAACGGGCCGGCAGCGGCACGTTGACCATGTTGGGGCCGCGCGGCGTATTGCCGCTGAACGGATACAGCTTGTCCTCGAAAATGGAGCACATCAGCACCCGTTCATCGTGGTGCAGGATGTCCTCGCTGCCGTTGCCGTGGTGGACGTCGAAATCGATCA
>JAZJZQ010000377.1:0-8600 GCA_040389625.1 Pseudomonadota bacterium | reverse complement strand
CGCTCCAGCTTGTCCATCACCTCCGGCTTGGAATCGATCTCGATCTTGATCTTGGAGGCCGCCTCGTCGATCAGGTCGATCGCCTTGTCGGGCAGGAAGCGGTCCGTGATGTAGCGGTGCGACAGCTCGGCCGCCGCGATGATGGCGGCGTCCGAAATGGCCACCTGGTGGTGCAGCTCATACTTGTCCTGCAGGCCGCGCAGGATGGCGATGGTGGCCTCCACGGTCGGCTCGTCGACCAGGATCTTCTGGAAGCGGCGCTCCAGCGCGGCATCCTTCTCGATGTACTTGCGGTATTCGTCGAGCGTGGTGGCGCCCATGCAGTGCAGCTCGCCCCGGGCCAGCGCCGGCTTCAGCATATTGCCCGCGTCCATCGCCCCTTCCGCCTTGCCGGCGCCCACCATGGTGTGCAGCTCGTCGATGAAGACGATGGTCTGGCCTTCGTCCATGGCCAGTTCCTTCAGCACGGCCTTGAGCCGTTCCTCGAACTCGCCGCGGTACTTGGCGCCGGCCAGCAGGGCCGCCATGTCGAGCGACAGCACGCGCTTGCCCTTGAGCGAATCGGGCACTTCATTGTTGACGATGCGCTGGGCCAGCCCTTCCACGATGGCGGTCTTGCCCACGCCCGGTTCGCCGATCAGCACGGGGTTGTTCTTGGTGCGGCGCTGCAGCACCTGGATCGCGCGGCGGATCTCGTCGTCGCGCCCGATCACGGGATCGAGCTTGCCGGCGCGGGCGCGCTCGGTCAGGTCCAGCGTGTATTTTTTCAGCGCTTCGCGCTGGCCTTCCGCTTCCTGCGAATCGACCTTGTTGCCGCCACGGACGGCGGCGATGGCCGCTTCCAGCGCCTTGCGGGTCAGGCCATTCTCGCGCGACAGCTTGCCGGCGTCGGACTTGTCGTCCGTCAGCGCCAGCAGCACCATTTCGCTCGAGACGAACTGGTCGCCCCGCTTCTGCGATTCCTTGTCGGCCAGGTTGAGCACGCCCACGAACTCGCGGCTCACCTGCACGTCGCCGCCCGTGCCCGACACCTTGGGCAGGCGCTGGATGGACGACTTGAGGGCATTGGCCAGGCCGTTGACGTTGACGCCGGCCCGCTGCAGCATCGAACGGGCGGCGCCGTCGTCCTGGTTCAGCAGGGCCGTCAGCAGGTGCACCGGTTCGATGTAGGGATTGTCGTTGCCGACGGCCAGGGATTGCGCATCGGCCAGGGCTTCTTGTAGCTTGGTAGTGAGTTTGTCTTGCCGCATGGGAGTGCTCCACAGAAATTTTAACTTACCTGCCAAGTTGGGCTTGGCCGTCCGTTTTCAAGGAGACTCCTAATTATTTAAACAATCAATGATCCAGGTCAAACGTTAGCGAATGCGCCATTTATCGAGCGCCGTTTCGTCCGTCACGCGGGCGTCGACCCAGCGCGCGCCGTCCGGCGTCTGCTCTTTCTTCCAGAACGGCGCTTCCGTCTTCAGGTAGTCGATGATGAACTCGCAGGCCGCGAACGACTCGCCCCGGTGGGCCGAGGTGACGGCCACCAGCACGATCTGCTCCATGGGCTTGAGCGGCCCCACGCGATGGATCACCAGCGCGCCGAAAATGGGCCAGCGTTGGCGGGCCTGCTCGATGATGGCCGAGATCGACTGCTCCGTCATGCCCGGATAGTGTTCCAGCTCCATCTCGGCCACGGACGCGCCCTCGTTCAGGTCGCGCACCGTGCCGACGAAGGTCACCAGCCCGCCCACGCCAGGCTGGCCGGCGCGCAGGGCCGCCACTTCGGCCGTCAGGTCGAAGTCGGCTTGCTGGATGCGCACTTCGCTGCGAAAGCCCGTCATGCGGCCTCCGACGCGCCGATGCGGCGGAACAGGGTTTCGATGCGGCTGGCCGTGCGGGCGTCGGCCAGGGCCGGCATGGCGCACAGCTGCAGGAACTGGGCGGCCTGGGTCTGCGGCTTGTGGCCGGACTTGAGCGACGACTGCAGCACTTCGACCTGCATCTTCAGCCGCTCGCGCGCGAACTCGGCGCCGCTGTCCACGCCGGCCACGATTTCCAGCCGCAGCACTTCGTCCAGCAAGCGGGCGCGGTTGGCCTCCAGCGTGGCCGTGTAGGCGCCGCGCTGGCTGTCCAATGCCGCCAAGCCGGCCGCCAGGCGGCCGTGCAGCGTCTTGTCATACTCGGCCGCCAGCGGCGGCAAGCCTTGCCAGCGCCCTTCCCACTCGGCGCCGTCCAGCGCTTCGCCGCCGGCGATGGCCTGTTCCAGCGCCTGGCACAGGCGCAGCTTGTCGCGCAGCGCATTGGCCTGGGCCGCGCCGGCGCGGCGCTTGATGGCGTCGGCCTGCGACTGCACGGCCGCCACGGCCGCCTGGTAACGCTGGCTGATCTTCTGTTCGCTGGCGCGCGGCACCGCGCCGGCGGCGTGCCAGGCAGCGGCCGTGTCGCGCAGCAGCTTGGTCATGGCGGCCAGCTGGGCCTTGTCCTCGCCGCTGAAGGTGGCCGTTTCCAGCGCCGCGCACAAGTCCTCGCGCGCGTGCAGGTGGACCTTGCGTTCATGGTCGGCCGCGTGGGCGCTTTCCTTGCGCTTGGCGAAGATGGCGTCGCAGGCGGCCCGGAAGCGCAGCCACAACGCCTGTTCGGCCTTGCGTTCCAACGGCAGCGCCCTGGCCTGCTCCTGCCACCGTTCCTGCAGGTGGCGCAGCTGGTCCAGCGTGTGGCGGTCGCCCGGCTGCAGCCGTTCCACGTCGGCGATCAGCTGTTCGCGCCGGCCCATTTCGATCTCGCGCTGCTCCGACAGGGGCGCCAGCAGCAGGGCCAGGGCCTGGTCGAAGGCGGTGTCGAGCTTCTTCTTGTCCTTGCGGTCGATGGCGCCCAGCCGGCCCCACACCTGGCGCAGGCGCTGCGCGGCGGCGGCGATGTTCTTCCATTCGGCGCCCTCGCGCACGCTGGCCGCCATGGACTGGGTTTCCTCGATCAGGGCCTGGGCTTTGGCGGCGTTGTTATGACGCTCGTCGGCCAGATGCTTGAAGTGGGCCGCGGCCGGCGCGTAGGCGGCCGTGCAGGCGGCGTCAAAGCGCTCCCACAGGCTCTTGGGCGCGTGGCCGGACACGGCGTCCAGGCCCTTCCACCGTTCGCGCATGCTGCCCACCTTCTTGGCCAGCTCGCTCATGGACAGGCCCAGGGCCGGCAATTCCTCCACCGCCTTGACCAGTTCCTCGCGCGACACGTTGCCGCCCCAGCGGGCCCAGTTGGCCAGCCGCTTCAGTTCCGCCCGCACGTGGGCCAGGCGGTCGGACTGGGCCGGCGTCAGGCGCCCGCCCTTGTGTTCCTTGAGCCATTTGTCGTGCTCGGAGGCGGCGTGCAGCAAGCCCTGCTCGAGCGCCGCTTCCATCGCGGCCAGCGTGTCGAGGAACTGCTGGCCGACCTCTTTGAGCGCCTCTTTCGGGGCCGCCTTGCGGGCCGGCGGCTGGGCCGACTGTTCAGCCTTGTCAGCCTTGTCAGCCTTGTCAGCTTGGCGGGCCGCCGCGGGCTTGCCGGCCGGCGCCGGCAGGCTGGCCAGCACGGCGTCCAGCCCGGCCTGCAGGGCCGTGGCCAGTTCGCCGGCCGGCACGCGCGGCAAGGCTTGCCAGTCGCGGCGTATCTGTTCGCCGTCCAGCGTGGCCGGGTCGGCCGCCTGCCAGCCGGCCAATGCTTGCTGGCGGGCCGCCACGGCGGCCTGGTGCTGCTCCAGCTCGGCCACGACGGCGCCGGCCTGTTCCAGCGCCATGCCGTAATCGCTCAGCAAATGCCGGGGCAAGGCGGCCTGTTCGGGCGCAGCGAGGAAGCTGGCCTGGGCCGCCGTCAGCCGGGCCAGCGCGGCTTGCGCGTCGGCCGGCGCCAGCGCGGCCGACGGCAGGCGGCGCAGTTCGGCCAGGGCGTCGATGATGGTACGCTGCAAGGTCACCTGCGCTTCCAGGCGCTGCGCCAGGGCGGCCCGTACGCCGTCGAAAGCGACGGCCAGCTCGGGACCGGCGGCCGTGACGGCCCACTGGCGGTCCAGCTCGGCCACCTGGTTGGGCGTGAGCTTGTCGTCTTGCAACAGTCGCTGGGCGCTGGCGATGCAGGCCTGGGCCTTCTCCTGCTCGGCCCGCTGGTAGCGGATGGCGTCCAGCCGGCCTTGCATCAGCTTGGCGACCCGGCGGTCCGTGTTGCGCATGGCGTGCAAGACTTGCTCGAGCTGGGGCTGGGAATGCACGTGTTCGGCGGCGGCCAGGCGTACGCCGGCAAATTCGCTGTGCAGTATCAGTTCGACGGCGGCCGTTTCGTCGCCGTTCAGGGCGCGGGCGCGTTCGGTCTGCTCGTCACGGCGGGCGGCGCTCTGGGCGGCGGCGGCGCCCTGCTCGGCGACGGCCATGGTCGCCGGAGCGTCGTCCGGCTTGTCGCCCGCGCGCTTAAAGAGGAATTCGAACATGGTGGGCTTTGCTATCTGGTGGGGGCTAAAACCACCATCATAGCAAAGCAGACAGATTTTGCTCGTGCGGCGGCCTATCCGGCGCGTACGCGGTGGCGCAAGCGGCGCTCCGGCAACTGCCGCAACAGGGGCGGCAGGGTCTGCTCCGCGTCCAGTCCGGGCAGCGGCAACACGGCCAGGGCGGGGATGGCGATGCCGTCATCGGGACTGCCGTCACCCTCCCGGCAGACGACGGGCCGGCTGTCGGCCAGCGCCGGGGGCCGGGCGCGCCTGACCTCCTCCAGCTTGGCATCATGCAGCAGGAACTGGTTGGCGATGGCGAACCAGGCATCGCCGCCAATGGCGCTGCGGGCGATGGCGAACAGCTCCAGTTCCTCCTTTTCCAGCCGCTCCAGCAGGGCCGCGCAGAAGGTGTCGATGCTGTTGCAGATCTGGCCCACCTGGGCTTCGTTGCCGTCGGCCAGGCTGCCCATGCGGGCCTGCATGGCGCGGATCTCGCCCAGGGCCGACTGGTTCAGCCGGTTCAATTCCTCGATCAGCTGGTCGGCCCGCTCGGTGGCCTGGCGGATGGCCGGGATCAGATACATTTCCGTCTTGCGCCAGTTGCAGGTTTGGTACAAACGGTTGAGCATCTCGCACGCATACTCGAGTTGCCCAATGGTAAGGCTATTCTGCTGCAACAGCGTGGCGCGCACGTGGTGCTGGAACGATTGCAGACTGACCCGCACCTTGGCTTGCTCCACGGATAGAGCAACCAGTGTGTAAGTGGCGGTTAACATGTGTCCCCCCGGCTGACCGGTCCCGCGTGACGCTGGCGCGGGTTATTGTTGTCTCGGAATTATTGTCTCGCGGAACCGCACTGGGGGCGGCAGCGTCAGGCGAGGAATACCAGTGTAAAGAATTCCGACAACGTCGTCTTGTGCAATATCAAATGCTGCGCCGCATCAGTGCGCGCCCTGCAACGGCAAGCGCAGGTTGACCATGCCCGCTTCCGCATGGGGCAGCACGGCGCCGCCGAAGTGGCGTACCAGGTTCTGCACACCGTTGTTTTCCGACAAAGCCTCGCCGCTCAGCTCGGCCGTACCCCGGCTGCGGAAATAGTCGACCAGCTTCTGGAACAGGATGCGGCCCAGGCCCAGCCCCTTGAGGTCGGAGCGCACGATGATGGCAAATTCGGCGCTCTGGTTGTCGGCGTCGACCACGGCCCGCACCACGCCCAGCGTTTCGGGCTGGCCGCCGGTGCCGGCGGCGGTGGCGATGAAGGCCATGGCGCGGTCGTAATCGATCTGGGTCAGGCGCGCCAGCTGGGCCGGCGGCAGATCGCGCATGGCCGAGAAGAAGCGCAGCCGCACGTCGTCCGGCGCCAGCGCGCGGAAGAACGCCAGGTGCTGGGGCGCATCCTCGGGCCGGATCGGGCGCAGCACGATGGTGCGGCCCTGCCACGCCAGTTCCTGCTCCAGTTCCTGCGGATAGGGGCGGATCGCCATGTTGTCCGTGGCGCGCGGCGGCGCCAGCCGGATGTCGGCGTCCAGCGCCAGCACGCCGCCGGCGTCGGCCAGCAGCGGATTGATATCGAGTTCGGCCAGCTCCGGCAGGTCGGCCACCATCTCGGCCACCTGCACCAGCGCGCGGCCGATGGCCTCGGCGTCGGCCGGGGCGTGGTCGCCGTAGCCGGCCAGCAGGCGCGCCACCCGGGTGCGGCCCACCATGTCGCGCGCCAGCACCATGTTCAGCGGCGGCAGGCCGGCCACCCGGTCGTCGGCCACCTCGGCCGCCGGGCCGCCCTGGCCGAACAGGATCACGGGCCCGAACACGGGATCGGCCCGGACCCGGATCGCCAGTTCCTGCGCCTGCGGCCGGCGCGCCATCTGCTGCACGGCGAAGCCGGGACCGGCCTGCGGCCGCAGCCGCCGCACCCGCTCGCGCATGGCGCCGGCGGCCGCCGACAGCATGGCGTCGTCCTCCAGGTCCAGCACCACGCCGCCCACCTCGGCCTTGCGGCCGATATCGTGCGCGCCGGCCTTGAGCGCGACCGGATAGCCGATGCGGCGCGCCGCCGCCAGCGCCTGTTCCACATCGGCCGCAAATTCCGTGGCCGCCATGGGAATGCCGTAGGCGGCCAGCAGCGCGCAGGTGTCGCGCGCGTCGAGCGCCGTGTGGCCGGCCGCCAGCGCCGCCGTCACCAGTGCCTGGGCCGCGGCCCGCTGGGGCGCGGCGGCGGCCGGCACCCGGGCCGGCACTTCCATCAGCAGCTCCTGGTTGCGGCGGTACTGCACGCTTTGCAGGAAGCCGTGCACGGCCTTCTCGGGCGTGTCGTAAGTGGGCAGGCCGGCGTCGCTGAAGCGCTGGCGGGCGGCCGCCACGGAACGCCCGCCCAGCCAGCACGAGAGCACGTTGCGGCTGGCCGCCTGCAGCTGCGGCGCCAGCGCCTCGGCGATCAGGGCGCTGGGCACCATGGCCGTGGGCGCATGCAGGAACAGCAAGGCGTCGGCCTGCGGCTCGTGCAGCAGCGCCTCGACGGCGCCGCTGTAGCGTTCCACGGGCGCGTCGGCCAGCAGGTCGACCGGGTTGGCCTGCGGCGCCTGCACCTGGCGCAGCCGCTCCAGCGTTTCCGGCGACAGCGTGGCGAGCCGGGCGCCGCCCGTCTGCAGGGCGTCGGCCGCGATCAGGCCCAGGCCGCCGCCGTTGGTGAGCACGGCCAGCCGCTCGCCGCGCTGCTGGCGGGTGCGGGCCAGCGTCTCGACGGCGTCGAACAGGTCTTCCGTCGAGTACACGCGCAGCATGCCGGCGCGGCGGATGGCCGCGTCGAACGCCAGGTCGGCCTCCGGCTCCGGGTCGCGGCCCACCTTCAGCACGATCACCGGCTTGCCGCGCGCGGCCAGGCGCCCGGCCGACATGAACTTGCGGGCGCAGCTGATCTGCTCCACGCACAGCAGGATGGCGCTCGTGTCGTTGTCGGCCGCCAGATAGTCGAGCAGGTCGCCGAAATCGACGTCGGCGCCCTCGCCCATGGCGACAAAGGTGGAAAAGCCGATGCCGCGCAGGCTGGCCCAGTCCAGCACCGCCGTGCCCAGCGCGCCCGACTGCGACACGAAGGCGAGCTTGCCGGCCGCCGCGCCCAGGTGGGTGAAGCTGGCGTTCAGGCCCAGCGCCGGCACCTGCAGGCCCACGCTGCCGGGACCGAGGATGCGCAGCCGGTGCGGCCGGGCCGCCTCCAGCATGGCCTGGCGCACGCTGCGCCCGCCCGCGCGGTGCGCCCCCAGGCCCGCCGTCATGACGATGGCGGCGCGCGTGCCGCGCGCGCCCAGGTCCGCGATCAGGCCGGGAATGGTGGCCGGCGGCGTGCACAAGATGGCCAGTTCCGGCGCCGCCGGCAGCGCGCCCGGCTTGCCGTAGCACGGCAGGCCGTGCAAGCGCTCGTGGCGGGGATTGACGGGCCACAGCGCTCCGCCGTAGCCGCCTTCGGCCAGGTTGGCCAGCACGCGGGTGCCGATGCGCTGCGGCTTGTCGGACGCGCCGATCACGGCCACCGAGGCCGGTGCGAACAGATGCTTGAGGTGTTTGATGCTCATGCTGGATTCTCCCGGCTCGCGCCGCGCTGTGCTGTGTCTGGCCTTGGTGCCCGCTACCAGCGCGAACTGTGGTCTTCCGTCACGCCCACCAGCTGGTTGACCATGCGCTTGGGCGCGTCGGGCGCCGTGCGCACCCAGCCGCTGAAGGTGCCGATCGGCTGCAGGTAGCGGCTGGCCGCCACCACCAGGTTCTTGTTCTCGCGCCGCGCCCCTTCCGGCGTGAAGAACAGTTCCAGCTGGTCGTCCTCGGTGAAGATGTGCCAGCGCGAGAGCGGGTCGCTGCTATCGTACAGGAAGTGGGCCGGTCCCAGCCCGTGCAGCTGGCCGTCCAGCCACAGGGCGTTCTCGTTGGCGCCGAAATAGCCGGCCTGCAGGTTGAAGCCCAGCTCCAGGTTGTGGGCCGAGGCCCAGCGCCAGGACGTCTCGCGCGCCAGCAGGCCGTTCGAATAATCGAAGCTGGCCACGCCGCCGGCCAGGTCGTACTCGTCGCGGAAGGTGCGCACCGTTCCCGTCACGGGCATGGCAGTGGACTTCTGGGTGGCGTGCACGGAACCGTTGGCCACGGCGCCGCAGGCCAGCAGCAGCGGCGCCGT
>JAZJZQ010000376.1:15800-18129 GCA_040389625.1 Pseudomonadota bacterium | reverse complement strand
GTGACGCCGCTGTTCTACATCGGCGCCACGCTGGGCAACGCGCTGGCGCCGCTGCTGCACTTGCCGTTTTCGCTGCTGGCCGGGATAGGTTTCGTGGCCGTGTTCGCGGGCGCGGCCAATACCCCCATCGCCTCGACCATCATGGCCATCGAGTTGTTCGGGCCGGAGATCGGCCCGTTCGCGGCCCTGGCCTGTGTGGTGAGCTACCTGTTCTCGGGCCACACGGGCATCTATCACGCGCAAAAGGTGGGGCAGGTCAAGCACGGCTCGGTGACGGTGGCGGCGCACCGCCGGCCGCCGGCGGCCGACTGACGGCGCCGGCCGGCGCGCCGTTCAGCGGGTGCCGGCCAGCGCCACCCGGTTGCGGCCTTCATGCTTGGCGCGGTACAGGGCCAGGTCGGCGTCGTGCAGCAGGGCCGGCCAGTCGGCATGGCCAGGTCCGTAAATGGCCACCCCCACGCTGACGGTGAAGTGCAGCGGTCCGTCGGGCGTGGGCACGGCCAGCAGGGACAGGCTGTGGCGCAACCGTTCGGCGCAGCGCAGCGCGTCGTCGCGGTCCGTTTCCGGCAGCACGCAGACGAATTCCTCGCCGCCCAGCCGGCCGAAATGATCAATCTCGCGCAATTCGGAGGTGCAGGTGCGCACCAGCGCCTGCAGTACCCGGTCGCCCGTTTCATGGCCGTATTCGTCGTTGACCAGTTTGAAGTGGTCGATGTCGAGCATGGCCACGGCCAGCTTGCGGTCGTGGCGCTGGGCCAGCGCCAGCTCGCGCTCGGCCACTTCCTCCAGGTAGCGCCGGTTGCAGGCACCCGTCAGGCTGTCGTGCTGCGACAGGTGCAGCAATTCCTGCTCCAGCAGGAAGGACTTTTGCTGGAACACCCGTATCACCAGCAGCACGACGACGGCCAGCGCGACGGCGAACAGGTACTGCATCAAGCCGCTGACAAATTCCAGCCAAGGCAGGCGCCACGCGCTCAGCACCACATACAGCACGGCAGGCGCGGCCAGCATGCGGGCGAACACGGCCAGGCGCAGCGTGGACAGGGCGGCCGCAAAGTTGCAGGCGGCCACGCCCGCCAGCCCGTACACCATGCCTTGCGGCAGCAGGAATTCACACAGGATGAGGACACTGACGTGGCTCACGTAGATGAGGGTGCAGCGCCGTTGCACGCTCCAGCGCAGCGCGTTGGGCAGGTAGGCGGCGCTGCCGATCAGCACCGCCAGTGCCCGCAGTAGCAGCGTGTATTCGGCCAGGCGGGCGTCGAGCAGCATATCCCACACGGCAAACAACACCATGCCCAGTCCGAACAGGGGGCCGAGCACGGGCAGCAGCTGTTCCAGCTCCGCGTCGTGCTGGGCGTGCATGGCCCGTTCGGCCGGCGGCGGCAGGGCACGCAGGCGATGCAGCCCTAGCTTTTGCAGGGGCGGTTGGCGCAGCGGAGTTCCGGCTTGATCCGCATGAGCGGCGTGGTGGGCGGCAGGTGGCCGCGGCGTGACGTTCATTGCGCGCTTTCCGTTTCAGTAGATTCAGAATAGCAAGTTAATAGTCAGGCGTGTTTGATCTGGGTCAAACGGGCGGTGCCGGCGGGCGCCCACCCGCCGGCATCAAGCGCTCAGATGCATTCCATGGTCAGGCTTTTCAGTTCGGCGATCGGGATCATGAACGTTTCGTGGATGCGCAGTACGAGGTCGGCGTTGACGGTCAGCTTACCATGCCGGATCTTGCTCAGGCGCGGTGCCGACACTTGCAGTGCCCGGCCCAGGGCGGCATCGTTCTTCAGCTCGTGGCGGGCGATCACGGTGTCGAGCAGGAGGTGCGGGTTGCGTGGCTGATGGGGGCGACGGGGCGCGGTAGTCATGCGGCTTTCCTTTCAGGCTGGGGTGGGGACATGGTGTTGGTCAGGGCGGCGCCATGTGTGCGTCAGGTGAAACGTCGTGGGGCGGCCGATGCCGAGGCGGCGCTGGCCAGCGCGGCGGCACTGGCGTGCTGGCAACTGCTGGCCAGGCCGATGCCGCAGCTGAGGTGGCCGAAGCCGGCGAAGAACGCCGGCCCGATGGCAGCCTGCAAGCGTGCCGCCAGCAGTTCCGCTTCGCCGGCCGCCATGCCGGGCAACAGCAGGGCGAAGGCGGCGTCGTCCCACCGCGCCACCACGTCGCCGCCGCGCACATGGCCCGACAGGAAGGCGGCCAGCTCGACCAGGACGGCGTCGGCCATGGCTGCTCCGAACAGCTTGGCGATCTGTTCGACCTGTTCGACCTGCACCACCACCAACGCCAGCGGCGAACGGAAGCGGCTGGCGCGCACAAACATATGGGCCAGCATCTGGCG
>JAZJZQ010000376.1:12060-15700 GCA_040389625.1 Pseudomonadota bacterium | reverse complement strand
CCCCGCTATCCCGGGAACCGTTTTGGCGGCATAATGCCCTCAGCGGCGTGAAGAAAAAATGTTGTCCGTCTTCCGCGGCTGAAACAATTATAATGATTTTGTCTTAAAATTGTTGGAATTGAGGGAATTAATTTTGAATTTAATGAGAACAAGAAAGCCCCAGCCATGAAAATGAAGGAAGCCGTGCCGGACGAAGTGTGTACCACCCAGCAGGCGGCCGAGATCCTGGGTATTTCCGTGTCGTCGGTGCAACAGTTGGTGGAAGCGGGCGTGATCGAAGCGTGGAAGACCAAGGGTGGCCACCGCCGCATCCCCCGCCATGCCGTGTTGGCTTATAAGACAGCGCCGTTGTCGGCCGGCGCGTCGCGCGCCGCGGCCGGGCCGGCTCCCGCGCCGGCCGCCGGTGGACCTGTGTCGATCATGGTCATCGAGGACAATCCCATCCAGCGTGCCCTGTACGAGCGCCAGATCGGCGGCTGGGGGCTGCCGGTGCAGCTGGCTTTCTGCGAGAATGGCTACCAGGCCTTGCTGCAGATCGCGCGCGGCCAGCCCGACGTGCTGCTGGCCGATATCATGATGGACGGCATAGATGGCTACGAAGTGGTCAAGACCATCCTGGACGATCCCAAGCTGGCATCGATGCAGATCGCCATCCTGTCCGGGCTGACCGAGCAGCAACTGGAAGCGCGTGGCGGGGTGCCGCCCGGGGTCGTGTTCTTTGCCAAGCCCGTCAATTATGACGAGCTGCGCGGCTATCTGCGGGCCTGCTGCGCCCAGCGCGCCCGGCAGTGGAAGTAAAATAATCAAATTCACTGAATTTGACAGTTAAAGAAATCCGGGGCACCATCTGACAGCAAGCCCTGCGCGCGGCCATTCCGGCCCGCGACGGCGGCGGCAGGGAGAGCGCAATGTGGCGAGGATCGGTCAAGAAATTGAGCGTGGCCCTGAGCGCGTCCGAATCGGGCTGCGCGCTGGTGGCGGAGGCCGCATGAGCGCAGCCCCTTACCACCACATCGACCCGGTTGTCCTGATGCGCTCCGTGGCCGGCGACCTGGATTCGTTCCGCTCCCTGTCGCAGGTCTACCTGGCCATCGCGCCACCGGCCCTGGCGCGCATGCGCGCCGCGCGCGCGGCCGGCGACCTGCGCGCCCTGGCGCACGAGAGCCACGCCCTCAAGGGCAGCGCCATGCTGGTGGGGGCGCAGGATCTGTGCGCGCTGCTGCAGCGCATCGAGCTGCTGGCCGGCGCCGGCGGCGACAGCGCGGCCCTGTGGCCGGAGCTGGAGCGGCAGTTCGGACTGGTGATCGACGAGGTGAGCGACACCATCGCCCACTATTCCGGCCAGGCAGGAGCGGGCGCATGACGGCGCCAGGCCTGGTGCCGGCACCGCCGGACGGCGGCGCGCGGGGCAATCCGCTGCGCTGGACCGGCCTCAGTGCGCGCCGCGCGTCCAGCGTGATCGGCGGCGCCGTGATCTTGTTGCTGTGCCTGGCGACGCTGGGCGCGGCCTGGCTGCTGCGCCAGCGCGCGCTGGAGGACTGGCGCGGCGACATGGCCAGCCTGTCGCTGGTGCTGGCCGAGAATGTGTCGCAGACCATGGCCTCGACCTATCTGGTGCTGGACGGCCTGACCGAGGTGGTGCAGGCGATCCAGCAGCGCGGCGCAGGCCCGCTGGCCGCCGCGGTCCGCAACGAGCAGCTGTTCCAGTCCATGCGCGACAAGATCAGTGGCCTGCCCCAGGTGGACGTGGCCACCGTGGTCGACGCGGACGGCACGGTACTCAATTTCACCCGCAGCTATCCGGCCCCGCCCATCAATCTGGCCGACCGCGACTACTTCGTCTATCACCGCACCCATACCGACAGCGCCCCCTTCCTCAGCCAGCCGGTGCGCAACAAGGGTAACGGCAAATGGACTTTCTACGTCAGCCGGCGTCTGGACGACGCGCATGGCCGCTTTGCCGGCGTGGTGCTGGTGGGGGTGTCGTGCGATTTCTTCAGCGCCTTCTTCCGCAACGTGAGCCTGGGCGAACACGCGGCCATCTCGCTGTACCGGCGCGACCAGACGCTGCTGGCGCGCTGGCCGCAGGTGGAGGAGGTGATGGGCAAGCGCATCACGGCCGGCACCACCAGCCAGGTATTGGCCCGGGGCCTGGAGCACGACGTGCTGCTTACCACCGGCCCGCGCGAATCGGCCGGCGGGCGGCCCGTGTACCGCATGGGGGCGGTGCGGCTGGTGCGCAACTTCCCGCTCGTGATCAACGCCACCATCACCGAGGAATTGCTGTTGGCCGGCTACTGGCGCAACCTGCGCCTGCTGGGCGGCATCGCCCTGGGCAGCCTGGTGGCGCTGTCGGCGGCGTTCTGGATGATGGGCCAGCTGCTCAAGCGGCGCGAGCAGGACGCCGAGCAGGCGCGCGCCCTGATGCGCATGGCCGATGCGGCCAGCGAAGCGAAGTCCCGTTTCCTGGCCATGATGAGCCACGAAATCCGCACCCCGATGAACGGCATCGTCGGCATGTCGGAACTGATGCTCTCCACCCCGCTCGACGAGATCCAGCGCGGCTACGCCCGCAATGTGCACAGCGGGGTGCTGGAGCTGATGGAGATCATTAACGAGGTGCTCGATTTTTCCAAGATCGAATCGGGCCGCATGGAACTGGTGCTGGACATGTTCGACCCGGCCGCACACGTGCGCCAGGTGGCGGCCCTGCACCGCGCCAGCGCCGAGAAGAAGGGTTTGCAGCTCGAGGTGCGGGTCGGCCCCTGTCCGCGCCAGGTCTACGGCGACGCAACCCATCTGCGCCAGGTGCTCGGTAACCTGATCAGCAACGCCATCAAGTTCACGCCGGCCGGCAGCGTCACCGTCACGCTGGAGGCCAGGCCCGAGGGCGGCCGGGGCGGGGCATGGCGCTTGTGCTACACGGTGCAAGACAGCGGCATCGGCATGGACGCCGATGTGCAGCGGCGCCTGTTCGAGCCGTTCAGCCAGGCCGATAGCACCATCAGCCGTCAATACGGCGGCACGGGATTGGGGCTGGCCATCTGCCGGCGCCTGGTGCAGCTGATGGAGGGCCACATCGATTGCAGCAGCGCGGCGGGGACCGGCTCCATCTTCCGGGTCGAGCTGCCGTGCCGGCTGCACGCGCCGGGCACCGGGGCCGGCACCTCGTCGGCGCAGCCCGTGGCCGACCTGGCACGGCCGGATGCTGTCGGTCCGGCACCGCAGTCCGCCGCCGATGCCGCCTCTTCATACGCGAGCACCGCGGCGCCGCAATCTGCGCCAGAGCTGGCGCCGCTACGGGTGCTGGTGGCCGAAGACACGGAAATGAACCGCCAGTTGGCCCGCATCCTGCTCACCCGGCTCGGCTGCGAGGTGGACGAAGCCGTCAACGGCCAGCTGGCGCTCGACGCGCTGGCGTCGGCCAGCTACGATCTGGTGCTGATGGACTGCATGATGCCCGTGCTGGATGGTTACGAAGCCTGCCGCCGGCTGCGCCAGCGCGAAACGGCGGCCGGTGCGCCGCGCGTGCCCGTGATCGCGCTGACGGCCAGCGCCATCGAAGGCGACCGCCAGCGCTGCCTGGCCGCCGGCATGGACGATTACCTGGCCAAGCCGTTCACGGCCGCCGAGTTTTCCG
>JAZJZQ010000376.1:10033-11960 GCA_040389625.1 Pseudomonadota bacterium | reverse complement strand
TGCCCGGCCAGGAAGTCGAGCAGGGCGCGCAGCTTGGGCGCCATGTAGCGCGCGCTCGATACCACCAGGTGTACCGGCAGCGGTTCGGGTTCGTACTCGGGCAGCAGCCGCACCAGCGTGCCGACCGCCAGGTCGTCCGCCACCTGGTAGGACAACGCCCGGCCCAGCCCGAAGCCGGCCCGCACCGCCACCAGCGTCGCCTCGGTATCGTTCAGCGCCAGGCGCGGGGCCAGCCGCACGGCGATATCGCGCCCGCCGTGGCGGAAACGCCATTCCTCCAGCGGCGAGCGGAGCGCCGTAAACACCACGTCATGCAGCTCCAGCGCCTGCGGCGTATCGGGCGTGCCGCGCCGGGCCAGGTACGCCGGGCTGGCCACCACCATGCGGCGCACCTCGCCCACCCGGCGCGCCACCAGGCCGGCGTCGGCCAGCGGGCCGATACGCACGGCCAGGTCCAGCCCTTCCTCGATCAGGTCCAGGTTGCGGTCGTTGAACATCAGCTCCACCTGCATGGACGGATGCTCGTCCAGGAAGCGCATCACCAGCGCCGTCACGTGGCGCCGGCCGAACACCTGGGGCGCCGTCATGCGCAGCTTGCCGCGCAGCGGGGCGTGCGGATCTTCGCGCACGGCCTGCTCGTAGTCGGCCAGCACGCGGCGCGCCATGTCGGCCAGCTGCAGCCCGGCCTCGGTGGGCGCCAGGCGGCGCGTGGTGCGTTCGATCAGGCGCGCACCCAGGCGCTCCTCGAGCGCGGCCAGCGCCCGGGTGACGGCCGGCGCCGAACGGCGCAGCCGGCGCGCCGCGCCACTCAGGCTGGCGCATTCGAGGATGGCGACAAAGATGGCCAGTTCGTCCAGGCGGTCCATTGATTATTCCAGTAACTGAAAAAGTAATTTTCAATATAGCATTATTTACATCGATTTGGGCAATGGCTACCATGGTCGCATCCCATCAACGAACAAGGAGCATCCCATGACGCCAGCCACCCACCTGACCCTGCACGGCACCCGCCTGTCCGGCCACGTCCACCGCGTGGAACTGCTGCTGCACATGCTGGGCCTGCCTTACGAACTGGTCGATGCGCCGGCCGAGGTGCGCAACAGCGCCGCCTTCCGCGCCATGAACCCGCTGGGCCAGATCCCCGTGCTGCAGGATGGCGACCTGGCGCTGGCCGACAGCAACGCCATCCTGACCTACCTGGCGCGCCGCTACGCACCCGATGGCGGCTGGCTGTCGGACGATCCGGTGGAAGCGGCCGAGATCACCCGCTGGCTCTCGATCGCCGCCGGCGAGCTGCGTTACGGCCCGGCCACGGCGCGCATCGTCACGCTGTGGAACATGGACGGCGACCTGGCGCGCGCCCACGCCATCGCGGCCCGCCTGCTGGCTGTGATGGAACAGCACCTGGCCACGCGCAGCTTCCTGGCCGCGGGCCGGCCCACGCTGGCCGACCTGGCCTGTTACAGCTACGTGGCCCATGCGCCCGAAGGCGGCATCGCGCTCGACGCCTATCCCGCCGTGCGCGCGTGGCTGCAGCGGGTGGAGGCGTTGCCGGGCTTCGTGCCCATGCCCGTCAGCACGCCGCCGGTGCGCACATGAACGGGCCGTTCCACCCGGGCGAGCTGCACGCCCAGCAACTGGCCGGCAAGGGCAGCAGCGGCGGCGCCATCCGCGACTACATGCCGGACCAGCACCGCGAGTTCTTCGCCATGCTGCCGTTCGTGCTGGTGGCCACGGTGGCGGCAGACGGCTGGCCCCGGGCCCGAGTGCTGAGCGGCGCGCCCGGCTTCGTGCACAGCCCCGATCCGGCCACGCTGCGGGTGGCGGCGGCCATTGACGCGCCGGCCGGCAGCCGCATCGGCCTGCTGGGCCTGGACTTCGGCACCCGCCGCCGCAACCGTGCCAACGGCACCATCGCGACGGTGGA
>JAZJZQ010000376.1:6714-9933 GCA_040389625.1 Pseudomonadota bacterium | reverse complement strand
CCCGTTGACGCTTGTGGACCACACCGCCGCCGCCGTGCCGCAGTCCGGCCGCAGCCTCGACAGGACAGGACGTCGGCCGCCCCATCCCCGCAGCCTCACACCATTTCCCTTTTGCTGGTTTCCAGCGTGGCCTTGCGTGCCGCGCCGTGTCGCAATGGCGCCCGCCGCCCTTGCCCTGACTCCGACGCCGGCTCCCATGCGCTTGCTCCGTCCCTCCCGCCCTGGCGCGCCGCGCCCGCCGGATGGTCATCCCTATCCCTGTGTTTTCCGCCTGCCCGGCATGGAAAACGCGCGCACCTGGAACGACACTATGCTTAGCCTGAAACCGGAACGCCCCACACCCAGCGTGCTCAAACAGCTGGGGGAAATGACCGCCTGCCGCGACATGCACCTGGTCGAGCAAAGCCTGCTGCGCACGCTGGGGCCCTTGCTGGGCGTGCAGCGCACCTCGCTGTACCGGGTCGATGACCAGGGCGTTGTCACCCGCGTGCTGCACCATACGCGCGATACGGCCATCGTGGGCGGTGAACTGCACCGCACCAGCGACCAGATCGAGGAACTGAGCAGCGCCATCGCGCTCGACCCGGCCATCACCACCTTGCTCGACACCTTGCGCCTGCTGGACCGAAGCTGCACCCGGCCGCAACCGGACGGCTACCTGATCGGCTACCCGCTGCACGGCGCCGATCACTTGTGCGGCTACTTCGTGTTCGAGCGCGGTCATGAAGTCACGCCCACCGAACATGCCGTTATCCACGGCGTACTGGAAGTGTTCTCCAATTACTATGCGCTGCTCGACGCCAGCCAGCGCGACCGCCTCACCGGCCTGCTGAACCGCTATTCGCTCGAGATCAACCTGAACCGGCTTTGGGACTTGCTGGCCCAGCGCCTCAAGCCCGGCGCCGACAGCGGCCACGCCAACCGGCGCGGCGGCCGGGCCCAGACCTATTGGCTGGGGGTGCTCGACATCGATCACTTCAAAAAGGTCAACGATACCCACGGCCACATCATCGGCGATGAGATCCTGCTGCTGACGGCGCGCCTGCTGGAAGGGGCGTTCCGCCGCTCCGACCTGCTGTACCGCTACGGCGGCGAGGAGTTCATTGCCATCGTGGCAGCCAACGACCTGGAGACGGCGACCCAGATCTTCGAGCGCGCGCGCCAGGCCGTGGCCCTTTTCATCTTCCCCCAGGTGGGGCGGCTCTCCATCAGCGGCGGCTTCAGCATGGCCGATCCGCACGTGCTGCCGCAGACCATCATCAACCGCGCCGACCGGGCCTTGTACGAGGCCAAGGCCGATGGCCGCAACCGGGTCCATTTCTACGATGAGCTGATCCGGCAGGGCCGGCTGGAAGAAATCCAGTCCGGCACCATCGACCTGTTCTGACGGCACACGCCGCGGCGGCGGCGCGCCGTCACTGGGCCACGCTGCAGCGGTTGCGGCCCGCGTCCTTGGCCCGGTACAGGGCCTGGTCGGCCAGGCGCAGCAGCGCGGCGCAGTCGCCGTCGGCCTGCGGGTGGGTCACGGCCACGCCGACGCTGATGGTGACGTGGCCGGCGACGGGACTGTCGTCGTGCTCCATCGCCAGCGCGGCGACCGCCAGCCGCAGCTCCTCGGCCATGGCCAGGGCGCCGGCGCCGTTCGTGTCCGGCAGCAGGCAGGCGAATTCCTCGCCGCCGTAGCGGGCCGCCAGGTCGTAGGGCCGTTTCAGGCGTTCCTTGAGCGTCAGCGCCACCCGCTTCAGGCATTCGTCGCCGGCCTGGTGGCCATAGCGGTCGTTGTAGCGCTTGAAGAAATCCACGTCGATCATCAGCATGGCCAGCGGCGCGCCTCCGCGGCCGCAGCGCCGGAACTCGGATTCCAGCGTGTCGTCGAACAGGCGCCGGTTGGCCACGCCCGTCAGGCCGTCGGCGAACGCCATCGCCTGCAGCGCGTCCATGTGCAGCTTGAACTGCAGGTGGGCCAGCACCCGGTTGCGCAGCGTGAGCGGGTTGACCGGCTTGGAGACGAAATCGGCCGCGCCGGCGCTCCAGCAGGCGTTCTCCTCCTCGGGCTGGGTGCCGGCCGTGACGAAGATGACGGGGATGGCCCGCGTCTCCTGGTCCTGCTTGAGGCGGCGGCACACTTCCAGGCCGTCCATGCCGGGCATGACGACGTCGAGCAGGATCAGGTCCGGCTTGTTCTTCTGGCAGAAGTCGAGCGCCTGCGCGCCGCTGGTGGCGGCGAACACTTCGAATTCCTGCGCCAGCACGGCATGCAGCATGCGGATGTTGATGGGCTGGTCATCGACGACCAGGACCCGGCCGCGGCGTTCAGGAGAGAGCTTGAGCATGGCGGTGCTTTTCAGGTTGGGTGAGAGAGTCCAGACGGTCCAGTATGGCACGGCAGATGGCGGCCGCCTGCGCCAGGTCGAAGCTTTCCATGGCCAGTTCCAGTCTGGCCGTATCGGGTTGCATGGCCTGGCCATGGTCGCGCAGCAGGCGGTCGAACAGGGGCAAGGCGTCCAGGCTGGACGCTTCGAGCAGGCGCTGCAGGCTGGCCAGTTCGGCCGGCAGGGCGGCCGGGTCGGCCGCCGCGCCGTCCGCGTCCGGCCCGCCGAATGCGGCCAGGTGCTCGGCCAGGTTGCCGGCCAGCTCCGCGCCGGCCGTCGCCGCGCGCCGCGCCTCGGCGATCAGGCGCGCGTGCTCGACCTGCCAGTCGATGGCGCTGGGCTGGCTGCGCAGCTGCAGTTCCATGGTCTGGGCCAGGGTCGTCAGGGCGTCGGCGCCGACGGTGGCGGCCAGTCCCTTGAGGCCGTGCAGGTTGCGCGCCGCCGTGGCTACTGCCTCCGGGCCGCCGAGCGATTCCGGTACGGCCGCCGCCAGCGCGCCGCATTCGGTAGTGAAGCGCTGCAGCGCGCGCTGGTAGACGGGCGTGTTGCCGTTAAAGCGCGCCAGCGCGGCGGCGCCGTTGATGCCCAGCGCCGGCGGCACGTGCAGCGGCGCTTGTATCGCGCCCGGTATGGCGACGGTGCGCCCCGTGTGGCGCGCGATGGTGGCCAGCAGCTGCCCCAGGTCGAACGGTTTGCCGATGTGGTCGTTCATGCCGGCCCGGAACGCTTCCGCGCGGTCCGACAACATGGCGTTGGCCGTCATGGCGATGATGGGCAGGGCGGTCATGCCGAGCCGCTCGCGGATCAGGCGCGTGGCCTGGTAGCCGTCCATCAGCGGCATCTGCAC
>JAZJZQ010000376.1:4254-6614 GCA_040389625.1 Pseudomonadota bacterium | reverse complement strand
GTGCTGCCGGCCCCCTCGACGCTGTCGACCCGCAGCGTGCCGCCCATCATCTGCACCAGCCGGCGGCAGATGGCCAGTCCCAGTCCGGAGCCGCCGTAACGGCGGGCGGTGGACGCTTCGGCCTGCGAAAAGCCGTCGAAGATGCGCTCGAGCTGGGCCGGCGCGATGCCGATGCCCGTATCGCGTACGGTAAAGCGCAGTGCGCCCTGGCCACCGTTTGTGGCCGGCAGTACAGCCACGGCCAGGGTGACCTCGCCCTGGTGGGTGAACTTGATGGCGTTGCCGCCCAGGTTGAGCAGCACTTGCTGCAGCCGCAGCGCATCGCCCACCACCCAGGGCGGCAGCGCCTCGTCGAGCTGGTAGCGCAGCGCGATGGCGCGCGCGCCCACGTTGGCGCTGAGGATGATGTCGACTTCGTGCAACAGCTGGCCGATGCTGAAGGTGTGCGGATCGAGCGCCAGCTTGCCCGCCTCGACCCGCGAGAAGTCGAGGATGTCGTTGAGGATGCCCAGCAGGGCGCGGCCGGCACCTTCGCACTTGTCGGCGTAGTCGCGCTGGCGGGCGTCGAGCGGGGTTTGTTTGAGCAGGGTTAGCATGCCCAGCACGGCGTTCAGGGGCGAGCGGATCTCGTGGCTCATGTTGGCCAGGAAGTCGGACTTGGCGCGGTTGGCCGCATCGGCCGCCGCCATGGCCGCGCGCAGGGCCTGCTCGGCCTCGTGCTGGGAGGTGATGTCGCGGTTGATGCCCAGCACGCGGATCACCTGGCCCTGGCCGTTGCGCTCGACCGAGGTGGCGGCCTGCATGTGGCGCAGCGCGCCGTCCCGGCACATGATGCGGAAGGTGGTCTGGGGCGGCTGGTTGCCGGCCGTGGCCGCGCGCAGGCTCGCTTCCACCGGCGCGCGGTCGTCCGGGTGCAGGCGCGCCAGCCACGGCATGTAGTACGGACCGCTGCGTTCGGCCGCCGGCACGTCGTAGAAGTCGAACATGCGCTCGTTCCATTCGACGGCGCCGCTGGCCGGGGTCCAGGTCCAGATCCCAAGCTCGGCAACCTTGGACGCGTTCAGCAGCTGATCGCGCGCGGCCACCAGCGTGCGCCGGTCCTGCTCGCGGGCGGAAATGTCGGCGGCGATGCCGAGAAAGCCGATGATGGCGCCGTTGTCCTCGCGCAGCGCGCTCACCGACAGCAAGACCGGGAAGGTGCTGCCATCCTTGCGCACGAAGGTGCAGGCGCTCTCGTTGGGCAGGCCCAGCCTGGCCCTGGCGACGAACACTTCGAAGCCGGGCGCGATGGGCCGCTCCAGCTCCAGCGACAGGGCGGCCGCCCGCGCCGCCATTTCGCCCCGATCATGCAGCCGTTCGGGAGTCGACACGCCCAGCAGATCCTCGGCGCGATAACCCAGCATGCATTCGGCCGCCGGGTTGAACAGGCGGATGATGCCGTCCGTGTCGGTGGCGATGATGGCGTGCGAGGCGTGGGTCAGGATGGCGCGCTGCAGGATGGTGACCGATTCGATCTGGCGAGTGCGCTCGCGCACCTGCTGCTCCAGCGTGACATTCAGTTCGCGGATGCGGGCCGTGGCGGCTGCCTGCTCGCTGACGTCGCGCACGGTGATCGAGCAGCCCGGCGCGGCATGGCGCGGCGCGCGCACCGGGGCCAGCGACAGCGAGACGGCGATGGTGTCGCCGGCGGCGCGCCGCAGCGTGGTGTTGAAGTGGCGCACCGGTTCACCGCGCGCGATGCGCTCGCTGAGCCAGTCTATGGTCCAGCTGTCGTGGCCGGGCACGATCAGGGTGGCGATGTGGCGGCCCACGGCGTCGGCCGCCGCGACGCCGAAGATGTCGGTGGCGCTGCGATTCCAGCTGTTGACGATGCCGTCGCTGCCGGTGGCGATGATGGCGTCGAGCGAATGTTCGATCAGGGCCGACATGCGGGCCTGGTATTCGCCCAGCCGGCGGCGCTGGCGCCGCAGCAGGTGGTTGGCGCCGGCCACCAGCAGGGCGCCGCTCAGCATGGCCGTCAGCAGCGTGAGCTGGGCCGTGTGGCGGGCCGCCACGGCCGGCGCCAGCGCCGTGGCCAGGGCCAGCGTCAGGTCGCGTTGCCGGTGCTCGCGGTCGATGGCCACGCGGCGCGCCGCCACTACCACCGGCCCTTGCGGTCCGTCGTAGCGGGCCAGCAGCGGGTCGGCGCCGTCTTCGGTGCGGCGGAATTCGTCCTGCCAGCGCGCGCGCCGTCCATGCTCGAAGCCGAAGGTGCGGGCGGCGTCCGGATGGAGGAGGTAGTCGCCCTGGCCGTTGGTCAGGTAGACCGCCAGGTCGGGCGGCAGGTTGGCCAGCGGCGGGGTCAGGATGGCGCGCGCCGC
>JAZJZQ010000376.1:0-4154 GCA_040389625.1 Pseudomonadota bacterium | reverse complement strand
CCGTGGCCGGCCATGCCGATCAGGCGCACCTGGACGATGTCGGGATTGGTGGCGGCGTAGGCCTTGAAGATGCTCACCAGGCGCCGGTGCCACAGGGCGATCGGCGTCATTTCCTGGGCGTCGTAGCCGTCGTTGCCGCTGGCGCGCACGATGCCGCCTACTGGCGGCAGGCTGGCCAGGAACAGCACGTCGCGCTCCAGGGTGCCGATCTGCTGCTCGAGCAGGCTGGCGCTGACGGCGCTGCGCCCGAGCAGGCGGCTCTCGAGCGTGGCCATGGCGCGCCGCTCCTCGCGCTGGCCGGCCCACTGCATGGCGGCGCCCAGTGCAGCGGCCAGCAGCAGTGCCGCGCCGGCCCGCTTCCAGGTCGCAGGCTGCTTCAGGTAGGGCGCGATCGCGCTGGTCATGTCCCGCATCGTCATCATCACAAGGGCCCGCACGTGGCGCGCATTCCGCTCCGTCCGGGCCGCCGGCGCAGGGCGCTGCGCGGGCTACGGTCGTACGCTTAAGGAGAAATTAATTGTACTGCCTTGTGCTGGACAACTGGGGGAAATTGTGGCGGCGGCGTGTCCGGCCGGGGGCTGTTGTCAACCGAGCGCGACGCCCAGCCGCTCGGCCAGGGCCGCCGCCTGCTCCGTTTCCAGATCGTCGAACTGGCGCCGGATGGCCGCCAGCAGGGCTGTGTGGCCGCTGCCGGCCAGCAGCGCGTCGAGCCGGTCGAGCAGGGTGGCGGCCGCATAGTCGCCGTCGCGCAGCAGCGGCAGCAGCTGGCCCACCAGCATGGCGCCGGCGGCGCGCTGCGCGCTGTCCGGGACGGCCGCCGGCGGCGCCGGTGCGGCCTGGGGCAGGGCGGCCAGCATGGCGGCCAGCGCCGCCTCCAGTTCGGCCTGGAAGGCCAGCCCCAGGGCCGGCAGGCGGGCCGTGTCGGCCGTACGCACGGCATCTTCCAGGGCCCCGGCCGCGCCGCTCAGGCGGTAGGCGCCCAGCAGCGTGGCGGCGCCCTTGATGCGGTGCGCGGCCTGGCATAGCTCGCCGTAGTCGGCGCCGGCCAGGTGGCTGGCGACCCGGGCCGGCCACAGGCCATAGCTTTGCACGAAGGCGCGCGCGGCGTTGAGCAGCAGGCTGCGCTGCACGCCGTTGCGGGCGCAGGCGTCGTCCAGATCGAGCACGGTGGTGGCGCTGCGGATGTTCATCTTCATGCCGGCGCCCCTGTTACTGGCCGTCCGGCGCCGGATCCTGGCGCCAGACGATGCGGTTGCGCCCGGCCTGCTTGGCCTGGTACAGGTGGCTGTCGACGGCGCTGAACAGATCGGGCGCGCTTTCGCCGGCCGTCAGCCGCAAGGTGGCGCCGCCGGCGCTGACGGTGAGCACCGGCGCGGCCGTGGAGGCGGCGTGGGCGATGGCTTGCAGCGTCACTTCCTGGCAGATCGCGTGCACCAGCCGGCAGGCCTGGGCGGCGTCCGTGTCGGGCATCAGCAGCACCAGTTCCTCGCCGCCGTAGCGCGCGGCCAGGTCGGCCGGACGCTGCATGCGGCCGGCGGCGGCCCGCGCCACGGCGCGCAGCGCGCGGTCGCCGGCCGGGTGGCCGTAATGGTCGTTGTATTGCTTGAAGCAGTCGATGTCGAGCATGGCCAGCGACAGCGGCCGGCCGTTGCGCTGGGCGCGCTGCCACTCGTTGCCGTACACCTCGTCGAAGCGGCGCCGGTTGGCCAGTTCCGTCAGGCCGTCCACGTGGGCCAGGTGTTCCAGCATGCGCTGCTGGCGCACCACCTGCAGGTGCAGCGCCACCCGGGCCAGCACCACGGTGGCGTTGAACGGCTTGGCGATGTAGTCGGCCACGCCCATCTTCAGGCCATTGGCCTCGTCTTCCGGCCGGTCCAGGCCGGAGATGAAGATGACGGCAATATCGGCCGTTTGCGGGTCGGCCCGCAGCTGGCGCAACACCTCGAAGCCGTCCAGGTCGGGCATCATCACATCCAGCAGGATCAGGTCCGGCGCGTGGCGCGTGGCCCGTTCCAGGGCCTGGGCGCCGTTCTTGGCCAGCAGCACCGTGTACTCGGGCTTGAGCAGCTCGGCCAGCACCTGGCGGTTGATGGCGTCGTCGTCGGCGACGAGTACTTTTTGCATTCCTGGCAAGTTCATGCGCTCATTTCCATCTTCAGGTTCAGGGCGTGCGCCAATGCCGCGAGCGGTGCCAATGCCACATCATATTCGATCTCGTCCACGGCCTGCTGAATTGCCGCCAGCAGGTCGCTATGTTCGGCTGCACCGGGCAGCGCCTGCAAGGCGTGCAAGGCATCCTCGGCGCGCGCATCGTCGCCGCGCAGGTAGGCTTCCAGCTGGCGGATCAGGGGGGCGGCGCCTGGCATGGCCTGGCCGCCGCCGGTGGTGGTAGTGCTGGCCGCGGGGGGCGGCGCCGTCTCCATCCGGGCCAGGCCGTCCAGCACTGTCTCCAGTGTGGCCGCCAGTTCCGGCGCCAGCGCCGCGCAGCGCTCGTGCTGGCCCGAACGCAGCGCCTGTTCGACGGCATTGGCCTGGGCCGACAGTTCGGCCGCGCCCAGGTAGGCCGCGCTGGACTTGAGATTGTGGGCCAGGCTTTGCAGGGCCGTATGATGGCCCGCCTGCAGCGCCTCGCGCACCACCTGCGGCCCGCCCTGGTACTCCTGCACGAAGCTGGCGATGCGCTTGTGCAGGCGGCTGTGCTGCTGGCCCACGCTGTCGAGCGCCTGTTGCCAGACGATGCCGGCCACCGGCGGCAGCGGGGCGGCGGCGCCGCCTTCCTGGTCCGGCTCGGGCCGCGGCGCCGGCAACTGGCGCCCGGCCAGGCGGGCCGGCGCGATCCACTTGAGCAGGGCGCGGAACAGCAGTTCGGGGTTGATCGGCTTGGTCACATGGTCGTTCATGCCGGCAGCCAGGCTCTTGTCGCGGTCGCCGGCCATGGCGTGTGCCGTCATGGCGATGATGGGTAGCTCGCGCAGGTGGGCGTGGGCGCGGATCTGCGTGGTGGCCGTCAGGCCGTCCACTTCCTGCATCTGGATGTCCATCAGCACCAGGTCGTAGTCGCGCTCCTGCACCATGGCCACCGCCTGGCCGCCGTGCATGGCCAAGTCCACTTCGACCCGGGCCATGGCCAGGAAGTCGAGCGCCACCTCGCGGTTGTTGGCGTTGTCTTCCACCAGCAGGATGCGGGCGCCGTTCAGGCGCGCCAGGTCGAGCGCGCGCATGCCGCCGGGCCCGGTGCCGGCCGCGCCGGCCAGGTCCGGGCGCAGCACCTGCAGCAGGCTGTGATAAAGCAGGGCCGGGCCGACCGGCTTGGTCAGGAAGCCGTGCAGCGGCAGCTGGCCTTCCTGCTGCTGGACCGTCTCGCGGGTGCAGGCGCTGACCATGAGGATGGCCGGCGGCGCCGCCAGGCGCGGGTCGGCGTGGATGCGGCGTATGGTTTCCACGCCGTCCCAGCCCGGCATCATGTAGTCCATCAGCACCACCTGGTAGGGTTCGCCGGCGTCTACGGCGTGCGCCAGCATCGTCAGCGACTGTTCGCCCGAACAGGCCGCGTGGGCCGTGACGCCGAACGATCCGAGCATCTCGACCAGGGCATCGCGCGCGGTGGCGCTGTCGTCCACCACCATCACCCGCACCTGCTGCAGGGCGGCCGCCGGCGGCGCCACCGGGGCGCTGGCCGGATCGGCCACGCCCAGCGCGACGGTGAAGCTGAAGCGGCTGCCCACGCCGGGCGTGCTGTTGACGCGGATGGTGCCGCCCATCAGCTCGACCAGCTGCTTGGAGATCGACAGCCCCAGGCCGGTGCCGCCGTAGCGGCGCGTGATGGAACCGTCGGCCTGGCTGAAGGACTGGAACAGCCGTACCAGCTGCTCCTCGTTCATGCCGATGCCCGTGTCGCTGACGCTGAAGCGCAGCGTGACTTGCTCGCCGCGCCGTTCGGCCACGTCCACCGCCACCACGATCTCGCCCCGTTCCGTGAACTTGACGGCGTTGGTGGTGAGGTTGATCAGGATCTGGCCCACCCGCAGCGGATCGCCCACCAGCCGGGCCGGCACGCCCCGTTCGACCCGGAACACCAGCTCCACCCGCTTGGCGTCGGTCTTGATGGCCGTCAGGCTGGCCAGGTGTTCGAGCAGGTCGTCCAGCGCGAAGGG
>JAZJZQ010000375.1:0-2458 GCA_040389625.1 Pseudomonadota bacterium | reverse complement strand
GTCTTATATAAGACATATAACTCGAATAATGTCGTTTTATTTCAACGGTTTAGTTCTTGTTTTTCAGTATGTGGAATCTATTTTCAAAAAATGGAATGGCAGTGCCCGTTTTTTCGGCATCCGAATTTCGTAATATGGAATCATGTTTCACGAAGGCCATGTAAGTGCTTGCCGCGCCACGGTCGCGCCGTCAGCGCGCACACGGTTGGGATCGCGATGGACGCGACGGCCGATTTCTGCGAATCTTGTCAGCGGAGCCAGCCGAATCTGGCGAGGCTGGCGGGTCGGGCATATCAAGCGAGGAGGGAACCATGACGCCATCCGAAGCGGACCGGGCATTTGCCGGTTCCATCCCACAGCTCTATGCGCAATTTATGGTGCCGCTTATCTTCGCGCCCTATGCGGAAGACATCTGCCGCCGGGTGGTCGCGCGGCGGCCGGCGCACGTGCTGGAGATTGCCGCCGGCACCGGTGTGGT
Organism: Pseudomonadota bacterium; assembly: GCA_040389625.1. Lineage (GTDB taxonomy): Bacteria > Pseudomonadota > Gammaproteobacteria > Burkholderiales > Burkholderiaceae_D > Rugamonas. The sequence goes on along the minus strand of JAZJZQ010000375.1, from coordinate 1,980 downwards.
GACGCGGCAACTGACGGCGGCATTGCCGTCCACCACGGCCATCGTGGCCACCGACCTTAATCAGCTGATGCTGGACCAGGCCATCGCCCAGGGCACCAGCCGGCCCGTGACGTGGCAACAGGCCGACGCAATGCAACTGCCATTTGCGGACGGGGCCTTCGACGTCGTCGTGTGCCAGTTCGGCGCCATGTTCTTTCCCGATAAGGCCAAGGCGTATGCGCAGGCGCGCCGTGTGCTGCGGCCGGGCGGCGCCTTCATTTTCAATGTGTGGGGACGGATCGAAGAGAACGACTTTGCCAACGTCATCGGCCAGGCGCTGGCCCGGGCTTATCCGGCCGATCCGCCGTTGTTCATGGCGCGCGTTCCGCATGGTTACTTTGACACCGGCACCATCGCGCAGGACCTGAGGGATGGTGGATTTGAGAAAACGCCGGACTTCGCCATCGTGACGGCGCGTAGCCGGGCTGAGTCGGCGCGGATACCGGCTTTCGCCTATTGTCAGGGCACGCCCTGGCGCGGCGAAATCGAGGCGCGCCATGCGCCCAGCCTGGACGAGGCGACCGGCCTGGCCGAAGCGGCACTGGTCGCGCGCTTTGGGGACGGGGCGGTCGATGGGCAGATTCGGGCCCATGTCGTCACGATAGAAAAATAATCCCGGCTGCAACGGTGGCTGCCATCGATCAGTATTGCTAACGGTCGCGATGCCGGCAGGATGGCTGGCCGGCGCTGCGGCGGAGAGTCGCGGCGCCGAGGCCGCTGTCACATGGTCGAGGCGTCAGCGCTGCCGCTCACCGAGACGCTGACGGAGCCGTTGACGGAGCCGCCCGAGCGCGTCGAACGCTGCGCACCAGCCGTGCCGGTGGCGTCAGCACCGCTGGCCGACCTGGCTTGCGGCGCTGCCGGGGTCGCTGGTTTTGCGGGTTTTGCCGATGTTGCCGGAGTCGGCGTTGCCGCCGTGGCAGGCGCCGCATGATGGGAAGCGTGCCGGGCGATCATGCCGCCGGAGAGGGCGCCGGAACCCGAGCCGAAAGCAGCGCCGGAACCAGAGCCGCCCGAACCGCCGGCGGAACCGCTACCGTTTGCCTGCCCCTCCGATGCCTGTTTGCGTTCCATCGCCGCCGTACCCAGCAGCGCGGTCGAACCGTTACCGCTTGCCTGTTCTTCCGATGCCAGCTTCCGGCCGGCCGCCGCCGTGCCTTGCAGTGCGGCCGAGCCGTTGCCGCTTGCTTCCCCCGCGGCGTTGCCGGCTGCGGAGCGCGCCTGGCGCACTTGATCGGCATCGACGGCGGTGGCGGCCGGGCGGACGGTGTCCCGGATCGCGCCGCGATCGAACGACGCCATGCCGCTGAAGCTGCCCCCGCCGCCGACCATGCCGCCGATGGCGCCACCCCGGCCCAGCAACTGTGCGTGGGCGGCACCGGCCGTGACTATGGTCAGGACGATGAGCAGTTGTTTGGCGAGCGTGCAGTTTTTCATGGTAGTTCTCCTGGTCAGTGCCACGGACGATCCGCAGCTGTTGAAAGGAAAACGCCCGGCGCCGGCCGTTTAATCCGTCGCCCTGAAAAAAAATTTTCAACGATCAGCGAAAGGCGGCGGGATCGTTGCGCAGCGCGGCGCCGAGCACGCCATATCCGATCTCCGCGCTGACGGTGCCGGCGCTCCCGCCCGTCGCCCGTTTCGCCATGTTGTCGATGGCCAGCCTGGCGGCGGCGGGCGCGGGTCGTTCCAGTACACCCGCCAGCAGCGCCGCCACGATGGGCGCGGCGAACGAGGTGCCGCGCACGATGCGATAGGGCGGGTTGCCGATGGCGGCGCTGACCATCTGGCTACCGGGCGCGGCGAACATCACCTGCGGCCCGCGTGCCGCCTCCGGCAGGGGGCGGCCCTGGCGGTCGACGCCGCTCACCCCCACCACCCCAGGATAGCTGGCCGGATACAGCGGCGGCGCAGCCGGGCCGTCGTTGCCGACCGCCGCCACCA
>JAZJZQ010000374.1:0-2435 GCA_040389625.1 Pseudomonadota bacterium | reverse complement strand
CTGGGTGCCGTCGCGGCGGATCGCGCCGTAGACGTTTTCGGCCGCCTTGTTCATGGCGCGGAAGGCCGACAGCGGATACAGCACCAGGCCCACGTCGGCGCCGCGCAGCTCGTCCACCGTGTACAGCGGGGTGGCGCCGAATTCGGTGATGTTGGCCAGCACCGGCACCTTGACGGCCTTGGCGAACTGGGAATACATGGGCAGGTCGGTGATCGCTTCCGGGAAGATCATGTCGGCGCCCGCTTCCACGCAGGCGATGGCGCGCTCCAGGGCCGATTCCAGGCCTTCCACGGCCAGCGCATCGGTGCGCGCCATGATGACGAAGTTCTCGTCGGTGCGGGCATCGACGGCGGCCTTGATGCGGTCGACCATTTCCTGCTTGGAGACGATCTCCTTGCCCGGACGGTGGCCGCAACGCTTGGCGCCGACCTGGTCTTCGATGTGCATGGCGGCGGCGCCGAACTTGATCATCGACTTGACGGTGCGCGCCACGTTGAAGGCGGAGGCGCCGAAGCCGGTGTCGACGTCGACCAGCAGCGGCAGGTCGCACACGTCGGTGATGCGGCGCACGTCGGTCAGCACGTCGTCCAGGTTCGAGATGCCCAGGTCGGGCAGGCCCAGCGAACCGGCGGCCACGCCGCCGCCCGACAGGTAGATGGCCTTGAAACCGGCGCGCTTGGCCAGCAGGGCGTGGTTGGCATTGATGGCGCCCACCACCTGCAGCGGGGATTCTTCTTGTACGGCTTTGCGGAATGCGGCGCCGGCGGAGTATTGGCTCATGTCAGACCTTTCGTTGGTGCGTGTGGGTGGTTGCGCGGTAGCGCGTTGCGTCACTTATTGCAAGGGACGTGCCAGCGCGTGCCGGCGCGCCGCGGCGGCGGACAAACCCAGCAAAATCAGGCACTTGGCGCAGGGCAGGCAGGAAAAATTGTTGAGCATGCAAGTATCCGATGTTGCATCTAGGTTGCAACGATGTTGCATCGAAGTTTCGCAGTGGAACACTGCAACATAGTGGCGTACAATTGAAACATGCGCCATTCCACTCCCCTCCCCCTGGACAACACCGACAAGCCCGTAATCTGGACCGTATCGGTGTCGCGCCTGTACGACCTGTTCCGCGACATCACGCTGGAATACGACGAGCTGGCCACCATCGAACCGATCAACCTGGGCTTCGACGAAGCTGCCCGCCACATCCGCGAACGGATGGCCACCGAGCGCTGCGACGCCGTCATCGCGGCCGGCTCCAACGCGGCCTATCTGAAGGGCCGGCTGTCGGTGCCGGTGGTGATCGCCAAGGCCAGCGGCTTCGACGTGATGCAGGCGCTGGCGCGGGCGCGCCGAGTGTCGGAGCGCATTGGCGTCATCACCTACCAGGACCCGATGCCGGAGCTGGCCGAATTTGCCGCCACCTTCGGCTTCTCCATCGTGCAGCGCACCTACGCCACCGAGGAGGATGCGCGGGCCCAGATCAACGAACTGAAAGCGGCCGGCATCCAGGCCATCGTCGGCGCCGGCCTGATCACGGACCTGGCCGAGGAAGCGGGGCTGACGGGCGTGTTCGTCTACTCGGCCGCCTCGATCCGCCAGGCCTTTGACGATGCGCTGGAGATGGCGCGCCTGACCCAGCTCGAGTCGAACCGCAGCCGGCGCGTGGTGGTGGCCGACACGCTGCGCGCCAAGCACGGCATCAACGACCTGCGCGGCGACTCGGCCGCCATGGAAGCGCTGCGCCAGTCCGTGGTGCTGTACGCGAAGTCGCCGGCCACGGTGCTGATCCAGGGCGAGACGGGCTGCGGCAAGGAACTGGTGGCGCAAGCCATCCACCGCGAAAGCCCGCGCATCCTGGGCCAGAACCGGCCGTTCGTGGCCGTCAACTGCGGCGCCATCGCCGAATCGCTGCTGGAGTCCGAACTGTTCGGCCACGAGGAAGGCGCCTTCACGGGCGCGCGCCGGGGCGGCCACGCGGGCCTGTTCGAAGCGGCCAACCGCGGCACCCTGTTCCTCGACGAGATAGGCGAGATGCCGCTCACGCTGCAAACGCGGCTGCTGCGGGTACTGGAGGAACGGGAAGTGGTGCGGGTGGGCGGCACCCGGCCCATCGCCGTCAACGTGCGCATCATCAGCGCCACCCACTGCGACCTGGAACAGCGCGTGCGCGAAGGCCGCTTCCGGGCCGACCTGTTCTACCGGCTGGCCGTGCTGCGGCTGTCGCTGCCGCCGCTGCGGGCGCGCCAGGACGACGTGATCGGCCTGGCCGAATGGTCGCTCAAGAATGCGCTGGCGGCGCTGGGTGCGCGGCCCCATCCCAACCTGCATGCCGAAGTCATGGCCTGCGCCCCCCTGCTGAGGCACTACGACTGGCCGGGCAACGTGCGCGAACTGCGCAACCTGACGGAGCGGCTGGCCCTGTTCCTGGCGGCCGAACCATTGCA
>JAZJZQ010000373.1:0-2249 GCA_040389625.1 Pseudomonadota bacterium | reverse complement strand
CTGGCCTACAAACTCGAGTTGGACATAGAAGAAACCCAAGACCCTGGAGGATATGATGATTGAGGCAGCACTGTTCGGCGCCGGTCGCATCGGCAAGATTCACGCAGCAAACCTGGCGCGCCAATCCGGCGTGCGCTTGAAGTATGTAGTGGACGTGCACGCCGAGTCGGCCCAGGCCCTGGCCCAGCTGCATGGCGCGAGCGTGTCCAGCGTGGAAGCGGCGCTGGCCGATCCGGCCGTGCGGGCCGTGCTGATCGCCTCGAGCACCGACACCCATGCGGACCTGATCGTGCGCGCCGCCGCCGCCGGCAAGGCCATCTTCTGCGAAAAGCCGGTCGACCTGACGCTGGCGCGGGCGCGGGCGGCGGCCGATGCCGTCCGCCAGGCCGGCGTGCTGTGCATGATCGGTTTCCAGCGCCGCTACGACCCCACCTTCGCCGCCGTCAAGGCGCGCCTGCAGGCCGGCGAGATCGGCGTGCCCGAGGTGCTGACTGTGACCAGCCGCGATCCGGGCGCCCCGCCCGTCAGCTACATCAAGGTTTCGGGCGGCATATTCAAGGACATGCTGATCCACGACTTCGACATCTGCCGCTGGATATTGGACGACGAAGCGGCCAGCGTGTACGCCACCGGCAGCTGCCTGATCGATCCGGCCATCGGCGAAGCGGGTGACCTTGACAGCGCCGTCGTCACCATCCGCACCCGCGCCGGACGCCTGTGCCAGATCAACGCCAGCCGGCGCGCCGCCTACGGCTACGACCAGCGCTTCGAGATCCTGGGCAGCGCCGGCATGCTCCAGGCGGGCAACCACAAGCCGACGGAAGTGACGGCGCACACGGCCCTCAACGTCAGCCAGGACAAGCCGGAGCACTTCTTCCTCGAGCGCTACCGCGCCGCCTACGCCGACGAGATCGCCCACTTCTTCGACGCCATGATCAACGGCACGCCGCTGCGCACCACGGTGCATGACGGCCTGAAAGCGCTGGAACTGGCCGAAGCGGCCACCACCTCCTGGCGCGAAAAATGCGTCGTCAATCTCTAGGAGACGGCCATGGAAAAACTGAAAATCGGTATCGCCGGACTGGGACGGCTGGGCCAGCGGCATGGCGAGAACCTGGCCCACCGGGTGCCGAACGCGCAGCTGGTGGCGGCCTGCAGTCCCGTCGAACAGGAACTGGAATGGGCCCGCAAGACGCTGGGCGTGGCCAACTGCTATGCCGACTATGCGGCGCTGCTGGCCCATCCCGGCCTGGACGCCGTGTTCCTCGTCACCCCCACTTCCCTGCACGCGCAGCAGATCATCGCCGCGCTCCAGGCGGGCAAGCACGTATTCTGCGAAAAGCCGCTGTCGCTGGACCTGGAAGACTGCCTGAAGGTGGAGGCCGAGGCGGCCCGCCATCCGCACCTGAAGGTAATGATCGGTTTCGTGCGCCGCTTCGACGCCAGCTACCGCGACGCGGCCAGCAAGATCCGCTCCGGCATGATCGGCAAGCCCTACCTGGTGCGCTCGCAGACCATGGACCTGAACGACCCGGGCGGCTTCTTCGTGCGCTTTGCCGCCAGCAGCGGCGGCATCTTCCTCGATTGCAGCGTGCATGACATCGACCTGGCGCGCTGGCTGCTGGACTCGCCCGCGCCCGCGCGCGTGACGGCCACCGGCACCACGGTGATCCACCACGGCCTGCGCGAATTCGGCGATGTCGACAACGGCCTGGCCACGCTCGAATTTGCCGACGGCAGCATGGCCAGCTTCATGGCCTCGCGCACCATGGCGCACGGCCACGAGACGCTGACCGAGGTGTTCGGCACCAAGGGCCGGCTCACCATCGGCGGCGGCGCGCAGCTGAACCGGGTGGAAATCGCCGACCACAACGGCATCAGCCACGAATGCACGCCGGACTTCTACAGCCGCTTCAGCGACGCCTTCCTGCTCGAAGCCCAGGAATTCGTGGACGCGGCGCTGGGCCAGGGCAAGCTGTCGCTCAAGCTGCACGACGCCACCGAAGCGACCCGCGTCGGACTGGCCATGGCGCGCTCGATGCGGGAGAAGCAGGCCGTCGATCTGCTTTGAGCCGGCGCCCCAACGCCGGCTGAACCACCGGGCCCGCAGCCGCACGCGGCGCCCAAGGAAGAAAAAGGGGTACGTCCCCATTTCGAAAAAAGGGGTACGTCCCCATTTTCGCGTCCCAATTTTATCGGCATAGGGGACGGCCCAGATGGGCCGCTCCCCTGCCACACCACCCGGCATG
>JAZJZQ010000372.1:0-8203 GCA_040389625.1 Pseudomonadota bacterium | reverse complement strand
CACTTCCTTCGGCAGCACGGCGGGGCCGGCGGAGAAGTTGTAGATGTGAGTCACGGTACGGTCCTTAGTTAAGTCAAACAGCGAGTCAATAACGATGTCGAAACTGCGTGGCGGCGCATGGCGCGCCACAAATAAAAACGGGGCCAGTGTTATTGTCGCATTAATCCGCGCACAGAACCCTGACCCCGTCCGCCCCGGCCCAACCGCGCCGGGGCATGCCTATCTGCCGGCCTTATTCAGGCTGGGCATCTTCCGGCTTGGTGTCCGGACCCGGTTCCAGTTCGACTTCGTCGATGTCGGTCTCCACCACGCGCTGCAGGCCGGACAGGCGGGTGCCGTCTTCCACCGCGATCAGGGTCACGCCCTGGGTGGCGCGGCCCATCTCGCGGATCTCGGACACGCGGGTGCGGATCAGCACACCGCCGGTGGTGATCAGCATGATCTCGTCGGACGAATCGACCAGGGTCGCCGCCACCACCTTGCCGTTACGCTCGGAGGTCTGGATCGCGATCATGCCCTTGGTGCCGCGGCCGTGGCGGGTGTACTCGGTGATCGGGGTCCGCTTGCCGTAGCCGTTCTCGGTGGCCGTCAGGACCGACTGCTCCTCGTTCTCGGCCACCAGCAGCGCGATCACGTGCTGGCCCTCTTCCAGGTTCATGCCGCGCACGCCGCGGGCGTTGCGGCCCATCGGACGCACGTCGTTCTCGTCGAAGCGCACGGCCTTGCCGGCGTCCGAGAACAGCATCACGTCGTGCGCGCCGTCCGTCAGCGCGGCGCCGATCAGGAAGTCGCCCTCGTCCAGGTCGACGGCAATAATACCGGCCTTGCGCGGGTTACTGAAGTCCTTCAGCGGCGTCTTCTTCACGGTGCCCAGGCTGGTGGACATGAACACGTAGTGGTCTTCCGGGAAGGTGCGGTTGTCGCCCGACAGCGGCAGGATGACGGTGATCTTCTCGTTGTCGGCCAGCGGGAACATGTTGACGATAGGCTTGCCGCGCGAGTTGCGCGAGCCTTGCGGCACTTCCCATACCTTGAGCCAGTACATGCGGCCGCGGTTGGAGAAGCACAGGATGTAGTCGTGCGTGTTGGCGATGAACAGCTGGTCGATCCAGTCTTCCTCTTTGGTCGCCATGGCCTGCTTGCCGCGACCGCCGCGCTTCTGGGCCCGGTATTCGGTGATCGGCTGGGCCTTCATGTAACCGGTGTGCGACAAGGTCACCACCATGTCCTGCGGCGTGATCAAGTCTTCCGTGCCGAGGTCGGTGGCGTTGTGCTCGATGGTCGAGCGGCGCACGTCCTTGTTGCCGGCGCCGTATTCGTTCTTGGCCAGCGTCATCTCGTCGGTGATGATGGTCGTCACGCGGGCCGGCTTGGCCAGGATGTCGAGCAGGTCGGCGATTTCGGCCATCACGTCGCGGTATTCGTTGACGATCTTGTCCTGCTCCAGACCGGTCAGGCGCTGCAGGCGCATCTGCAGGATTTCCTGGGCCTGCTCGTCCGACAGCTTGTACAGGCCGTCCGGCTGCATGCCGTAGTGCTTGGGCAGGTGCTCGGGACGGAAGGCGTCGATGCCGCCCACCGTATCGCCCTCGCCCGTGCGGGCCAGCATCTCGCGCACCAGCGACGAATCCCAGGCGCGCGTCATCAGTTCGCTCTTGGCGACGGGCGGCGTGGGGGCGGCCTTGATGATGGCGATGAAATCGTCGATATTGGCCAGCGCCACGGCCAGGCCTTCCAGCACGTGGCCGCGCTCGCGCGCCTTGCGCAGCTCGAACACGGTGCGGCGGGTGACCACTTCGCGCCGGTGCGACAGGAAGCATTGCAGCATCTGCTTGAGGTTCAGCAGGCGCGGCTGGCCGTCCACCAGGGCCACCATGTTCATGCCGAAGGTGTCTTGCAGCTGGGTTTGCTTGTACAGGTTGTTCAGCACCACTTCCGGCACTTCACCGCGTTTCAGCTCGATCACCACGCGCATGCCCGACTTGTCGGACTCGTCGCGGATGTCGGAAATGCCTTCGAGCTTTTTGTCGCGCACGTTCTCGGCGATGCGCTCGAGCAGCGACTTCTTGTTGACCTGGTAGGGCAGCTCGTCGACGATGATGGCGGTGCGGCCGCCGTCCTTGCCGTATTCCTCGTAGTGGGTCTTGGCGCGCATGACGACGCGGCCGCGGCCCGTACGGTAGCCGTCGCGCACGCCCGACACGCCGTAGATGATGCCGGCCGTGGGGAAGTCGGGCGCGGGGATGATCTCGATCAGCTCGTCGATCGAGCAGTCCGGGTTGCGCAGCACGTGCAATGCGCCGTCGATCACTTCCGTCAGGTTGTGGGGCGGGATGTTGGTGGCCATGCCCACCGCGATACCGGACGAGCCGTTGATCAGCAGGTTGGGGATCTTGGTCGGCAGGACGGTCGGCTCTTTTTCCTTGCCGTCGTAGTTGGGCTGGAAGTCGACCGTGTCCTTGTCGATGTCGGCCAGGATTTCGCTGGCGATCTTGTCCAGGCGGCACTCGGTGTAACGCATGGCCGCCGCGCTGTCGCCGTCGACGGAACCGAAGTTACCCTGGCCGTCCACCAGCATGTAGCGCAGCGAGAAGTCCTGCGCCATGCGCACCAGCGTGTCGTAGATGGAAGCGTCGCCGTGCGGGTGGTACTTACCCATCGTCTCGCCCACCACGCGGGCGCACTTAACGTAGGGACGGTTCCACACGTTGTTCATTTCATGCATCGCGTACAGGACCCGGCGGTGCACCGGCTTGAGGCCGTCGCGCACGTCCGGCAAGGCACGGCCCACGATCACGCTCATGGCGTAATCGAGGTAGCTCTTGCGCATCTCTTCTTCGAGGGAAATTGGGATTGTTTCTTTTGCGAATTGATCCATTGGCGGGTCGTTCGATCTTTGACTGTGGTTGACTTATCTTTTAAGCAATTTTTACCGCACGTGCTGCGCAGGCCTCCCTGCCGCCCCGGCCGCGCCCTGTAGGACCGCTGTGGGAACAGACAAGCGTACGATTTTAACATGGGCGGTATGGCGGCAGCGCAATTCCGGCGCAGATGGCCCCGGCCCGGCCCGGCTCGGCCGGACGGCCAGTACTTGCACCAACGCAAGGGCCAAGCACAAAATGTCATGCGTGTGACACAAATATCAATTATTATTGCCGTTAGTGTTGCAACAAAACAACATTTTGGTCGGAATCGGGAAAGGTTTAAATTGCGCCCAAAAGCGTACCGATACCGCCTGTGGCAAAATGGACGAGAAGTCAATTGCTTGATTCGCAAGCAGAAAACAGGCGCGCCCGCCCTGCGTGGTAGAATTCGGGCCACGCATTACTACGTCGCGCAGTTTTTATGCGGATATCACCCCCGAAAGGAAGAAAAATATGAAGAAACTTATCTCGATTTTGGCTGTGTCGGCTGCTTTCGCCGGCTCGGCAATCGCCCAGACCCCAACCGCTCCTCCGTTCGCTCCAGTCACCCAGGACATCAAGGCTGCCACCCCGAAAAGCGCCTACGTGCAAGATGCACGCGGCGTGATCGCCCGTGACCCGTTCGGCCTGTGCTGGCGTACCGGCTACTGGACCCCGGCCGATGCCGTTCCAGGTTGCGATCTGCCGATCTGCGTCGAGCCAGAGAAGCTGGAAAACGGCAAGTGCGTAGCACCGGCACCCGTGGTGCCTGCCGCTCCGGCACCAGCGCCTGCACCGGCACCAGCCCCAGCACCAGCCCCTGTGCCGACCGCACAGAAGGTGAGCTTCGCCGCTGACGCCTTCTTCGACTTCGACAAGGCCGTACTGAAGCCAGAAGGCAAAGCCAAGCTGGACGACCTGACCTCCAAGCTGGGCAACATCAACCTGGAAGTGATCATCGCCGTCGGCCACACCGACTCCGTGGGTACCGATGCCTACAACCAGAAGCTGTCGATCCGCCGCGCTGAAGCCGTCAAGTCCTACATCATCTCCAAGGGCGTGGAAGCGAACCGCGTCTACACCGAAGGCAAGGGCGAGAAGCAACCAGTTGCAGACAACAAGACTGCAGCCGGCCGCGCCAAGAACCGTCGCGTGGAAATCGAAGTGGTCGGCACCAGCAAGTAATTGCGTGCCTGCCGTCCGCGGGGCGACCCGCGGACGCACTTCCGAACCCCGCCCAGGCGGGGTTTTTTTACGTCCATGCTGTAAAATCCGGGTATTGTCCCAACAAAGCTGCCCATGAACGCCGATCCTTTAGAACTGCAAAAATTCAGTGACCTGGCCCACCGCTGGTGGGACCCCACGTCCGAGTTCCGTCCCCTGCACGAAATCAATCCGCTGCGTCTGGAATGGATCAACGCGCGCGCCCCGCTGGCGGGCAAGCGCGTGATCGACATCGGCTGCGGCGGCGGCATCCTGGCCGAATCGATGGCCAAAAAAGGCGCCCACGTGACGGGCATCGACCTGTCGGAAAAAGCGCTCAAGGTGGCCGACCTGCACAGCCTGGAGTCGGGCGTGCAGGTGCGCTACAAGCTGATCGCGGCCGAAGACATGGCGGCCCAGGAAGGCGGCCAGTTCGACGTGGTGACCTGCATGGAAATGCTGGAACACGTGCCCGACCCGGGCGCCATCGTGCGCGCCGCCGCCAGCCTGGTCAAACCGGGCGGCCAGGTGTTCTTCTCCACCCTGAACCGCAATCCCAAGGCCTATCTGTTCGCCGTGCTGGGGGCCGAATACCTGCTGCGCATGCTGCCCAGGGGCACCCACGACTATGCCAAGTTCATCACGCCGGCCGAACTGTCGCAGTACGCGCGCAGCGCCGGGCTGGACGTGCAGGGCTTGAAGGGCATGGGCTACAATCCGCTGAGCAAGATCTACTCGCTCAACGACGACACCAGTGTCAACTACCTGATGGCCACCAGCCGTCCCCTGTAACGTCTCCCCATTCCCACCATGAGCCTGGCACTTCCCCGCAGCGCCCCGCGCGCCATCCTGTTCGACCTGGACGGCACGCTGGCCGACACCGCCCCCGACCTGGCCGCCGCCGTCAACCTGCTGCGGCGCGAGCGCGGCCTGGAGCCGACCGCCTATGAACTGCTGCGTCCCACGGCCTCGGCCGGCGCGCGCGGCATGATAGGCGCCGCCTTCGGCCTGCAGCCGCACGACGAAGGCTTCGCCGCCCTGCGGGAAGGTTTCTTCGACAACTACCAGGCCGCCATCGCCGAGCACAGCACGCTGTTCCCCGGCGTGCCCGAACTGCTGGACGGCATCGTCCAGGCCGGACTGGCATGGGGCATCGTCACCAACAAGCCGGCCCGCTTCACCGACCCGCTGCTGCCCCTGATCGGGCTGGACGGCGCCGGCTGCGTCGTCTCGGGCGACACCACGCCCCACGCCAAGCCCCACCCCGCTCCCCTGCTGGAAGCGGCCGCCCGCCTCGGCCTGGCACCCCAGCAATGCTGGTACGTGGGCGACGACCTGCGCGACATCCAGGCCGGTCAGGCCGCCGCCATGCTGACCATCGCCTGCGGCTGGGGCTATTGCGGCGCCACCGAACCGCAAGGCTGGCAAGCCGACTACCTGCTCGACAGCCCGCAAGCCCTGCTGGCGCTGCTGCAACAAACCCTGCCCGCCATGGCCGCCTGAACGGCAGCGCTTGCGCCAGCGCAAGCGCCGTTCACTTGCGCACGCCAAAATATAGCGATGCGAACATTCCTTGTATAGACGAGCAAACTACGTATAATAAATAATTGACTGAAGGTATTATTTTTTCCCACAAGGAAACGCCAAACACCCGCGCGCCCGACCGGAAAGAGCAGTCACCCGAACTCTATATCCATCAGGAGCGTGCATCATGCATCAGCCCGATCTGGTTGCCCCATCCCCGCAGCCACCGACCGTGCCCACCCTCGCCCAGATCGCCGGCAGCGCGCCCCAGCGCTGGCACGTCCGCATTACGGACGGCAAGTTCCATTGGTATGACCTGCTGGCCGGTTTCCCCGACAAGCCGGACTTTCGCGAACCGATAGGCCGCTACCTGCGGCGCATGCAATTCGACCTGGAAGCGGCCAACGAGCGCCCGCTGCTGTATTGCGTGGTGACCCGCCCCCGCATGCGCTTCGACCCGTCGCGCGCCACCCAGTGGGGCTTTTTCTCGCTGAAGCTGACGGTGCCGCTGCTGGCCGGCGCCGACGCCACGCGCGACAGCGTGACGGTGGAGCTGAAGGTGCCGTTCGGCGCCACCGTCAAGAAGCCGAGCGTGATCCTGACGGAAAACTTCCTCAGCCTGAACTGGGGCGGCGTGATCGAAGTGTTGTCCGTGCACGACTTGCTGCTGCAATATGTCAACGACCGCAAGGTGGCCAGCCAGGTCATCCACGTGGGCCAGACGCTGGACCCGGAAGGCCGCCTGGCCAGGGGCCAGGCGCCGGCCGTGCAACGGCTGCGCCAGCAGCACAGCGAACACAGCGACACGCTGATCCTCGTGCTGCAGCCGGAAATCGAGGCCAGCAGCCCGGACGGCGATCCGGCCGACCTGCCCCTGAACCAGATCGAAGAGACGGCCAGCGCCCTGGCCAGGATCCGCATGGACGTGCTGGAAGCGGCCCTGATCTGCTATTTCGAAGGCCCCACCCCGGCCGGCCGCTACGGCGAGGAAAAGGAACGGCGCCGGGCCCGCCTGCTGGAAGTGCAGCAGGCATGGGAACTGGAACCGGTGGAAATCGACCTGGAACTGGAAGACTGCGGCAGCTACCGCTACCTGGCGTCCGAGCATGTGGCCGCCGCGCGGCGCCACCTGTTCCGCTGCAAGCTGGCCGACGGCAGCGTCAGCGTCGCCAAACTGCCCCTGCCGGCCGACGCCTGACGCGCCGCCGGTGTGGCTCGGTGGGTACGAACGATTACAGTTTCGACACATTCCCACCAATTCTCACTTGCCGCATGGAAATGTGAAAGTTGGCGTACTATACTGGGTGAAGTTTCCCCCCATGCCCAGGAGTGCGCCTCACCATGACCAGCGATTATCCAGATCCCGAGCCGATCGCGGATATTCCCGAACCGTACGAAGACTTGCTGCCCAACATACCGCAGCGCACGGTGGCCGTACAGAACTGGAACGTCACGGTGTCGGACGCCAAGTTCCACTGGTACGACCTGGTGGCCGGTTTCCCGGCCGTGCCGGACATTCGCGACCCGGTGGGACGCTACCTGCGCCGCATGCAGTTCGACCTGGAAGCGACGATGGAAAAGCGGCTGCTGTACCTGGTGGTCAGCCGCCCGCTGGTGCGTTTCGACACCAACCGCAGCCCCAGCTGGGGCTTCTTTTCCCTCAAGCTGACGCTGCCGCTGCTGGTGGGCGCCGAGCAAAAGCGCGACAGCGTCACGCTGGAGCTGGACGTGCCGTTCGCCGCCACCATGAAAAAGCCGGTGGTGACGGTGCAGGACCGTTTCCTCATCCTCAACTGGGGCGGCCTGGTGGAAGCCATGTCCATCCACGACGTGCTGCAGCACCACGAGCACGGGCTGAAATTTGCCAGCCGGGTGCAATACGTGGGCCAGACCAAGGACACCACGGGGCGCCTGGCCAAGGGCCGGCTGACGGTGCTGCAGAAGCTACAGCAGAACAACAGCGAGCACAGCGACACCCTGCTGCTGGTGCAGCGGCTCCATTTCGAGATCGACCCGGCCCAGAGCGACCCGGCCCTGCTGCCGTCCAACCAGAACGCGGTGGCGGCCGATTCGCTGCTCAAGGACCGGATGGACCTGGCCGAATGCGCCGTCATCAAGTATTTCGAAGGCGACGTCATGCGCGGGCGCAAGGACCACGAACTGGCCGTACGGCGGGCCCGCATGGTCGAAGTACAGGCAGCGCACAATGTGCAGGACGTGACGATAGACCTGACGGCGCCCGAAGCGGAGCGCGACCGCTATTACGACCTGGTATCGGAGTTCGTGCCCGTCTCGCGGGCACACCGCATGCGTTGCCATTTGATCAACGGCGACATCGGCCTGACCTTGCTGCCGCCCGAGCGCAAGAATTGAATGTGAACGGCCGTGCGGCGGGGTGGAAAATGCGTTAGAATGGAAGTTCTGTGGGGACGACCTGGTTTCGACGTGGGTTGCAAAGCAGCGCAGGGCATACCGAGGGCTGGTTACCTCGTAAATACACCCAGAAAAAACTTAACTGCAAACGATAACTCGTACGCACTGGCAGCTTAATCGCTGCTAGCTCCTAAACGCTT
>JAZJZQ010000371.1:0-2003 GCA_040389625.1 Pseudomonadota bacterium | reverse complement strand
GGGACCACCGGGTAGAAGAAGCCGCTGAGCAGAACGCCCAGCTCATACATTCGTGCAGCGAACTTTTGCGCGACCGGCGCATCGAACAGCATCACCGGCACCACCGGGTGGGTGCCCGGCTTGATGGCGAAGCCGATGCGTTCGATCTCCTTGCGGAAATAGGCAGTGTTCTCGTGCAGGCGGTCGCGCAGCTCGGTCGACGCCGACAGGCGCTCCAGCACGGCCAGCGAGGCACCAGCGATAGCCGGCGCCAGCGTGTTCGAGAACAGGTAAGGACGGGATTTCTGGCGCAGCATGTCAATCACTTCCTTGCGCGCCGAGGTAAAGCCACCCATGGCGCCGCCCAGGGCCTTGCCCAGGGTGCCGGTGATGATGTCGATGCGGCCCATGACGTTATGGTGCTCG
This sequence comes from Pseudomonadota bacterium, assembly GCA_040389625.1. Taxonomy (GTDB): domain Bacteria; phylum Pseudomonadota; class Gammaproteobacteria; order Burkholderiales; family Burkholderiaceae_D; genus Rugamonas. The sequence continues at coordinate 1,598 of JAZJZQ010000371.1, read as the reverse complement.
TGCGTGCCGCGGCCGGTGGCGCCCATGAAGCCGGAGGCGTGGCACTCGTCGATCATGACCAGCGCGCCGTATTTGTCGGCCAGGTCGCAGATCTTGTCGAGCTGGGCGATGGTGCCGTCCATCGAGAACACGCCGTCGGTGACGATCAGCTTGTGGCGCTTGCCGGCGGCGGCTTGCAGCTGCGCTTCCAGGTCGGCCATGTCGTTGTGGGCGTAGCGGAAGCGGGCCGCCTTGCACAGGCGGATGCCGTCGATGATGGAAGCGTGGTTCAGCGCGTCCGAAATGATGGCGTCGTTCTCGTCGAACAGCGGCTCGAACACGCCGCCGTTGGCGTCGAAGGCGGCCGCGTACAGGATGGTGTCTTCGGTGCCGAGGAACTTCGAGATGGCCTGTTCCAGCTGTTTGTGCACCGTCTGAGTACCGCAGATGAAGCGCACCGACGACAGGCCATAACCGTATTTCTCGGTGGCGGCGATGGAAGCCTGGGCCACCCATTCCTCGCCCGACAAGCCCAGGTAATTGTTGGCGCACATATTAATCAGCTTGCGCCCGTCCTGACCCGTGACCTCCGCCCCCTGGCGCGACGACAGCACCCGCTCCGGCTTGTACAGGCCCTGTTCGCGCAGTTGATCCAGGTTCTGCTGCAGGCCGCTGAAGAAGGCGTTTTTTGCTTGGTCGGTCATGATGATCCTCGTATGGGTGGCACGGACGGCCGCTTGACCTGTCCTTGCACTATGTTGTACCGTGTTCCGCAGGGCGTCTCCAACAGGAAGTTTACTCCTGTTTCCCGAGTCGCCATCGAAATCCGCTATCTCGAACTAAAATTCAATATATCGAATATTACCGAAGGCCAGTGAACTTAGCAAGCCGTTCACGTGCGGTTCTTGCCGCCCTTTTCCGACAGATTTACGCAAAATTTACCCCTTCCGCCGAATAAAACAATGAAAACACCTGTTTCGACGAACGCACCACCGGAAGTCGGCGCGGCGCTGCAGCGCCTGCGCCTGGCCCGTGGCCTGACCCTGGAAGACTTGTCGCGCATTGCCGGCGTATCGAAATCGATGCTGTCGCAGATCGAGCGCGAGAAAGCCAACCCCACCATCGCCATCACCTGGCGCCTGGCCAATGCGCTGGGCGTGCAGATCAGCGAACTGCTGGCCAGCGTGGACAACAAGGATACGGAAACCATCCGCGTGGTCGACGCGCACGAGACGCCCACCCTGCCCGGCCAGCATGCAGGCTATGTGCTGCGCATCCTGGGGCCGATGGAACTGGCGGGGAAATACGAATGGTATGAATTGACGCTGGCGCCAGGTGGCGAGCTGGTCTCGCAGCCACATGACCCGGGCGCGAGCGAGCACCTGACGCTACTGCACGGCGCAGTGGAAGTGGAAGCTGGCGTCCACAAGAAGAAAGTGAAACTGGGCGGGACGGCGCGCTACCCGGCCGACGTGCCCCATGCGATCCGCAACGCCGGCAAGACCGAAGCCAAGGCGCTGCTGGTGGTGATCCACCGCTGATCTGGAGGAAACGCATCGGACGCATGGCGCGCCCGATGCGGCTGGCAATTACCAGTTAGATTCACGCTCCGGCGTGGA
>JAZJZQ010000370.1:20239-22705 GCA_040389625.1 Pseudomonadota bacterium | reverse complement strand
CGAGCAGGCGCACCAGTTCATGAGCCACGTGATGCCCGACATGGTGCACCGCGTCAAGCGCTACAGCGACGACGTACCCCTGTTCTCGCGCTTCCAGATCGAACACCAGATCGAGACGGCCTACTCGCGCACCGTGCCGCTGCCATCGGGCGGCGCCATCGTGATCGACCACACGGAAGCGCTGGTGTCGGTCGACGTCAACTCGGCCCGCGCCACCCGCGGCTCCGACATCGAGACCACCGCCTTCAACACCAACTGCGAAGCGGCCGAAGAAGTGGCGCGCCAGCTGCGCCTGCGCGACCTGGGCGGCCTGATCGTGATCGACTTCATCGACATGGAAGTGGCCAAGAACCAGCGCGAAGTGGAACAGCGCCTGAAGGACGCGCTGCACCATGACCGCGCCCGTGTACAGATGGGCAAGATTTCCCGCTTCGGCCTGATGGAACTGTCGCGCCAGCGCCTGCGTCCCTCCCTGTCCGAAGGCTCGCACGTGACGTGCCCGCGCTGCTCCGGCACCGGTCACATCCGCGACACGGAATCGTCGGCCCTGCAAGTGCTGCGCATCATCCAGGAAGAGGCCATGAAGGAAAACTCGGCCACCATCCACGTGCAAGTGCCCGTCGATGTGGCCGCCTTCCTGCTCAATGAAAAACGGGGCGAAGTGCTGAAGATCGAGAACCGTCACCGCATCGCCGTGATCCTGATCCCGAACAAGCACCTCGACACCCCGCACTACAAGCTCGAGCGCATCAAGCACGACGATCCGCGCCTGGAAGACAGCCAGGCCAGCTACACGCTGGCCGAGCAGGCCGAAACCGACATGGCCTACAGCAAGCGCCAGAAGGAAGAAGCCAAGCCGCGCCAGGAAGCCGTCGTCAAGACCATCACCCCGGACCAGCCGGCCCCGATGGTCGAGCGCACCGCCAAGCCGGCCGAGCCGGTCAAGGCCGCCGCGGCCGTGGCCCAGCCTGTGGCCGAGCCCGGCTTCTTCGAAAAACTGTTCAGTTTCTTCCGCGCCAAGCCGGAAGCGCCCGTCATGCCCGTGGCCCCGACCATCGTCGTCAAGCCCGTGCCGACCGACCGTGGCGACCGCAACGCCCGTGGCCCACGCGGCCGCAGCCGTAACGGCAAGCCAGGTGGCCGTGAGCGCGACGAGCGCGAACCGGGTGCCCGTCCGGCCCAGGATGACAGCGTCAAGGCAGCCGACGCCGGCCGCCCTGCCCGTCCACCCCGTCCACCGCGCGAACCGCGTGAAGGCCGCGAGCCACGCGAAGGCCAGGCCGCCGAAGGCCAGCGCGAGCGTGGCGAGCGCGCCGAGCGCCCGCCGCGTCCACCCCGTGAACCACGGGGCGAGAAGCCACAGGTAACGGAAGCGAAAGTGGAAGAACTGACCCTGCCAGTTGCCGCCGCAGGCGCCGCCGTGGTACCGGCAGCAGCAGTGGCAGCAGTTGCCGGCACCGGCCCGGTGGCGGAAACCACCGCCATCCTGAAAACGGCCCCACAGACGGGTCCGGAAGGCGAAGAGTCGGAAGCGGTCGATGGCGAAGAGCCACGCCGCCGCCGCCGCCGCGGTGGCCGTAACCGCAACCGCCGCGAACGCGAAGGTGGCGAAGGTATGGAAGCCGGCGCGACCGGCGAGCAAGGCGAAGGCGCGCCCGTCGTGACCTTCACCGTGGCGCCGGAAACGAACGCCGAAACCGTCGCCGCCGTGGCGCCGGTGGAAGTGGCCGCCGTGGTCGCCGCAGCTGAACCCGTCGTCGCCGCACCGGCCGCCGCCGAGCCGGCAGCGCCAGTAGCAACGGCCGCCGTGGAAGCCGCCGCTCCCGTGGTGGAAGTTGCCCCGGCAGCAGAAGCCGCTCCGGTGGCAGAAGCTGCTCCGGTGGCAGAAGCTGCTCCCGTGGCTGAAGTTGCTCCCGTGGCTGCAGTGGCCCCGGCAGTGGTTGAAGTTGCTGCCCCTGTCGTCGTAGAAGCAGCCGCTGCCGAACCTGCAGTGGTCGCCCCGGTCGTCGAAGTGGCCGCCCCGGTTGCCGCCCCAGTGGCAGCGGAAGTCGCCCCGGCCGCTCCTGTGGCCGAAGCGGTGGTTGCCGCCCCGGTCGTCGCCGAGCCCGTGGTGGCACAGGTGGTCACGCCTGCGCCTGCTGCCCCGGTAGCCGCCCCGGCACCTGCGCCGGCTGCCGCCCCGATCGACCTGCAAGCCGTCCTCGGCTCCGCCGGCCTGACCCTGGCAGCAACGGACCCGGCCAAGCTGCGTGCCGCCCAGGAAGCTGCTGCCAAGGCCGCTCCGCCTGCGCGCGTACCGCGCGAGCGCAAGCCGCTGCCGCCGCAAGTGGACGAGCCGCTGGTGCAAGTCGACACCCGCCGTTAAGCCGCGCGGAGTGATCCGCGCCGACTGAACGTAAAAAGGGAAGCCGCGTGCTTCCCTTTTTTTCGCCCCACCTTCCCTGGCTGCCCGTTTGCAGGCAGACT